>JAZRVP010000179.1:0-22742 GCA_045599245.1 Myxococcota bacterium
ATTGTTGTCGGCTTTTTGGTGACGGGATGGGCGTTTTTTTCGGCGGCATGCCGCCTGTTTTGGTGGCGGTATTTGGCCGAAGGAAGCGAAAAATATGGTCGAAAGGAACGATGGATTCGCGATTTTCCGGCAGTTATGGGCATTGATTTAATATATATTATTGGTGAAGGAATATGTATTTTGGGAGTGTTTGGCG
Organism: Myxococcota bacterium; assembly: GCA_045599245.1. GTDB lineage: Bacteria > Myxococcota_A > Bradymonadia > UBA4248 > UBA4248 > UBA4248. The sequence goes on from JAZRVP010000179.1 coordinate 197, forward strand.
GAATATATGAATTGAGTGTTAATGGCGGATTTTGGGGTGTTTTTTTGTCATCAATATCTGCATTGATGTGTTTGTTATGTTCAATATTGAAACCGGCAGTAATGGCAGAACAGGTTGCATTGGGCGGAGGCATTGCGTCTTCGACGGTTCGTGGGTTTAAGGATTTGATATATGCACCTCTCAAGGGACTTGCGGTCTGGATTGTTCCGGATATCGGTGTTCTCGTGTTTTATGGTGCAGCCATGTGCGAAATGCTGATTGGAAAGCTCGCAATTTCTGCGGTTCTGGTGACGCTGGGGCTGATTTTGTCGTGGATAAGGCCCGTGTTTTGGACGGAATTTGCGCACCAGAGTCAGCAGGTGGAGTGAAAAAGCAAGTTGGTGCGCCCGGTTTTGGGCATGCCGTATGGCTGTGCCATAGGCATGCCGCCGTTCCTGTATTGCCGAAGGCAATAGGGACGGCAAATATTATATAAATATTACGTTTTATCAGAAGCGTCTTGGTTTTGTTCAGATTTTGATGCCTCATCAGAGGCGTTTGAAGCGGCTTCTTTTGAATCGAGAGAAGCTGTGGGTTGTGAATTTTCCTGAACTTTTTCAACAGTTTCCGGGGTATTTTGTTTGTCGTCTTTGCACTCGACGTCCTTATTTACCTCATCTTTTTTATCATTATTTTCGGCCTTCTTATCATCATCGGTCTTTGCACTGTCATTGACATGCGTGACTTTCTGAAGATGAAGCGTGATGTAGAAAAGGGCTGCGGTAAGAAGCAGCGAGAGGGCCATTCCGCCATAGAGACCGAGACTTTGCATCGGCGTGAGCATGGCGACTGCACATAATAAATAAAGAACTGCGGCTACAGAAAGAAGAATGGCGAGTTTGCTGATGTGTTTCATGACGAAGATCCTGAAAAAGAAAAGGGCGAATGCCCGAGTGATGGTTTAATCCCATGAAGAAAGAGGGTCAAATTTATGAATTGTTGTGAATCTGCGTAAATTGAATTTTGTGTTGATAGATTTATAATGTCGAGGCGTAGTCAATCGCGTAACCATTGAATGGGAACAGAGTCATGCAAGAACTTCCGGAACCGTTGAAATTAGAGGAACTTCAATTATCGAATGGTTTGAAATGCCAGCTTTGTCGAAGAGCGGAGCTTCATCGAATATGTTTGCTTCTGAATGTGGCTTCCGGGTGCCGTGATGAGCGTCATCCGGGGACAGCGCACATGCTGGAGCATCTGATATTTCGGGGGTCGAGTCGACATCCGAGTTTGCGTGAATTGTCGGAGGCATTTGAGGCTGTTGGTGCGGATTTTAATGCCTATACGGCGAGGGAAGTAACGAGTTTTGATGTTTCCATGCCGAGGGAATCGTTAGGGGATGTACTGCAGCTTCTGGGTGAAGTGATCTCGAAGCCGAAACTGATGGGGATTGCGGCAGAACGCGACATCATTCGTGAGGAAATCATAGGGGATTATGACGGCGATGAATCGCTCATCAATGTTGATGATTTGCTTGTTTCGCTGTTTTACGGGGATGCAGGCCATCCGATTGCGGGAGATCCCGGTGATTTGAAAGGCATTTCGAGAGAAGATGTGAGGGAATTTTACGAAGCGCATTATGCGTCAGACAACATGCTTCTCGTGATATGCGGGCCATTGGGGAAGACTGAGGAATTGCAACCGGCTCTTGAAGAAGCATTCAGTGAGGTTCGCAAGAAGGCGTCGCCGTGGCGACGTCGTGAGATGCCGGAGGTTTATCGCGAGAGTTTATTGACGGGCAGGGATGTGGAGCCGCGTCTTTGTATCAAGCAGTATGACGGAGCGACGCAAAGCGAGGCTTTGTTGGGATTTTTGTGCTGTCCGGCACCGGCACCGGAGTTTGGTGCCTACGAGATGCTTGTCCGTGTTCTGGATGATGGCATGGCATCGAGACTTTCAAGGCGTCTGGTTGAGGAACTGGCACTTGTTTACGATGCCGAGGCATTTTTGAGTACGACCCAGGAGTCAACCTTGTTTCAGATCAGGGTGACTTGTCGGCATCGACGGGTGGCAAAAGTCCTGAGTGCCGTATATGAATTGTTGGAAGAAATCTGTGAAAAAGGTCTTGAAGAGGAAGAATATCAGAGGATACGCCGCAGAGTGATTTGGGAACATATCGGAATGCAGGATGGTGCGGCGCAGCTGGCGCAGTGGATTAGCACGATGAAGCTCCAGAATATGTCATGTAATTTACGCGATCGATGTTCGTTGCTGTTGAAAGTGAGCAAGGAAGATATCTGTCATGCGGCTCGGGAACTTCTTTCGCGTCGGCCTCATATTGCTGCAATTGTTGGTGATATCACGGATCGCGCCGGCAGTGAGATATGTGATGTCATGGAAAGAAGTTTGAAACGAAAAGTATTGTTGTCGAGAATATAACCGGGTTGGTTACAGTTCAGCCGGGGCTCTGCCCCAGACCCCGTCGGGGCTCTGCCCCAGACCCCGTCGGGGCTCTGCCCCGAACCCCGCCAAAGGGCTGAGCCCTTTGGAATCCTCAATATTTTAGGTGGTTTAAGCCTTTTGGGCTGCCTAATCGTTCCTCGCCGGGTCCCCATCCCCGGCTCTCGACAATTACTTCCTTAAATTATCATTTTGTTCAGAGGCTCCCTGGGTGAGATGCTGTAACCGAGTTTGTATAAAAATTGTTTCAAATGCTTGAATTTTGTGAGGATGTCTGGAATAGAGAAACGGTGGAATTCGACATTGAATTTCGTCAATTTCGCGGTTATTTGTCGAGCTTTTTGATGGTTTTTGGTGCGTTAAGCAAATCAGTAAACGAAAAAAGCTGATGTTTTGAAAGTGCGCGATGCGCACTTTTTTTTTGAGCAAGAAGGAAACAGATAATGAAGAATCGTATAGCGTTGGTATTGTCCATGGGTGTGTTGTTGTTTGCGAGTGCGTGTGATGATGATTCCACGGAAAGCAAGGAAAAATGCACCGAAGGGGCGACGCAGTGCAGTGCCGCAGGCATACCGCAGAAATGTGTTGGCGGTGTGTGGGGAAATATGTCGGCATGTACGAATGGAAATAAGTGCGTCAATGGCGTATGTGCCGCCGATTCAACAAAACCCTGTACTGAGAATGCCCTTGAGTGCAGTGCCGCCGGGATTCCGCAGAAATGTGTAAAAGGAGCGTGGGTTGATCAGACAGCCTGCACAAGTGGAACGAGCTGTGTGAGCGGCTTTTGTCAGAAAGCAGGGGATACGACGAAATGTACGGATGGAGCGTCTCAGTGCAGTGCCAGTGGCGTTCCGCAGAAGTGCATTGCCGGTGCGTGGGTTGACCAGGCGACATGTACAAACGGACAGAAGTGTGTAGGCGGCGCATGCAGCGGCGCCGGTGAACCGTCGAAATGCACGGACGGTGCGACGCAGTGCAGTGGCAGTGGTGTTCCACAGAAGTGCGTTGCCGGCGCGTGGGTTGATCAGGCGGCATGTACGGCTGGAACGTCCTGCAAAAACGGTAATTGTGAGGGAGGAACTTCGCCTGTCACGACAGAAGATGACCTGGTTTGCTCTGCGGACGATGAGTATGGCGTTTGTAAGGTGATCAATGGTGAGTCATGGGCTTACGATTGTTTTGATGGAGAGGTTGATGTTGATTATGAGTATTTTCAGGGCAATTGCACGTCGTATGGAATGAAATGTATTCTTGATGAAGAAATGGGTGAATCGTGGTGCGGTTGTGAATCGAATGCCGATTGCCCGTCGGATATGCCTTTATGTTCTGATAATAATGAGTGTTATGAATGTGATTCAGATGCTGATTGTGCCAACAGCGAGGGCGGCCGCAAATGTGATGAAGAATGGGGAATGTGTGTTGCCTGTTTGAATGATTCGGATTGCGGCGAAGGTGAAGTCTGTACAGACGATGAAGAAACCGGATTGTATTCCTGTGTACCGAAAGGATCGGAAGGCGGATGTTCGGCAGCAGCCTGCAGAGCCATGAGCGGTGATGATTATGCAGGAGACGTTTGCGTCGAGCTTTTTGGAGAAGAGGGATGCGGCTGCAACAGTGATGCAGACTGCAGTAAAAGCGGTTACAAATGCAGCGGCTATGGCGTTTGTATGAAAGATGAAGGCGGCGACGAAGAGTGCGAGCTGGCAACCGATTGTGAAGAAGATGAGATTTGCCTGGAAGGAGCCTGTAAGAAATTAGGCAGCGATGTCGAAGTGCCAAAATGTGGAAAAAATGAGGATGGTTCTTTCTGCAAGACGGTCAATGGAGTCGAGTGGGTTGTCGTTTGTTACGATGGCGAGATCGAAATGTCAGAATCAGATGCATGTACTGGCGCAACACCGTATTGCACCATTAACGATCTCAGTGGCTATCGCTACGGTGAATGCACGGATGAAAAATCTGGCGGCGAAGTTTCATCTTCTGAAGTTGCTGTTGTGTTTGAATCGAGTAGTTGCAGTGCATTGAAAAAAGCAAATGCCGATATTGCAGAAGATGGATGTGATGATACTAATTACAAGAGCAAAACAGCCACGTTGACATTTGCCAATAATATGAAACTTGAGTTCAATGTGAATGCACAACTGGCTGGAAATACGGCGAACTTAAAGACAAATGCACAATATATAAAAGCAACGAATGTCCCTGCCGGAAGTACAGTTCAAGTCACATGGAGTGTGAGTTCTGCCGCAAATAAACTGACGATTGCTGATAATGCATCCACTGCCAAGTCCCAAACATTTGAGTTGAAAACAGCTGACGCACCTCAGAGCGATTCATTTGAAATGAGTGCATCGGCAACGGGCTTTACGCTTTCTCATGCAAATGGGGGAACAAACGTGATAAAGATTAAATCCATCACGGTTACTTCGAAATAATTTTAAAGCAAGGTCTGTCATCACGATGAAACCAGTCTGCATGAAGTCATTGATTTATGCGGCAATTGGAATGATGTGATGACAGATTGCGATTAAATTTTTGTCAAATACGAAAAAAGCCGCGCCAGATTGACGCGGCTTAATTTGTTTTGGCATGATGAAATAAACAATAAGGGAACCTTTGAATGAAACGATATTTATAGGCTGAAAATGATGAAAGTCGGGGGGGCCGACGAGGCACAGAGGCTAGGCAGCCCAAAAGACTTATACTACCTAAAAATATTGAGGTTTCCAAAGGGCTCAGCCCCTTGGTGGGGTTTTGGGCAAAGCCCCAAAAAAGCATACAATTTTAATCAGAAGCTCCTTAGGCCATATCAAGCATTCGAATGATGGGACGTGCGGCTGCTTCAATGATTTCATCCGGGAGAATGATTTCATGTCCTTTTCCGAGAAGGCAGTCACGAACCTGAGCAAGCGTCGGTTTTTTCATATCGACACAGAGAATGTTCGGTTCAACGGCATAAAACGTTCTGTCCGGGAATGAGAGTTCAAGGCGGTGAAGCATGCCTTTTTCTGTCCCGACGATGAATGATTTGGCCGGTGAGTTTTCGACATATTTGAGCATTCCGGCCGTTGAAAGAGCTGCATCGGCGATGTCCACGACTTCGGGTTGGCATTCGAGATGAACCATGACCGGTGCCCCAGGATATTTATTTTTTGCATTTAAGATATCCTGAACAGAGACACGGTTGTGAATGGGACAGCATCCGTGCCACAAATTCATGTGTATATTGAGTTTTTTGTTGAGGTTGGCGCCGAGATTTCGGTCGGGCAAAAACGTTATGGGCTTATCTGTGCCGAGTTTTGTAATGATTTTTTCGGCATTTCCGGACGTGACACAAATATCGACGAGAGATTTTGTGAGAGCCGTTGTATTGACGTAAGCCACGAGCACGTGGTCGGGATGATCTGCTTTAAAAGCCTGCAGTTCCATGGGATCACACATATCGGCCATGGGGCATCCGGCATCCGGGGCGGGCATGAAGACGTGTGCTTTAGGGGAAAGAATTTTGGCCGTTTCACCCATGAACTTGACGCCGCAAAAGATGATGTTTTCGGCATCACAGGATTTTGCTTTGCGGCTTAATTCGAGGGAATCGCCGCAGAAATCGGCGATGTCCTGGATATCTGCATCGACATAATTATGGGCAAGAATGACGGTTCCGTTTTGTTTTTTGAGTTCAAGAATTTCTGAAATCATAAATCATTTCCAGGCAATGTCCTGGTTGACGAGGATGGAAACGTAATTTCTTTCCATGAGATCGTTGAGCCAGGATTCGATGAGACGCTGAGTTTCACGCATTGTTATTTGTTCTCTGCAATTTTCAACTGTTTTTTTCCAAATCTCAGACTCTCCCATGACGATATCGTCGACGCGAATGATGTGATAACCGGCGCCGGTTGTTATGAGGGGAGAGACTTCATTTTTTTGCAGAGCGAAGACCGGAGCAAAAGATTTGTTGAGGTCGGTCGGCGTGAAAGCACCGAGCAGGCCATCTCTTTCAACGCTTCGGCCTGTGGAATAGGCGTGGACATATTCGACGAATTTGTCGGGATTGGCTGCGGCAATTTTTTGAACGCCGCCGGCATAGATGCTCATGGCATTGTCGAGGCTGTTCCACCAGGTGGTGTTGATGGCTTTAGTGGAGTCATTGACCAGACCGGCGGAACTGTCGCCCTCGAGTTCAGGGATGATGATTTGACTCAGAGTGAAGGTGACGCTTTTGTCGCCGTCGGGAATTTTTTCCTGAGCACAGGCGACGATATCATTTTCGGAAGGAGAGACAGAGCCGGCCAGTTCACTTCGGATGACGAACTGCATTTCGATTTCGTTTCTAAGGTAGGCTCTGTAATCGGCCCATTCCATGCCTTCCTGAGCGATCATGGCTTTGTAGGCTTCTTCGCCTTGTCCCGACTGCTGATACATTTGCTGGAGCTGCATGTCGACTTCGCGTTCGCCAATGAAGATATTATTTTTTTTGGCCTGTCTGGCGATGAGTTTTTGCTGAACGAGTTCCGAAACGAGTTTTTCCAGGTCTTTTTCCCGAGTCGGAGAATCATCGATATCGCGCAAATCAAGGCCTTTGACGGCATATCTCATGACGCCGTCTCTACGGACATCGTTGAGGGTAATGATTTCATCACCGGCCACAGCAGCGATGCGTTCAATGGTTTCGGCACCGGCCAGTGCCGGCAGTAAAAGACCGGCTGCCAAAGCCGGATATAGAATGGATTTAATCGTCATGCCTGTTCCTGATTATCGTGCACTCCATGCGCACATACAAATGAACTATTTAATCCATAGCTATGATATAATGCAAGAAAATATAAGTGTATTGGCGCAAAAATACGGGTGTGTGTAAATATATATTTATATATAAAATGTTAAGGAACCTCTGAACAAAACACAATGATAAGGCAGAATTTGATGAGAGCCGGGGGAGGGACCCCGGCGGGGAACAAGAGTTAGGCAGCTCAAAAGGCGTATATCATCTAAAAAAATGAGGTTTCCAAAGGACTCAGTCCTTTGGTGGGGTCTGGGGCAAAGCCCCAGAAAAAAAAAACAATTGATCAGACCTTCCTTAAGAAAGGTCTGAATAAAACATTATTTTAAGGAAGTATTTGCCGAGAGCCGGGGGGGTGTCTCCAAATTTCGACTTTTTTTTATTCGTTGTTAAAATCGAACCGACATGGTCTTTCCATGTATGATTTTTTTATGGAGAAAGATTTGAGCAGCGAGAAAATAACGATTGGAAAACGTGAATTTTCCATTGAAATCTGCATGATTCCTCAGACTGAACTTTCGTTTTATGCGGATAATCCGCGCGTGTATTGTGCCCTGAATAAGACGGGCGATTCAAGTGTCAGCCAGGAGGAAATTGAACGATATTTATGCGGTATGGAGCATGTCAAACAGCTCAAAGTATCGATAGAATGCAACGGCGGACTGATAGAACCGCTCTTTGTTCGTGGGGGAGACATGACGGTTCTGGAAGGCAACAGCCGTCTGGCGGCTTATCGTCTTCTGGCGGTTGAAAATCCCGACGCCTGGGCCGAAATTCCATGCCGTGTTCTGCCTCAGGATATCGATGAAGAGGCTGTTTTTGCCCTCCTTGGACAATACCATATTATCGGCCGAAAAGATTGGGAGCCCTTTGAACAGGCCAATTATTTGTATCGACGCCAGCAGCAGACCGGGCTTTCCATTCAGGAAATGGCCGACGAACTTGGCATCCCTGCCCAGAGAGCCAATAAATATATTCAGACGATTGAATTTATGGTTCATCACGATGATTTGAATGAAAAACACTTCGGCTGTTATGACTCATATCTTAAAAATACATCGATAAAAAAAGTTCGTGAAAGTGAGAAAGACCTCGATAAAACAGTCGTTGAGGCCGTGAAAAGTGAAAATATCAAATCGACAAAAGATGTTCGTCAGCTCAGTGAAACGGCTAAAGTTGCGATGGAAGGCGATGATGATGCCCGTCAGGCAATTCGTGAAATTGCTTCCGGTTCTATCGACATTCGCGATGCACATACACAAATTCAAAACAGTGGAAAACTCGAAAATGTCGTTCAGAAACTTCGGCGTTTCAATCACGATATCAATACGGCGGGGTTTGAAAATCAGCTCACTTCGCTGACCAATACAGAGGAACTGATTGCAAAAATTGATATGATTATCGAACGACTCGTCGCATTTAAAGCTGTTCTCGAAAAGAATGGCGATGATTTTTAATATTTTGGTGACGGCCTATGCCGATGATATATAAATATATATAGTTTTGAAAAGATATGACTATATGTAAATAAAGGATCGGCATACGGCCGTCTTCGGCGTCGCTATTGGCATACGCGCCGCCATTTCTTTTTGTGGGGTGTGATATGGAACTTATCGAGGTGCGCCGCGAACTGCATCGCCATCCGGAAACGGGCTTCAACGAACATTGGACATCTGGTTTTGTGGCTGAAAAACTCAGGGAACTCGGTCTCCAGGTTTTTGATAAAATCGCACAAACAGGGGTTGTCGGAGTCCTTCCCGGGCGATCACACGATCGATCTGTCGGTTATCGTGCGGACATGGATGCATTGCCGATCGAAGAAAAATTGTGTCACGAATGGTCTTCTCATTCAGGGTGCATGCATGCCTGCGGACATGATGCGCACATGACGGTTGCCCTCGGTGTGGCTCAAAAACTGTCTCAGATGAAAGACGAGTTGCCGTGTGATGTGGCATTTGTCTTCCAGCCGAACGAAGAAGGGGCTCCCGGAGAGAAACCTTCGGGCGCAAAATTGATGTGTGACGAGGGGGTTTTGTCGAGATTTCACATTGGGAAGATGATTGCGCTGCACTGCAATCCGGATATCGATGCGGGATATATGGGGATAGCCGCTGGCGCTGTCTGGGCGGCATCGGGGCGTTTTGTCGTCGAAGTGACGGGAAAATCAGCCCATGCGGCCTATCCGGAACGCGGTAATGATGCTCTTTGGGCGGCCTCGGAGATGGTCAGTGCCATATATTCGGCAGTTCGCCGTCGCCGCGCTCCGGCGCAGGAGGTCGTTTCGGTGTGTCTGCTAAGTGCCGGAACAGCCTTTAACGTCGTCGCGGGACAGGCTCATTTTGAAGGCATCATGCGCGCTCCGTCCCGCAGGCAGCTCTCTGAACTCGGCCAGATCATTGACGAATGTGTTCATGGGGTGGCTTCATACTGTCATGTTGAGGTTCGGTATGAACAGTTTTACGGCGCCGATTCGGTTGTCAATGAACCGGAAATCACGCGTCTTGCAAGGCAAATCTGGCAGCCGTCCGGCGCCGTTGTCGATATTGCCATGAGCATGGCGTCCGAAGACTTTTCTCATTTCAGCGAACGCATTCCGTCGTTTTATGCGATGATGGGGGTGCGAAGACCCGGAACAAAAGACGCGCCGCCTCTTCATTCCGAAGTCTTTGATATCGATGAGTCCGCACTCGAACCGGCCGTTTGCCGCATGTCCGAACTCGTCCTGGCTTTGTGCTGAAAACATGGGCGCCGAAATCCGGCATTTACACACAAATTGCGGCCGGCGTATCGGGGGCGTTCCCGATAGGCGGCCGCCATGCCGGCGTATCGACAGATAGCCGGCATTGGGAAGCGCGTATCGGCTGAAGGCCGATAGCGTTCCCCCCTATTAAAAGTCAGAAATTCAGTTGGTGACGATGATGAACTGGCACTGATAATGGGAGAGTGTGACGTCGTGTGAATTGAGTTCGAGGATGACGCCGGAGTTCGTGGTCATGCGTTTGATGAGTCTGACGTTGGGAAGGATGCCCATGTCGAGGATGGCTTGTCGTTCCGGGCCGTCGGTGTCAATGCGGACGACGGTGACGGCGTGGCTCTCGCAGACGGCATCGAGGGTTTTGAGTTCCGGACGGCTTAGGCAGGCATCGCAGGTCTGGGACGAGGTGAGGCCGTGTGAGGCGCAGGCTGCGGCGCAGTTTGGGCACAGGGAACGGGATTCGAAGAAACGGACAAACCGATCCATGCCCTCATCAGAGAGGGCGTGTTCGAGGCCGCAGGCTTCTTCACGGGCACGTTCTTCGGGCATGCCGAGGATGTCGTGAAAGAATTGAAAGAGCAGGACATGACGTGCGTAGACGCGCTGAGCGGCGATTTTTCCGGCGTCTGTCAGACGGATGGACTCGCGCTGTTCGTATTCGAGGCAGCCCATTTCAGCGAGTCGTTTGAGAGCGGGCGAAACGGAGGAAGCCTTGACATTTCGAGCGGCGGCAATGTCGCGCACGCGAGCCTCCTGGCGCGAACCTTTCTGAAGCAGGAAAATCGTCTCGAGATAATCCTCAAGGGATGGGGTCAGGTTTGTCATGAGGACTCCGTTGCCGCATCAAATGCAGCAGCCATGCGGTTAATTGAGAGCAGAAAGGTCGAATGTCGATCCGCTTTTGATCTGATAGCGTCCCACGGTTCCGGCCGGCAGTTCCAGAACATATCGCACGCGATCCGTGGACATGTATCTGGGAATATCGTTCAGCGGCTCGGCACTTTCAATCACATTTGAAACGGAACCGTCTTTTCGGATGAAAACCATGTCCAGAGGGATGTAAGTGTTGTGCATCCAGAACGAACGTTTGGCGTCATCGGCGTAAACGAAAAGCATGCCCCAGCCGTCAAGGCAGTTTCTTCGCATCATGAGGCCGCGCGACATCGTGTACTCGTCATCGACGACTTCGACATGGAACGGATGCGAATCATTTTCTGTTTTGACCGTGATGACGGGGGTATGGTCATTGGGCTTTCCAGAAATGGAAGGGGGGATGGCGCAGACGCTGTCAAAACAGGCCAGAGGTGCCATGCATTCCCGCGTATGGGTGCAGGGTTTCATGTGATCGCGGGTGAAGTCGTTTGCGTCAATGACCATGTTTGCGAGTGCGGCCTGAGTGTCGATTTGAGCAGCCGTTTTTGACTGACAGCCGCAGGCTGCGAGACATGGAATGAACAGGAAATAAAAGATGCGTCGAAACATAAGACCTCAGACATGGAGTGGGACATTAAAAAGCATCTTCGTCATCTTTTGGGGCAGATGGCTGAGGGGGTGCAGAGGGGGATTCTTCCGCCGCTTTGAGGAGATCGTCAATGGGAATATCGACGGGGTCGGGAACGATCGGATTATTTTGAGGTGCCGGAACTTCGGGAATTGGCGCGGGATTTGGCATATTTTGAGGAGCCGGAGCATTTTCTGGAGCCAGTGGATTGGGCGGAGCCGGAGCATTTTCGGTTTCAGCGATGGCTGTCAGTGATGCGATGGCTTCGTCATTTGGGACAAATTTGGCTTTGACGGCGTAGGGCTTTAGGCAGCTGTCGCCGTCTCCTGAAATGGCGAGATAGTAGGTGCCGTTTGGTGCGTCAAAGGACATGTGCATGGGTTTGGAATACTGTTCGTTTTGGAGCTGTGAAATCTCGAAACCGGCATTGTCCTGAAGCTGAAGATGGAGTTTTGCGATGTATCCGCCGTCGATGTCGATGTGAAGCGTTCCGATGGGACCGTCTATTTTAGGGTATTCCGGGAGATCGATGCGGTAGATGTCGATGTCTCCTGCGGGGTAGATGTGTCCGAAACGGGCGGAACCCGGGGCAAGTAAAGTGGCCTGCTGATTGGTCTGGTTGGGTTCGATTTCGACGTTTTCGGTGCGTTCGTGGTCGATAGAGATTCGGTAGGGCAGGGGCCATGGAGAGGTCATGGGGCTGACTTTGACAAACATCGTGCTGTCAGTCGTAGCCGGTGCATCGCATACCGTCATGTCGTCGCCGGAATAGTCCGTTCTGACGGCACCGTCTGCAGAGAGAAGCTGAATTTTTGCCTGTCCTTTTTGGGGGCCGGTCAGGTGGATGCGATAGATGTTTTCGGGAGCGGCAGAAAATTTAAAGATGTCGATGTCGGCATCGTCGAGCAGAGAAAACTCAGGGGTCTGGCCGTCCGAAGGGATGTTTTGAGCCTTTTCGACGGAGTTGTTGGGTTCGAGCTCATCGGGAACCTTGTCGATGGCTGCGATGGAGAAGGCGTATTTGACGGGGTCACGGAGATCGGCCAGGCTTTTGATTCGAATGAAGACGTCCTGAAGGTCTGGCGTGAGGAGATCGGACTGAACGGGCTGGGCGGACTGAGTAATTTTTGACCAGATGACTTTATTATTGGTTTCGATTGCGATTTCGGCGGCGCCGTCAGGCGGCGTGAAGGAAACTGTGGCGGGCGCGGAGACGGGAAACCTGTAGTAGTCGATGTCTCCGGAGGGGAACAAAACGCCCTGAACATGCGCGTTTCCGGAGATCATGATTGCCGTATCACGGTTGTCATCAGATTCGCTTTCGATGACGGCATCGGCATCGCCATTGACGAGCCGGCTGAGCGTGACCTGGTACTGGACGGGAGTGTGAATTTCGGTCAGACGAGCGCGAACGGTGAGGAAAATGCCCTGTGGTGTGATGCGGATGTTGGGCATGAGTTCGGGTTCACCGGCAGGTTTTGTGTCGAAATGGCGTCTCTGAGCATCGTTTGGAGTGACGGTAAAATCGGAGAGAAGGTCGAAATCGGTCAGAGGTGTGACGGTAATATCGGCGATGGTGCCGGCCTTTGCCTTGATATGCCAGACGTCGATGTCGTTTCCCTCGAGGGAGCCGGTCCACTGCATGACGTCGCTCGTCATGGAAATGTCGGTGGCCTGAAGGAAGGTGTTGTTTGGTTCGACATCGAGGCCGTCCTGAACGGTTTCCTGAATGGAGGGGGGGGCCATATTTTTGAGGCCGGAGGGGCGGTCATTGTTTTGGGGTGCATTGCATGAAATGGCGGTGAGAGCGGCAATGGCGAGGGTAAAGGGCAGGCATTTGTGCATGAAGGACTCCAAAAACACGCATAGCGTCCATGGAGGGACGCTATGCAGGACTCAAAAATGATGTTTTGAAGGGGGGTTATTTTGCGGCTTTGTAACGTTTTACGAGTTCAGCCGTGATGTCGTAAGATTCTTTGTAGAACACGACGCCGCCTTCGTTTCTTTCGAGCAGGAGGTCAATTTTTCTTTCTTTTGCGATGTCAGTGGCGATGCCGGACATTTTTTTCTGAACTTCGCCGAGGAGTTTTGTTCTCATTTCGAGCATTTCCTGCTCATAGGTCTGCATTTCTTTCTGAAGTTCGAGAATCATGGTCTGATATTCGGCGGCTTTTTCACGGAGTTTTTCTTCAGTGAGCACGGCCTGACTTTCTTTGATTTCCTGCTGGAATGCCATGACTTTTTTTTCGGAGGCTTTGAGTTTTGCCTGACGGGATTCGGTTTCGGATTTGAGTTTTTTGAGAACGCCATCGCCTTCGGTCTGTTCGACGGCACCCATCATGTCAACGATGCCGACGACGATTTCAGCCATTGCGTTAGCTGCAAAACCGACTGTAAGACCACAAGCGAGAAGGCTGGAAAGCAACCATTTTTTCATATCGTACTCCTGAAATATTTTGGGGTTGACCCGAAAATGAATGAGACAGAATTATGCATCTCATGTGAAACACAAAAAAACGGGGCATGAATAATGAGAACAGCGTGAAAATGCAAGCATTTATGCGCATCCGGTCAAAGGAACGAGGAATAAAGGGGGAATATTTCGCCGGAATGAGAAAATTTTATGATTTTTGAACGCGTCTATTGCGCTGATGGCGCAATACGTCGCGTGTGGGGCCGGGCTATCGTTCGATACGCCCGGCCAATATTTTATGCGTGTTCTTCCTGGTGTTCCTTCAGGATGCGTTCGCGTTTTTTGTCCCAGGCGTTTCGTTCTTTTTCAGCGCGTTTCTGTGCCTGTTTAATTGCGTGTGTGTCTTCTGCACATTTGGAGATATTGAGCAGGACGCCGGTAGCAAACATGCACATGAGGAGGGAGGAGCCGCCGAATGAGATGAAGGGGAGCGTGAGACCTTTGGTCGGCAGAAGTCCGGAGATAACGCAAAGGTTGACGGCGCCCTGGAGGCTGATGATGAATGTGAGTCCGAAAGCTGTGTATCGGCCGAAATAATCGCGGGCTCTCATGGCGATGAGAAACCCCCGGAAGGCAAAAGCGACGTAGAGAGCGATGACGATGAGAATGCCCCAGAAGCCGAGTTCTTCGGCGATGGCGGTTCCGATGAAGTCGGTATGGAGTTCAGGGACGAAACCGAGTTTTCCGAGGCCTTCACCGAGGCCGCGTCCGCCGAGACCGCCGGAACCGATGCTGATGAGGCTTTCCGTGAGCTGGAAACCGCTCGTGTCCTGGTTTTCCCAGGGATGCAGGAAGGCGAGGACGCGGGCCATACGATACTGTGCGGTCATAATCGCGAGCGTGCCGGCCCCGATGCAGAGGCCGACGCCGCAGATGATAAAAAGAAGACGCGTTCCTGCAAAAAAGAGCATGGCCCCCATGAGGGTCGTGATCATGACACTTGAACCAAAGTCAGGCTGGAGCATCAGCAGGCCGACGATGATGCCGATGAGAAGAAGATGGGGGAGAATGCCGATGGAAAAGCTTTTGATGAGTTCCTGTTTCTTGGCCATGGAATAGGCCAGAACAAAAGAAATGGCGATTTTTGCGATTTCAGCGGGCTGAATGTTGAAAAAAGCGAGTCGTATCCAGCGTTTTGAGCCATTAACTTCGGTACCGGCGACGAGAACGAGCAAAAGAAACATCACGATGAGGCCCAGAATGGGGTAGGCCCATCGTTGGTAGATGCGATAGTCGAGTTTGAGTCCGGCAATGAGAAAAACGAGCCCCAGTCCGACGTACATGAGCTGTCTTTTGAGGAAAAACATGGCATCGCCGAACTGCCAGCTCGCGGTAATTCCGGAGGCGCTGTAGATCATGACAACGCCAATCCCGACGAGGACGCAAACGATGCCGAGAAGCCATCCATCCCAGGGACGTTCTGCCGAGTTTTGAATAGGATTCGTGTTCATGAAAATACCGGCGTAAAGACGCAGCCGAAGCTAGCGAAGTTTTAGACTGACAATGGCAACAAGCGCGAGCAGGAGGGAAATAATCCAGAAACGGACGATGACTTTGGGTTCAGCCCATCCCTTGAGTTCGAAGTGATGGTGTATCGGGGCCATTTTGAAGATGCGTTTGTGACGAAGTTTGTAGCTCGTCGTCTGCATGATGACGGAGACGGCTTCGAGCAGGAACAGACCACAGATGATGAGGCTGAGAAATTCGTTCTTTGAGAGAACGGCGAGGGTTCCGAGGGCGCCGCCTAAAGAAAGCGAGCCGAGGTCTCCCATAAAGATTTGAGCGGGATGGGAGTTGAACCAGAGAAAACCGATGCCGCTGCCGACGATGGCGCCGCATCCGACGCAAAGCTCAGAAATGCCGATGATATGGGGCATTTTGAGATATTCGGCGATATGGAACTGAGCCATAACTTCGACGCCGTTGACTTCGGCGGGGAACTGAAGCGTCGTTCCGGCCACGTAGCAGAGAATGAGAAACGTGCCGGCAGCAATGGAGACTGGGGTGATGGCCAGACCGTCGAGTCCGTCGGTCAGATTGACGGCATTTGAGGTTCCGACGATGACAATCATGGCAAAAAGGGAATAGGCCACGATTGGGAGAGCCAGAGAGTATTTGTCAGCCGCAAGAAATGGGAAATACAGGTTGCTGGAATAGTTGAGGGTCGGGTCGCAAAAGAGAACGGCCATGGCAATTCCGGAAATCAGAAACTGAAAGATGAGTTTCCATCTTCCGGGAAGGCCTTTGCTTCCTTTTTCTTTAATTTTGAGGAAATCATCGATAAAGCCGACGGCGCCAAACATCGTGGTAATCAGAAGGAAAATCCAGACGTAATGGTTTGAAAGATCGGCCCAGAGCAGGGTAGAGACGACGAGACTGAGCAGGATGAGGCTTCCGCCCATGGTTGGAGTGCCTCTTTTCTTGAGGTGGGACTGAGGCCCGTCGTCCCGGACGATTTGTCCGACCTGATTTTCGACGAGTTTTGCGATGAACTTTGGGTACAGGAAACTCATTCCGAGTGCGGTAATGACAGCCATAACCGTTCGGAAACTGACATAACGGAAGATGTTGAACGGCGTGAAATAATCGCGCAGTTCATAGAGATACATGAACATGTTTTCTCCGCAGGCAAAAGATTAGACTCTATGGGCATCAAAAAAAGAAAGGACGCGTTCCAGGCTCACACCACGGCTTCCTTTGATGAGGCAGACGGTGTCCGGTGTGAGGGAAGGTTCAAGCCATTTGAGACCTGATTCGAGGTCATTTGAGGAACAAACGTGGACGTCGTTGCAATTCAAACCGCCGTCGATGGCGCCTTTCAAGAAGAAATCGGCATTGTCGCCGACGCACAGCAGTCGAACGGGATGAATTTTGGCAGCGAGTTTTCCGATTTCGTGGTGGAGCTTATCACTGTCGTGTCCAAGTTCTCGCATGTCTCCGAGGATAAGGCATTTTGGAGCCTTGAACTGTGCCATGAGATCGATGGCCTGTGTCATGCTTGATGGATTGGCGTTGTAGGCATCGTGCAGGAAGGAAAGACCGGAGGCATTTGTCCATCGTTCGAGGCGTCCGGAAGGCAGATGAATGCGGAGCATGGCGCGATTAATTTCATTGTTTGAAAGAGAAGCGGCCTGTGCGGCGGCCCATGCTCTCGTCATGTTTCCTGCATTGTGGCTGCCGAGAAGTGGCAGACGAATGTTCCAGGTTTTGTTGCCGTCGATGATGTCGAACACAATGCCGTCAAGCGATGAGACGACGTGTTCAAATCTGGTATTTTCTTTTGATGTCTCATCGCCAACCCAGATGGGGGTGACATGAGCCGGGATTCGATTTTCGTAATATTTTCGAGTCTGTGTCGGGAGAACGATGGTTTTAAGGCGCGGGGAATCGATCATTTCGCCTTTTGCCGAAGCGACGCCCTCGATCGAGCCAAAGCCTTCGAGATGTGCCGGGGCAATGCACGTGATGATGGCAATATCGGGTTTTCCGAGACCGCTCAGATAGGCGATTTCACCGGGAGCATTGGCCCCCATTTCGAGGACGGCGGCATCGTGTGAACGCCTCAGATTGAGAACCGTCATGGGGAGACCGACAAAGTTGTTGTGATTTCCTTCGGTCTTGAGAACGTTAAACTTCCGGGCTTCAAGCAGCAGTGCGAGTATCTCTTTTGTCGTCGTTTTCCCGTTTGAGCCTGTCACGGCATAAGTCGTGAAACTGTCCAGAGAACGTCGTTTGTCCAGGATTGCAGCTGCAAGTTTTCCAAAAGCCTTGAGCACATCCTCGACGAAAAATGCAGTAACATGGTCGGGAATGTCGATTTTTTTAGAAATGACGACACCACGGCACCCCTTTTCAATGACCTGCGGGATAAAATCATGTGCATCAAACCGTTCTCCGGACAGGGCAATAAACAGGTCTTTTGAGGAAACCTGACGGCTGTCTGTAGAAATGGTTTGAAAAGAAAGCGGCTGAGGATGAACGACTTGAGCCCCCATGGCTAAAGCGATTTCGTTGACATCCAATAAAGAAATAATTGTTTCGTCCATGAAACCTCCTGTAGTGCAAATCCATTTGCACGAGGAGATTTTACAACCGGATGCCGAGAAATCCAATTAATGGGGGTTCGATTGAGAAACCGGCCAAATCGTGATCATTTTGGCGCCGCCAAGTTCAGAGGCTTGAGCTGAAATGGAGCCGCGATGGACTTTCATAATGCGATCAGCGATGGCCAGTCCCAGACCGCAGCCGGTCATGGATTTTGAGCGGCTTTTTTCAAGGCAGACAAACGGCTCAAAAATAGCTTCTCGTTTGTCTTCTGGAATGCCCGGGCCGTCATCTTCGACAGAAATGATGATATTTTTCCTGTCTTCATCGTAGGAAATTTTGAGCATGATTTGTTTGACGGCATATCTGGCGGCGTTGCTCAACAGATTTCCAATGACACGTTTGAATGCCGTCGGATCGGCTTCAAGAGCCATGTCATCGTCAAGACCCTTGGTATGAAAATCGAAATCTTTGATTGCAAGAGAGCGTTGATGAACCGTCATGTCAATGAGTTCGGTCAGATCACAAAATTCAAAGTTTTGGCGTCCTTTTCCGGCATCGACGTAATTGAAATAACTGAGTTCTTTGATGAGATCGTCGATTTCCGTCAGATCGTCGTCAATGGAATCGAGTCTTTCCATCGATTTTTCATCATCTTCGGGGATATTGAGCATTTCGACGGTGAAACGAATTCGAGCCAGAGGGGTTCGGAGTTCATGAGAGACGGCCTGTAGCAGGCTTTTTTGCTGTCCAAGATGGCGTCCGATGGCAGCCGTCATGTCGTCGACATGTTTTGCAAGGATGCCGATGGAATCTTTTTTGGTGTCGTGACAACGGGCATCGTAATCGCCGTTTGAGACTTTGATGCAGGTTTCTTCGATGTTGATGATTCGGCGAATAACGGGTTGTAGAAGATAAAGGACAGTCGCCAGAAGGATGATGATGATGAGCAGCGTGCAGATGATAAAAGATGAGATGGGAATTTCCGGGGAAACGGGGGTGGATCTTCTGGCAAAAATGACGTACGGCGAATTAGAAATGGGAAGGACAATAAATGAGGGATGCGGATGTGAAGCCGGAGTTTCTGGCAGAGTTTCATTCAGATTATTTTGGGGCGGGAGGAAAAATGAATCATTTTGAGCCTGCTGGTAGATCACTTGATTTTCTGTGACAAACGCTTTTCCTTCAAAAATTTTTCTTTTTTCAGACTCACTGAGCCAGATGCCGAATTTTCGCGATGCTTCAGATGTGATGAGTTCGTACTTTGAAATGACCTGTGCCCGATTGAGTAAATCATCCTTTTGGTGCGTGAGATAGTTGTTGATTTCTTCCATGGATTTGCTGTTGAGGGAAACATTGAGCAAATCCTGGGTAAATTCGGCACTGAAATGAGCGACGAAGCCGTCCTCGCGAGTTTCCGGACGCAGGAAGAGAACGATGCATCCCATGCTGATAACAAAAGCGATCATGATGGAAAAAAACGCTCTTAAAAAGATGCCATGAAACAGGTTTTGCAATTTATCCTTAATGGCCAAAGAGGAGCTCATGAGACAACCATCCATAAATGAAGCGAATCAGAGAATGACTGGGGTGTGATTTAATCTAATAAGCATTGTGCGTCCAAATAAAAAGAAAGGCTCTGCCAAAAGCAGAGCCTCTTATCGTGAAAACCCAAAGGATGGGTTAGTTCTGGCTGACGAGCATGTATCCGGTTCCGCGCACGCTTTTGATAAAGCGTGGTGATTTGCCATTATCATCGATCTTGCTTCGCAGTCGTGAGACGCGAAGATCGATGCTTCGATCGGCGCCGTCCCATTCAATGCCTCGCATTTGTCGATAGATTTCTTCGCGAGTGAGAATAACGCCTTGATTGGCAAAGAAATAACTCAACAGGTCGAATTCGCAGCTCGTGAGGTTGACCACGCGTCCATCGACGACTGCAATTCTCTTTTGGACATCGATTTGAAGTGAGCCCTGGGCCTGTATCTGGTTGCTGGAAACCTCTTGAGAGGCTTCAGCTGCAATGCGTTCATAGCGATTGAGCAGGTTTGTAATTCTTGCAAGAAGGTTTCGTGGCTTGACTGGCTTAATGAGATAATCGTCAACACCGATTTCAAGAGTGACGATTTCATCAACTTCGTCTTCATGTGCGGTCACAATGATGATTGGATTGTTGAACTGTGGACGAAGCTCACGGCAAATGCTTTTTCCGTCTTTATTGGGGAGCATGTAATCCAGAATGACAAAATCCGGTTTTTCACGCAGGATTCTTTCCACGGCAAGATCGCCACGGTGTTCAACTGATACGTCAAAATTATTTCTTTCGAGGTACTCTTTCGTTGCTTCAGCGAGTTTTTCGTCATCTTCAACCAACATGATAGACGTTTTTTTCTCAGCCATAATTCCCTCCCACGGATTGGTTGTTTTCTACGCGGTTTGGCGCGAAGAAACCATAAAATAATGAAATATGATGAATGCATTTGGAAAACCAAAGTACACAATTGACATATCGCAAATCAAGACGAAGAGAAAGTGTACACTTATCTTCGTACAACTTTCTCACTAAAAAAAATGACACGTAATGTCAAAGAAAAATAAAAGGTGACTGAATTTTGTTCACGACAGAGTGACGTGATATTGAACGTAATATTAAGTCTTATGTATTGAATTTGTTCGATATTTTGATTGTTGCATAACTGGTGTTATTTAAAATATAATTTTGTTTTTAAACCGAAATGAAGCGAATGTTAAAATAATATTCATGCAAAATTCGACGACGCACGAACCAAATTCAGGTTTTGTGCCCGAATGCTGATAGTTGTTTAATGAGCGTGACTATGGGGGCTACGGCTGACAATTTAACTGGAAAAATTGTGTGAACTGTATTGATATATGTATAAACAAATGGAATGGGATTATTTAGCTTCGATACGAATAACAGGGAAAATGCGCAAGGTGCCTGCATTGGCTGTCGGTGTGGCATAACCGACGATTCTGACGTGCAGGTCAGAAGGATTGGATAAGGAAACCTCACACCTTTCGACGTTGGCGAGTGTGGTTCCTGTGAAATTGTTTTCGTAGTTGTCACAGACGCCTAATTGGGTTGAACCGTCATACCATGCAACCGCAACCTTTTTGGGGCCTTTTCCATTTTGATTATAGGAAAAAGAAACGGCGGCTTTTGATTTTCCAGCAAGTTTGGCTTGTTCAGCGGGAGAGAGCGAAATTTTAATATATTTGGAATTGAAATCAGGTGTGGAGGTCGTGGGCCAATGGCCGATATTGATGCCGTTCTGAGTGGTCGTAACGGTGTTGAATTTGCCGATGACAGCGGGATTCGTATTCTCACCAGGAAGGGGGAGATTGTCTGTGATTTCCCAAATGACAGAGTATTCGGGTGAAATGGCTTCGCACTGGTTTGTATCCGGATTGCACTTGGCATTTGAACCGCAATCAGCGTGATTGAAACAGCCAACACATTTCATCAAAGAATCACTGCACAGAGGCGTATTTCCGGTGCAGAGTGCTGTTTCAACCCAGTGGCTGTTCTGGCATGTCTGAAGGCTGTTTTGGATGCACTGACGGGCTCCTTCGGCACAATCAGGCTGTTTGCAGGTGCCTTCGATGAGCTTGCAGCTCGTGCTGCAGGCCGGGGTTCCGGTTGCACCTTTTCCCAGGAGGGTTTCACAGGTTGTGTTTCCCAGGTCTTTGGCGTCGCATTCTTCGTCATTATTTTTGATGTTATCGCCACAAAATGGGG
Source organism: Myxococcota bacterium (assembly GCA_045599245.1). Lineage (GTDB taxonomy): Bacteria > Myxococcota_A > Bradymonadia > UBA4248 > UBA4248 > UBA4248. The sequence continues at coordinate 21,949 of JAZRVP010000179.1, forward strand.
ATTGAGACGGATCGGTACAAGTGCCGCGAAGGAAGGCGCGGCAGTCGGAACTGCATTCGGGCACACCGACAGATCCTTTTCCCATGAATTGCTCACATGTCATGTCACCGATATCTGATTTGTCACAGGTTTCACCCGGTTCAAGGATACCGTTTCCGCAGTCGGAGCGGCTTGTTTCGTCTGTATTTGTTCTGGTGCACGAGGTCGTTACAAAGGACTGACAGTCTGTGGCACAGGTTGGGACACCGTGATATCCGGCTCCAAGGATGTCTCTGCAATCTTTGCCATTTAAATTGATTCCATCGCAGACCTCATTGGGATCGACGATGTTATTACCGCATTTGTATGAAAAAACTTCGCAGCCATTGTCCATGTTTCCGTCCAGATTTTGATATCCGTCGGCACAAGTCATCATGCAATGTCCCTTGCTGCAATGGCTCTCAATGATGTGAAGATTGGGCAGGGTGCTGTCGGGGCATGTTTGGTGGCATCCGCCGCAGTGATTGACATTGGCATTGATATCGACACAGGATGAATCGCACAAAACCTGACCGTTCATGCATTGACACTGCCCTTGATAACATTGCTGCCCTTCGACACATGCCCTGCCGCAGACGCCGCAGTTTTCTGTATTGGTACTCAGTTCGACGCAGCCTTCAGTGCAGCATGTCAGGGAACATGGCAGGTGATTATTTATACAAACACATTCGTAAAGACCATTGAGCTGCTTTTCACAGGTTTGAAATTCGGAACAGACGTTTCCGCATGAACCACAATTTTCATCTGAAAGTTTG
>JAZRVP010000180.1:0-45602 GCA_045599245.1 Myxococcota bacterium
AATATGAAATGAACTTTGTCGGCTCTCCAATTCGTTCATTTCATTTGCTCAATGGGCTCTGTGGTTTTCGCCATTCACAGGATGGCGAAAATCCTCGGCCCCCCGCTGGGGCTTTGGCCCAGACTCCACCAAAGGACTGAGCCCTTTGGAATCCTCAATATTTTTAGATGGTATAAGCCTTTTGGGCTGCCTTACAATTGTTCCTCGCCGGGGCTCCAACGCCCGGCTCTCATCATTTTCTGCTTAAGAAGTGCGAAATACTCTGCTTATATTTCATGTCGATTTGTGAACTATCCATGCCTGTGCTGTAACTCGATTTGTGACGGTGGATTGGGGAACGATATTACCTTCCCAAAGTCGATTTATCCAATTGATAAAAGGTGGTTAGAAAATATGGATAATCTATTTCTCAATATCCATGAGTTGGGAATGATATGGTGGGATAAAAAACGTGATTTGAGTCGGAACCAAAAAGAGTAAGTCGTGGAACACGGCTTGTTTTCAGGGATAATCGTTCTCCGGAATGGTTTGAATTCAGAAATAAAAAGCCTATGACATTTGTGGCATAGTTGTTTCTTAGGTTGTGTCCCGTTGCCGTTCTACGGAATTATTTGTTTTCACTTTGAACGTGAGGTTTGTTATGAAAAATATTGTTTGTCTTGTTTCTTCTCTCCTTTTTGTGTTGATTTCTCTTCCATGTATTGCTTTTGGGCAGGATACAGCGGCTGTACAGAATGATTCGGTGGCGCAGGAAAGCAGTGCATTGATTGAAGATGCGGCAGAGTCGCTTAAGACAATATATACAAAAGAAGATAATTTTGGCGGTTTTAGATTTGTTGGAAATGTTTTATTGGGTGCAGGCCGATGCGATGATTATGCATTCTGTGCCGGTCATGAAGATGAAATCAATGACAAACAATATAATGTTGGAGGTCTTCTTCAGGCTGAAATCGGATATTTTGCGGGAAAAACAGTATTTGTTGGACCGACATTATCGATATCCGGCGGTTATCCGATGCTTGTCAATGGTGCCATAAACCTCAAAATGTATATTCCGTTTGCTGACAATAATGCATTGAGCCTGAGTGCAGGCTTTGGCGGAACATGGCATATCGGTTATGTTGATACGAATTATAACGATGATGATGATGAAATTAATTATATGTATGTTCCAATTCAGTTGGGATTTGAACATGTATTCGACAATCGTTTTATTTTAGGCGCATCTTTCCAGGCGAATATTACGTTTTCGCATAGGGAAAATGGCGGAAACGATTCGATTCTCGGTATGCTGGCGGCGGGTGTCAATCTGGGATATAAATTTTAGGCGTGCGCCTATTGCGCATTTGCGCAATACGTCGCACCTGAACGCCGCTATCCCGTTGGGATACGCGGCGTTATGATTACATGTTTGTTTTTTTAATTGATCCCTGTCAATTGATCTCCGATAAAGGTGTGCAGTGCAGCGCAACGATGCTGCTATTCTCTTTTTTGCAGGAGAGTGTGCCATGAGTGAGCAGACATTAGAGCAGTTGGATGAACAGATTAAAGCGATAAAAGCGCGTCTTCTGATTCAGATCGAGGAGCTGGTGGGGATTATCACAAAAGATTTGCCGGACTATGCTTTGAAAAATATTCGTCGGGCATTCATTGAAGACGTCGATTTTTCGGAACAGAAATCGGATGACGAATTGAAGTCGTTCAAAGAACGCGTTCATGCCTTTGGGCAGACGCTTTCGGAGGATATCCGGACGTCGCTTTTAAGCGACATGAATGACTGGTGGGGCAGCGAGGTCTCGATCGCGTCAGCGGGCAAGACGCTTGATGGAAATGCCGCCATTCAGGCGAAATTGTGTGTGATTTCGGATCGAATCAAGCAGTTTCTCGAAGAGGAGCATTTGCATGCCATTGAGGTTGAATATCGGACGCCGGCTCGCTTTATTGATGGAATGTATCCGCCGGGGATGATTGAAAAATACTGGTCGCAGCTTTCCATTCTGAGGTCGGCAGAAGAGGAACGGAAGGTTCTCGATCGGGAAGCGCGCAAAGCGCGTCTGGCGCAGCGCTGGGACAGCCTGTAGGCTGATGCCCCGAAAAAAAAGAAAGCCGTGCGTATGCCTTTTGAGGCATAGCACGGCTCAATTCATGGCGTATGTGGAACACATAGCCATGAGGTCTGCCAGGGAAAAAAAAAGGAGTATGACAAAGCATACTCCTAAAAGCGAGGAGTACGAGGCTCGAACTCGTGACCTACGGCGTGACAGGCCGTTGTTGTAACCAACTCAACTAACTCCCCAAAGAAATCCTGATATAGCAACCAAACGAGGAGTACGAGGCTCGAACTCGTGACCTACGGCGTGACAGGCCGTTGTTGTAACCAACTCAACTAACTCCCCAATTATATATGAATGACGAACCGAAGCGAGGAGTACGAGGCTCGAACTCGTGACCTACGGCGTGACAGGCCGTTGTTGTAACCAACTCAACTAACTCCCCAAAAGGGAACATCATTCATATAACGAGGAGTACGAGGCTCGAACTCGTGACCTACGGCGTGACAGGCCGTTGTTGTAACCAACTCAACTAACTCCCCATTTTTGGATTTCTTTTATTCACTTGTAAAAGATCCATGGGCACAGCAGGGTTTGAACCTGCGACCCCCGCCTTGTAAGGGCGATGCTCTCCCGCTGAGCTATATGCCCGGAGTGCCGAAACCCGAAGGCGTTTGGCGAGGCGGGCTTTTAAGGGAATTTTTAATCACAGTCAACTTTTTTTTGTTATCCAATACGTTTTTTTTTGTCTTTGCGTCACAACCACTCCGGCTAATTCACAAATAAGCGATTTTCTGGTAATGAAAATATGCGAATTTGCTTTTGATACGGGGCATTATGTCAATTTTTAATCCTCTGGAAATCCTTGATTCTGGCCTGGATCGCATGAAGCGGTTTCAACGCCGCGTTCGAACTCGTCTCAATGTCATCCCTTATATGCCTCAGGCCGTTGTCGTCTATCACGAAGGATACACCGGTATTGATCGCTATATTTCAGACAGTGGCCGCGCACTCAAAATTCTCAATTACCTCAAATACGAAGGCTGTATCGGCGAGTCCCAGATTATTCGTCCAAAAAATGCGACCATTACACAGCTCGGACTCGTCCACGATTTTAGCTATATCTCTCAGCTCAATGAACGGGCAATCAGCGAGAGAATTTTTGGTCAGGGGCTGACCGATGAAGCCCTTCGCATCTGCATCGATCAGCAGAGGCTCATGACCGGCGGCACCATTCGAGCCGCTCGTATGTCGCTTTCCAGCCTTTATCCGCGCCGCATCATCAACCTGGGCGGCGGCTTCCATCACGCCTACCCCGAAGGCGGTTATGCTTTTTGTGTCTTCAATGACGTCGCCATCGCCATTCATCACCTCCGAAAACACAACTATGCCGGCAAGATTCTCATCATCGATCTCGATTTGCATCAGGGCGATGGAACCAAAAAGATTTTTGCTCATGATCCCAGTGTCGTGACCTATTCCATACATGCAGAGAATTGGCTCAAAGACTCGTTTACAGGCTGTTTTGACGTTGCTCTTGGACCCGGTATCGGCGATGCCGCCTATCTCGAAGCCATTCGTTCAACCCTGCCAAACATCTTTCATCGCGTCAAACCCGATCTCGTTTTCTATCTTGCCGGCGTCGATGTCGCCGAAGATGACGAGCTGGGCGACTGGCGTGTCTCTCATGATGCCATCTTTGAACGCGACAAATTTGTCGATGAAATCGTCGGAAAATGCCGGATGGTTGTCGTCGCTGCCGGCGGTTACGGTCCGAATGCCTGGCGCCATTCTGCGCGCTTTTGCGGCTACCTTCTGTCCCATCTCGAAAAACCGATTGCCTCCGATAATGAACGCCTCCTCAATGCCCTTAAACGCGTCTCTCAAAATTTGCCGCTTCACGATTTGACTCAGGGCGATGACGATGACGATATCTTCGGCGATTTCTTTGAACCGATGAAACGTACTCGCCTGTTCGATTTTTATACAAAATACGGCGTTGAATGTGCACTTGAGACAATTGGTATTCTTGAACGTCTCAGAAAATTAGGTTTTACTTCGCCGCATATCGAATTTGAATTGAATCATTCCAATGGTCAGGCCGTGCGGCTATATGCCGATGAAGAAAAGAAACTCCTGCTCATTGAGTGCATTCTCGATGAGAAAAAACTGCTCGGCAATATGCGAATGCTTTGGATTGAGTGGCTTTTATCGCAGAACCCGACAGCGGACGCGAGTTCGGACAGACCACTTCTGCCCGGCCAGACGCATCCTGGACTCGGATGTCTGACAAAGATTATCGGCCTGTTGTTTATGGTTTGCGACCGCCAGAAATTCGATGCCATTGGATTTAATCCGGCTCATTATCACGTGTGTTTTCTGGCAAAAGGTCAGGGTTGTTTCGAGAAACCGGCAGAAGAGGCGCGTTTCAGAGTGGCACAGAACATGACAGCCGGGCTCAATATTCAGCAGGCCAGTCAGATGCTCAATCAGGGAATCGTCGTCGGCGAACAGACGATGAAATGGATACCGGCCCGAATGATTATTCCGATTTCAGAGGCTGCGGTTGCACATTTTCAGTCTATCGATTATCAGACAGAAGTCGAAAAGTGCGCGGCTAAAGAGCTGTCCCGTTTCGGGATATATGCGCATTCACAGGGCTATCATCGCAAAGTTCAGACAGGGAAGGAATAGAACCATGTGCGGAATCATCGGATATATTGGCAGCAGGGATTGCGTTCAAATAATACAGTCCGGATTGAGTCGTCTGGCCTATCGAGGGTATGATTCGGCGGGTATTGCCGTTTGTTGTGAGGGCGCGATTGATCTTCGCCGGGCCCACGGAAAACTTGAAAATCTCATCAATCGTCTTGTTCATGAGCCATTGCGGGGACATACGGGCATAGGACATACGCGTTGGGCGACGCACGGCCGTCCGAGTGAATCGAATGCGCATCCGCACTGCTACGGCAAATTTGCGATTGTTCACAACGGAATTATCGAAAACTTTTTGGAACTTCGCCAGGAACTGACGGCTCGCGGTCATGTTTTTTCATCCGAAACGGACACAGAAATCGTGGCGCATCTGATTTCGGAATATTACTCGCCGGAGACGGGATTTGGCAGTGCGGTAAGGCGCGCGCTTGGGCGTGTTCGCGGGTCATACGCGATTGTGGCGATATGTTCGGACTGTCCGGATGAAATGATCGCGGCGCGCCTTCAAAGTCCGCTGCTTGTGGCTCTTGGCGAGGGGGAGAATTTTGCGGCGAGTGACATAGCAGCGGTTTTGGCCCACACGCGGCGTTTTATTTTTTTGGAGGACGGAGACATCGCATGCATTCGACGAGACAGCATCGAAATCACGGACTTGTCCGGTACACGCTGCGATCGCCCTGTGAAAGAAGTTTCCTGGGACATATCCGCAGCAGAAAAACAGGGGTATCCGCACTATATGCTCAAAGAAATATATGAGCAGCCGCAAAAAATTACGGATACCTTCCGTGGCCGAATGCTCGAGGATGAAGGCGAGGTCAATCTGGATGCCTCGATTTCGTCACTTCGTCTGGAAACGTGTTCGCGCCTTCAGATCGTGGCCTGCGGGACGAGCTATCACGCCGGTCTTCTCGGCAAATATGTGATCGAAAAACTGGCCCGAATTCCAGTCGATGTCGATGTCGCAAGCGAATATCGTTATCGCGCGCCCCTGATTTCATCACAGGATGGATTTATCGCAATCAGCCAGAGCGGTGAAACGGCCGATACGTATGCCTGTCTGAAAATCGCGCGTGAACATGGGGCCAAAATCCTGTCGATTTGCAACGTGATGGATTCGACCATTCCTCGCGCTTCGGATGCGACGTTTTATACGCGGGCGGACCCGGAAATCGGCGTGGCATCGACAAAAGCCTTTACGACCCAGCTTGCTTCGCTCGTCCTTCTGGCGATTTATCTCGGTCGTCAAAAACAGACGCTTGAGCGCGAACGTGCGCGGGAACTTCTGCAGTCCCTTCGCCGTGTTCCCCAGGAGATGGAAAAGATTCTCGAGCATTCCGAGGAGGTTCGGTGCGTGGCACAACGCCTTCTTCGTGCGAGCTCTTTTTTGTATCTCGGACGCAATGTTCACTATCCGATTGCGCTCGAAGGTGCGCTCAAACTCAAGGAAATCAGCTACATTCATGCCGAAGCGTATCCGTCAGGGGAGATGAAGCATGGACCGATTGCTCTCATAGATGAAAAATTGCCCGTTGTTGTGATTGCGCCGAAGAATTCGACCTACGAGAAAACACTCTCGAACCTTCAGGAGGTCCGTGCTCGCGGCGGCCGCATCATCAGCGTCGTTTCCGAGGGGGACGATATGCTGGCTCGCGTTTCGGAACACGCGTTCGTGATACCGGAGAGCGACGAACTGGTTCAGCCATTTTTCAGCGTGCTGTACCTGCAGCTTCTTTCGTATCATATCGCGGATTTGCTCGGCAATGACGTGGATCAGCCCCGTAATCTGGCAAAATCGGTGACGGTGGAGTAGCGCGTCTATCTGCGGTCCACTGGCCCGCAAATACGACGCGCGGTGCGGCGCTATGCCTGTGGCATACGCGCCGCAATCCTTTTGGTGTATTCATTTACGTAAATCATTACTCAAACCGGTGTATTTGAGATATAAAGCGAGCGCTTTTTTTTAACCGCGATGGAGGATTTTCCTGATGAAATGGTATTCAGTGGTCGCATTATTAATGAGTATGAGTTTTTGTGCCGTGTGTTATGCCCAGGTGACACCCCAGAGTGCTCTTGATGAAGGAAATGTCGCTCAGGCAGCAGAGATTTTGACCAAACTGAGTGCCGATACCGATGCGGAACGTGCCGTTGAAGGGTTGTGCGGCAAGGCTCAGTTGGCCATGGAACAGGGGAATTTGGACGAGGCAAACAAGCTGGTGGATGAAGCCATCGTCAAGGTCGATGAATTAAAGCGAAAGAACGGCTGGCACGTCGTTGTTCTCTGGTTTAAAGCCGAACTTGCACGCAAAGGCGGCGATAATGCCTTGAGCCGCAAATTCGTCATGAGAGCCCAGGAAGCCATCGATAACGGAGCCAAAGTCGGGGATGGCTGGAGCGGTCATGTGGCCTATCTTTACAGCCTCGTTGAGCCCGATAACGGCGATGCCCGCGATGCCGCCGAAGAGGCTGAAAGTTATTTTGCAAGCGCAGGAATGTCCGTGGAAAGAGGACATGCCTGTCTTCAGCTGGCTGAACTCGAATGGGCCAGAGGCAAGGATAAAAAAGCCTATAAAGCGTATGATGCAGCCATCAAGTCGTTTAATCAGGCTAAGGATGGCGGGTATTGGGTTGCGCTCACGCATTTGGAGGCAGCCGCTCATTTGGCGGAACAGAAATCATTTGATGCTGCCAAAAAACGCATTGAATCGGCCAATAAACTCATTGCCGAACTCGGAAACCCGCGCGATCTGCTTCAGCGCGTCGATGCCGTCGACAATCTGATGCCGTAAATGGCAGGATGTGAAGTATCCGCGCACGCCATCAGCGTGCGCTTTGGCTCTCAGACAGCAGTATCGGATTTTGAACACGTCTTTTCTGGCGGCAGTTGGACACATATTATCGGCCCCAACGGGGCCGGAAAAAGCACGATACTAAAGGTTTTATGCGGCCTTTGTACGCCGACAGGAGGTCATGTCGATTGCGATGGGATCGATTTGTCGACGTGGACACACGAGGAACGAGCCCGAAACATTGCTTATGTTCCGCAGCGCATTGCGCATTTTCCGGCACTCACCGTTCTTGAATTCGTGTGTCAGGGACGATTTGCCTGGTGTCGCCTGGAAAAGCCTGAAGAATGCCGGCAAAAAGCCTGGCATTCGCTTTGTGAACTCGGGTTGGAATCGTATGCCGCACGCCGTCTTGATGAACTTTCGGGTGGCGAGCAGCAGCTTTGTGTTTTGGCCTCCAGTGTGGCTCAGAATGCACGCGTTATTTTGCTGGATGAACCGACTTCGTCACTGGATATTGGCCATTCAGAACGATTTTGTCAGGCAGTGCGCGCCCTGGTTGGGCGCGGCGTGACGGTGATTTCGGTGACTCATGATTTGAGTCTAGCCTCGGCTTATGCTGATGAAACGGTCCTCATGTGTTCTGGGCGATGTCTGTGGAAAGGCACCGGAATGGCACCAGCTGAACAGCTTTCGGCGGCCTATCAATTGCCGTCTTCCTTTTTTGAAAAAAGTCTTCGCGAACACGTCTGTGACGAGCCGCATTCCGATGTTCCAATGATAGAAAAGCAGCCGAAAAGCGAGTTTGGGCAACGCAAAGTTCTGTTTGGGATTGTTGTATTTGTCGCCGTATTGCTGATTTCTCCGTGGTTTGGAGCAACGTGGAGTGTGCCGTGGGAGAGCGGCGATATCTTTTGGGAGATACGTCTTGTGCGCGTTTTGTGGGGAGGCATTGCGGGGGCTGTTCTTTCCGGAGCGGGAGCTGTTTTGCAGTCGATGTTCCAGAATCCGCTGGCGACGCCATATACATTGGGAATTGCAAGCGGCGCGTCGTTGGGAGCGATGGCGGCCATTGCATTGGGGATCGGTGGTCTGGTGGGGCTTGAGCTGAGTGCGTGTTTCGGAGGGCTCATTTCTTTGGCCGCTGTATTGCTTTTTTCGCGCCGCCGTGGGCTTCGTTCATCGTGGTATAGCTTGATGGCCGGTGTTGCCATTTCGATGTTCTGCAGTGCCGGAATTCTCGTTATTCAGGCGTTTTCTGAACCCCTGACGGCCCATCAGATGATGCGTTGGCAGATGGGGGGACTCGATGTCGTTGGTTATTTGGGGTTTGTGAGTGTTCCCGTCATCGTTTTGTGTTGTGTGTGCCTTTTTCGGCAGGTTCGTTGCCTCGATCTCTTGAGTGTCGATGCGTCACTGGCACAAACGCGAGGTGTGAATGTTGCGCGAACACGCCTTCTTTCGTTGATATCGACGGGGGTCATGACATCGATCGTGGTTTCAGTTTGCGGTCCGATTGGGTTTATCGGTCTGCTCGTACCAAATGGCGTGAGAAAAGTGTGCGGTGCAAGTCTTTCAGAGGTACTGCCGTTATCGATGTTGTTTGGCGGGGCATTTTTAATGGCGGCGGATGTGATATCCAGACTGCTGGAACGTGTGGCGTGGATTTCCGTCGGTGTTGTGACGGTCGTCATTGGTGCGCCGATCTTTATTTATCTTCTCGTCGGGAGCGTAAAAAAAAATCCGTAACAAACGTGAACTCAATGGCATCATAGAATATGGCAGAGGATTGCAGGCCATAGGAGGATGAAATGCCGGGTAAACAAGTATCAGAACTTCGCCGCAAGTATTCCAAAGAGAATTCGATGTTTGTGATTGAGGAAAAGAAAGAGGTTCGCACCACGGATAGCATGGTGGTTAAGCGAAGCGGCCTGTTATTTTGGTTGTTATTATTAACGTTAGGAATGGCGTCGAAATTAATAATTTAAAGGCCGAATTTTGATTTGATTTCATCGAAATTGAGAGAGAGTGTGTTTGCGATTTCGAAGAAATATGCGTGAAGCCTTGCAGGCGGGATGTGTTCGAGTTCCTGAGCTTCGATTTTTTCGATAATTTTAGAGGGAATCCTGGTTTTCATGGCGAGTTGAAGGACGGAAAGATGAGCGTCTTTACGAGCTTTTGCGAGCCAGGAGCCGGCGTCGAGCTGTTGTTTTTCGGTATCGATTGATTTTGCGGCAGCCATCAGGGTGGAGACTTGTCTTGTCATTGAATGACTTTCAAGTGTGTGCTCATTGCCATTGGTGTCATCGGCAAAACGATAGGCGGTTTCAAGTTTTGTGATGGTGTCTGTGATGGAGGATTTGTCGAGCACATTGGAAACGAGACCGTTTTCGCGACGATATCCTTCCCACAAAAGCCGGAACATTTGACGAGCCTGTGCCGAAGAATCGACGCGCAAAAAGTCTTTTGCATGAGCTTGCAGGTTGATGAGTGGAAGACAGGGTCTCGATTCGAATTGCAGAGTGAACAATTTTTCTCTGCAAAGATCATCCATTTCCCGCACGAGAGGATCCTCGTGCATAAAGCAGGAAACATCGGCGAGATTTCTGGAGAAAAACCAACGGCGATCGTCGTGAGAGAGGCTTCCGATAAAGCGGATGTCGAACCCGAAACGCATTCCCCAGGCGTGAGCCAGGGCTATTGATTGTAAAGCTTCACTGTTGTCGCGTTTTCGATTGAGCATGAGTGCACAACGAAAAGCGCCGAGTTCAATGAGCAGGCTGTTTTGAAGTGCTTCAGAGAGAGAATTGAAGAAAGAAATGAAGGAAGTATTTTCATCAAGCGCCTTTAGGCGAGAGGAAAGTTCGTCATTTTCTTCAAATCGTTCGACGTAACGAATGAAAGCAAAGTGGAGCCATTTGGATGTTATTTGGATCGAAGCCGGTTCCGGATCGATGACAAGTAAAGGATAGTCAGCGCGAAGGAAGAGATCGCAGCTCAGAACATCGAAGCCGCTTAACAGGTCAAGGACGATGAAATCGTAAGTGTTCCAGTCGTGCAGGACGGTGCAGAAATCGTCGATGTCATCGGGAGTAGTGCACAGGTATTCGAGCCCGTTGATTGCCGTCAGAACGGGAACCGGATGGTTAAAATCCTGCAGGGATTGAGACGGCAAATCGAGAAACGAAGCGGTTTCTGAGCAATTTGACAGGTCGATAAACAAAACCTTTTTGTCTCGCAAGGCGATGGCTTTTGCCAGAGTGACGGCACAAGTTGTTCGCCCGATACCGCCTTTTGGACCAGCAAAAGCAAAGATGCGAGTTTGTGAGTGGGTTCGACTCATATTAACCAGTCAAATCAATCGAGTTATTTGTTTTCGAGGACAAAATCATGGATTCTGTTAAAAGCCTCTTCGAGCGTATTTTCATCAGGAAGATAGACGATTCTGAAGTGTCCTGCATTGGGTTCGTGATATCCGAAACCAGAACCGGGAACGACGACGACGCCTTTTTTTTCTAACAGATCACGACACCACTTATTATCATCATTGCACCCGTCAATGCGAACAAAAGCGTAAAAGCTACCTCTGGGAATGACACATGACAGGCCTGGAATTTGAGCAATTTTTGCCATGCATAGGTCACGACGGGAACGCAGCCGGTTGAGCAGATCGGGAAGATGTTTTTGTCCGCCTTCCAGGCATGGTTTGATGGCCCATTGGAACGTGTGGCTTGCGCATAAACGAGCTCTGAGCATTCGGCAGATGGTATCGAAGTAATCTTTCATACGTTCCTGAGGACCGCTTAAAACGCCCCATCCCATTCTAATGCCGGGACCGAGATAAGACTTGCTCAAACCGTTAAAGGTCACGACACAGGCATCTTTGTCGAGAGAAGCCAGGCTCGTATGGGGATGATCGTCGTCGATAATGAGTCTTTCATAAATCTCGTCATTGAGAATGAGGAGATTGTTTTGTTTTGCGAGATCGATGATTTTTCGCAGGTAAAGTTCAGAATAGAGGGCGCCGGTCGGATTGTTAGGATTGATGACGACGATTGCCCGTGTTCTGTTGTCGATAAGGGAAGCCATTTGCTCGATGTCTGGCGTCCAGTCATTATTTTCATCGAGATGATAGTATCGAGCCTGAACACCGATACGCGTCAAGATGGTGGCGTAAAGCGGATAAGTCGGCATCGGAAGAAGGATATTGTCGCCGGGATTTGCGAGCGCCATGATGGCGAGATCGATACATTCACTGGCACCGTTTCCGGTGAAAGAGCCGACGATGTTCTCAATATGTTGTCTTTCTTTTGCGTCGCGTTCAATGGCCTGGAGTGCTTCAGGAAGACCTTCGGACGGTGCATAGCCATTTTTATCGTGATTAATGGCCCAAATTGCAGCGTCTTTGGCTTCCTGAACGAGATCAAAGTCGTAAACGTTAGGATCACCAATATTGAGGTAGAGGATACTTTTACCTTCGCGTTCGAGCTGTCTGGCTCGAACGGTGACTTCCCGAATGGCATACTGAATATTTGTGGAAGCGAGCGAAGGGGTAATTCTGTCTTTTGAGTAATAAATGTTATTAAATTCCATACAATAAGCGCCTTTATTCAATCCCTGAAATTGCGCACACCAAAAGTGTAGAGAGACTCAAGAAACCGCTCTTGAGTCCCCAAAAGCTTATTCGTCTTCGAGTTCGAGAATGTATTTAAGAATTTCTTTCACACGCTCGAGGTTTGTGTGTCTGACGATGAAGAAATATTCGCCCATGGCGTCGGCATAAGCTCCGGGCACGGGTTCAGCCATGACCATATTGTCGCTGAACTGAGTCATGATTTCTTCATTTGAGTGTTTGAAATGTTCATTAATTCGACGTCCGGCGAAACCGATGGAGTATTTAACTTTGGCACTTTCAAACGGATAGTATTCGTGGAAAGAAGCTGCCCAGGTTTCATACAGATCGATGTCAGCGGAGTAGTTCATCATGTCGATGGTATAGAGCCCTGGCGGTCTGACATTGATTTCGAGGAAGCAGTAAGAAGTTGGATTGACGTTTGTTCTGAACCATTCGATGTGGAAGAAACGTTCTCTGACATTGAAAGCGGCGACGGCTTTTCGCCCGAGTTCTTCGAGCAGAGGATCGATATGGGTGACGTTGTAATAGTAGATAGAACGCGCATTGTTGACGCATTCCATGACGCCGGCATTGTATTCGTGAGAAGTGCAGAAGATGATTCGTCCGTTTCGATCGACGAAACCGTCAAAAGTCACGATATCGCCGTGGATGTATTGTTCACAGATGTAGCGTCCATGAATGTATTCGAAGCAGTGAGAGAGTTCTTCGTCATTTTCGATGGCATAAGTTGCACTTGCGCCGACGCCGACGACGGGTTTGACGACGATGGGATAGCCGACTTTTTTGACGAAATCGCGAAGCTGACTGATGTCTTCGACTTCGAGGCCTTCGGCGACGGGCAGACCGGCAGTTTTTGCGACGCGTTTCATCTCAAGTTTGCTGCGGTTGATATCGGTTTGAGCGGGTTTTTGACCGAAAATATTGAAATCTTCGCGCAGTTGAGCCTCGATACCGAGCCAGAATTCATTCTGAGAATCGATTCTGTCGATTTTTCCGTATTTTGAAGTGAGATAACCGACGGTTCGAAGGACGGCGTCATAATTCGTCATGTCGGGGACATAAACGTATTCGTCCAGAGTGTTTCTGAGTTCGTCGGAAATAATGGGGCTGTCGCCGATACCGAGCGCCGTATCGCCGCATTTTTTGAGAGCTTTGGCGTAATTGACGTGGTTTGGCGGAAAATGGGGAGACAGAATGATGACATTCATGGCGTTTTCCAGAATTATTGAAAGAAGAGAAAAAGAGAACCCAAATGACGCAAAAAGCCGTCAGTGTAGGCATATAACACACAGTGGCAAGGCGTTTCAATAATGCACAACACAGCGTCGTGATAAAGCGTGAAGAATGTTGGGATTGCGCATAAAAAAAGGCGCGGTGTATTGGCTATGCCAATAGCCGCGCCCCATGCCGGGCGTATTGGCTATGCCAATAGCCGGCACCCAAAGGGAAATCATGCTTGAGCCGGAGGCGCGTCAGGTTCTTTATCGTCAGGTTCATTGAAATCGTGAACGGCGACGGCACCTTTGAGATGGCATTTGTCGGCCAGGAGGATGAGACCGGGCTGAATGATGAAAGTCGCGAAGAAGCAGGAACTGATGCCGATGATGGCGAGAAGCCCCATGGAATTGAGGCCCATGTGCTGGCTTGCGACCATGCCGCCGAAGCCGACGAGTGTTGTGGAGGAGCTCATGAAGACGGGGCCGATGACAGCGCGAACGGCCTCGAATGTTGAGCCTTTTCCGAGCATTTGATAGCGTTGGAGGAGGTAGATTGAACCGTCGATGCCGATACCGAGGGTGACGGGGAGCATGACGATATTGAAGAGTCCGAGTTTGCAGTCCATCCAGATCATGATGGTTAGTGTGATGGCGATACCGGAGAGAACGGGCAGTGTGACGATGAGTGCAGAGATTGGATTTCTCTGCTGAATGATGGCTATGAGAAGGATGACGATGAGGGCAATCATGGCGATCTGCATGCCGTCAGTTTTGACGAGTTTCATCATGTCGGCGTAAACGAAAGCGCCGGTTGCTGTTGTGATTCTTTGTCCGTCGACGCGAATGCTTCTGGCGTCATGCGTGAGCATATCGGCCTGATATTCCTGGTATGTCGAGGTCGTTTGATAGAGCAGAGCGATGTTTCCGAAGGCGTAGTCGACGCCTGAATTTGGTCGAGGCGGAAGCGGGTGATTGCCGCCTTCTTTGAACTGGAGTTTGACCCATTCGGGGAGGTCATCGACGTGAATTGGTGTTTCGACGAGATAGCGTCGGAAATCGATGATTTGTTGTTTTTCTTTTTCGGGGAGGAAACGAATTTGTCTGTCGGCGGTTCGTTCACGAATTTTTGCGATGGTCTGAAGCCGTTCTTCTTGTTGTTTGGCGGTTCCCGGAAGGTAGCTGAAGATGGAGGCAAAGTCGGAGATGGTATTGAACTGCTGACTGTTTCGTTGCGTAGGAATGGCGTACCAGAGCCATTGAGGGAGATAAGTCGTCATGTTGTTGACGACGGGGAGGGCGTTTGCAACGGTGTTATGATGGAGAACTTCAGGGAATGTATTCGCGAGATATCCGAGAGTATTCGGCATTCTCATGGCGAGATTTCGATATTTTTGAAGTGCGCGGGATTTTTCACTGCCGTAGTTTGCGTAGAGTGGGAGGACTTCGTTCATGTTTCGAATACGCGGCAAAGTTTTTGAGAGCGCGGTGTACATGAGAAGGGCTCTGTATTGTCCGGCGTAAGGGAGGACTTCAGGGAAGGTTTCGGTGAGGAAATAAGCGAAGTTTGGACCGGCGTGAGTGTAGAGTCTTCGGATACGCTGGTGACCGTCGTATTCGCGATCGCGTTTGAGGAGCAGTTCGAGTGATTCGACCTGTTCTGGGTTATCGAGAAGAGCGACGGTTGGAGAGCTTGGTCTGCGAGTTTCGACGAATTTTTCGGTTGCGGCCTTTTCGTTCTTTTTCTGTTCTTCGGTGGCTTTGAGTTTGAGTTTATAGAAGTTTCCTTCGAACTGAACGTCAGGAATGCGCGTGGCACTGTATGCGGCGAAAGCGAGTCCGCAGATGCAGATAGCGAAGACGGGGACGGTGAATTTGGCGACTTTTTTTCCGACGAGAGGTTCCCGTTTTTTTGAGGGTTTAATTTTTGAAGGTTTAATTTTTTCGGACAGGAGCGTGAAAGCGGGCATAACGGTTGTCATGCCGACAAAAGCGAGGATGACGCCGGTACCAGCGACGAATCCAAACTGGCTAAAGCCGGGGAAGCTGCCGAACATGAGTGTATAGAAAGCGGCAGCAGTGGTGAGTGCACCGAAGAAGAGAGGCGAACCGGTTTCGACGACGGCGGTTTTGAGAGCGGCTTTTGTGTCGAGTCCATGCTGTCGTTCGAGGTTGAATCTGGCGTAGAGGTGAATACCGAAGTCGATTCCGAGGCCGATGAGAATGGCAAAGATGAATGCGGTAATGAGATTAAGATAGCCGACGGTAAGGAAAGTGATTCCGAGCGCCCATAGCGTCGTCATGATGAGCGGGATAAAGATTCTTGCGGCGGCGCGTCCGGATCTGAAGAAGAGTGCGATAAGCGCGAGAATACTGAGGATCGTGATAGAAATAGATCTCGTGATGTCCGTGACGATGGCGTTGTATTCGGACTTCATGGCACTCAGACCGCCACCGTATTCAATTTTAATCGCGGGATCGTACTGGTTCATGTCGATGTCTTTGAGGAGTTCATCGAGATGAGCGACTTCTCTTTGGACGGCTTTAAGGCCAGTGGTGGCTTTTTTGAAACGAACGGTGAGTGCGACCATCCAGCCGTTGTTTTCGATGGTATAGAAAGGAAATTCGCGGATATTGGCGAGTTCGGTCTGGTTATATCGAGTGAGGAGCTGGTCTTTAAGAGATGAAACAGCGTTTGTGTCGGAAGCGGCTTCTTGTCCTTGTTTTTGAAGACCAGGTTTGAGCGTGTCGCATTCGGATTCATCATCAGCGGTGATGAGACAGGCTTTGTATTCGCCGGATTGACGACGAGCTTCTGTCAGAGCTTCATCGATTTTGTCGTAAGCTTTGAGGAGGTCTTCATTTGAAGCGTACAGCAGGAGGTTATTTTCGAAGAAGGTTTTGTCGTTGTGAAAAGCGACATTTCCGACGGATTCCTGAGAGCGGATGATGTCGAGGAAACGCCGGGAGAAGAGCATGAGAGCGTTGTCGCACCAATTATCACCGACGGGAGGTTTTGCTCGAAGGAGGTGTTCGCCTTCGCCGAGGGATTGAAGGCAGGCAAGGTATTCGGGAGAAGATTTGGCTTCTTCGGAGAGTGGTTTGAGTTCAGGCGCCTTGATGTAGATTGAAAGGGTTTGAATGGAGCCCATTCGATCGGCGATATCGTGCATGTCTTCGACGACTTGGGCGTCCTGAGGCATGAGTTCCTTAAGATCACTCCTGATATCGAATTTGAGTGTGATGGCAAGGATCGCGAAAATTGTGAGAATAGAGGCGATGAGGACATAGAGTTTTGGGTGATCCAAAACATTATCGATGACAGAGGAAAAGAGTTTTTGAGCGTTAACTTTCATCGCAGACCGTTCGGGAGTGATGTTAGAGAAGCAAGAAGGTGTGATTGGCGTTTAATCCGAATAACCCAAAAAAGGAATGTGCCATTATTTGATTAATTTTCGGGAGTAGTTTCATTTTTTGAGATTTCAACCTGGAGAATACACCGGTCACAAGCGTCTCGCACGACGAAATGGAGGCCGGCGTCATCGACTTCTTCCCCGATGAGGCCGACGTGTCCGAGCTTGTATGTGACGAGTCCGCCGATGGATTCGTAGTCAGGATTTTCTTCGATTTCGACATCGAAATGTTCGGCGATTTCGGAGATATTTGTTTTAGCGTCGACGAGAACGATGTGTTTTTCGTTATCGATAGGCACGATGGTGTTTTCTTCGGAATCATATTCATCCTGAATGTCGCCGAAGAATTCTTCGACGATGTCTTCGAGCGTGACGAGTCCAGCGGTGCCGCCGAATTCATCGACGACGATTGCCATGTGGATGTGTTCGCGTTTGAAGTCTTCGAAGATGGCGTCGATGTGATTTGTTTCCGGGACGAAAAAGGCTTCTCGAACGATGGATTTAATGGAGACGGATTTTCGTTCTGAGTCGTTATTTCTGAGTTCAAAAAACTTTTGAACGATATCTTTAAAGTATAGGAAACCGACGATGGTATCGATGTTTCCTTCGTAAACGGGGAGTCTGCTGTAACCTTCACGAATGAATAATTCGAGGGCGTCGTCGAGCATGGTATCGACGGGACAGGCCGTGAGATCGGTACGAGGAATCATGACTTCTCGCACCGTAGTCTGACTGTAGTCTATGGCGGAACGCATGATTTTACCTTTGAGATCTTCGAGTCCGCCTTGTCGAGTGGACTCGTCGAGCATGACTTCGAGTTCTTCTTCAATGCGTTCAGCATCGGCAAATTTTTCGACGGGCTGTCTGGAGAATGGCTTTAGAATGAGGCATAGAATCCAGGTCAGAGGTTTGAAGCAGAGATGAAAAGGTTTAAGGCAGGCGACCATTTTAGGTGCAACAATTCTTTCATCCCGGTTTGCGAACTGAACGGAGAAGAAGGAGTGAAAGCAGAAATAAACGCCGGCGAGTATGAGCCAGATAGCCCAATTGTCGAGCTTGAGAGGAAGTCGGGAAAGGAGCGTGAATCCGGACCAGAACATTGCGATGACACTACCGACTTCGAGGATGTGAATGGTCATCCAATATTCGTTTGGATTGAGGACGAATGGTTCAAGTTTTTTCTGTCCTTCGTCGAGCAGATGGCGTGCTTTCACAAGTCCGAGAGAAGCGAGTATTCGTGAACTCGTGGTGCTCAGAATCATGAAAGGGATCGAGAGGATGAGAACGGCGAGAGGTTCAGCCCAAGAGTGCCAGTCAATGGCGGAAATCGAAGTATCCAACGTGCCTCCGTGAGACAGAAAAGATGAGAAGAGAAGGTTTTGTATGAGGTCATTCAGAGCGTTACACGCAAGGAGTGTGATGAAGTGAATGAATAATGATTAAAAGATAGCGGAGCAGGAGAGTTATGTGAGAGCGTTGGGATCCGGTTCAAGGAACATGGCATCGCCGTAGCTGTAGAACATGTATCCGGCATCAATTGCTTCACGATAGGCGTCCATCATAGTTTGATAACCGGCGAAAGCACTGACGAGGACCATGAGAGTGGAGCCGGGGAGGTGGAAATTTGTGATCATGGCATCGATGAGACCGAATTTTCGCCCCGGTTTGAGGAAGATATTTGTGTCGTAATCGCCCGGGACGACTTTCCCGAAGCGATCGAACTGGTCTTCAAGACTTCGGACGACGGTTGTGCCGACGGCGATGACGCGGTGACCGTTATTTCTGGTTTGAGCAATGGCATCGGCAAGTTTTTGAGAGACGCGATAGTGTTCGGTATGCATGACGTGATCGGAAAGATTTTCGGTTTGTACGGGTCTGAAAGTTCCCGTTCCGACGTCGAGTGTCAATTTTTCGAAGAGGATGCCTTTATTGATAATTTTTTCGATGAGATCGTCAGTGAAATGGAGGCCGGCGGTAGGCGCTGCGACGGCACTGCCAGCATTGGCATAGACGGTTTGATAGAGTTCGGAATCGGAGTTTTCGTAGACGGCTTCGCCCAGCTGTTTTCTTTTTTTGACGATATAAGGGGGCAGAGGGAGCTGACCGATTCTGTCGAGGATTTCGACGACGGGTTCAGAGCCTAAGAATTCGACTTGAGAGAGGGAGGCGCGATCGGAGTCATTTTTAGTGAGAATGACTTGAACGGAAGGGTCGTTGACTGCGGTAAGGACTTCATTTTGCCCGAGGTGACTGGATTTATAGAGGCAGGAGAAAGTCCGTCGAGGTGCGGTGATATCGTCCGTCATGAGAATTTCAATGATGCCGCCGGTTTTTCGCTGGACGAAGAAACGAGCCTTTTGAACGGTCACATCATTGACGACGATACAGTCACCGGGATTAAGTATGTCGAGGATGTCTTTAAAGACGAGATGTTTTCTATTTGGGCCGTGAACGGCCATGAGTTTGCACATATCGCGAGGTTCGCGAGGGTGAGTAGCAATCTGGGCTTCAGGCAGGGAGAATTCGTAAGATGATTTGAGGTTGAGATCAGGCATAAAGCAAAGGGTTTTCGAAGCAAGAGTAAAAGGGAGAGAGTAAAGGGGGCGTTGCGGGGTGTCCCCGCACAGGGGGTAGGCGCGTATTTGCGAGCAAATAGCGCCGCAAAAAGCTTTCCCCCTTTCCCTGGAATAATTGGATATTCTCGGTTTGACTGTTAAAAAAAAAGCCTGCCGAAGCAGGCTTAGACAGAAAGTCTAAAGAAGATTATTTCTTCTTGAGTCCCGCGAGGACGTCGCCGAATGTACCGAATTTAGCGTCATCTTTGTAGCTGATAGCGTCGTCGCGTTTAGCGCGAGGAGTGCGTTCACGAGGAGCGGCATCTTCATCGTCTTTTCGAGGAGCGCGTGGTTTTCGAGCGGCGGGCTGAGCAGGGGCATCACCGCGCATGGAGAGGGTCATACGTTTTTTAGCGGTGTCGACGGCGATAACTTTAGCGGTAATTTCGGTTCCGGGAGCGGCTTCGGTCCAGGAGCGGTTTGCATCACCGATTTCGCTCATGGGGAGAAGAGCGGTGACACGAGGAGCGATTTTAACGAAGATACCGAAGTTTGTGACGGAGTCGATTTTACCGGAGACGTCCTGCCCGACGGGATATTTTTCCTGAGCGGTTTCCCAGGGATCGGATTGCTGACCTTTGTAGGAGAGGGAGACGCGATGTTTTTCGTTGTTAATGCCGAGGACGGTGACATCGATTTTATCGCCGACTTTGACGACGTCATCGGGATTTGTGATGTGACGATCCCAGGTAAGTTCGGAGATATGGACGAGACCTTCGACGCCGCCGAGATCGATGAAGGAGCCGATTTTATCGACGTTTCTGACGACGGTACCTGTGACGTGTGAACCGACTTCGAGGGAAGCGGTAATACGGTCGAAAGGATCTTCCTCAAGTTTTTTCATGGAGAGGGAGAGTTTAGATTTACCGTCTTTATCGGTCATGGAGACGACATAAACTTTGACGTCCTGTCCGACGGAGAGAAGTTCTTTTGGGTGATCGATGTGCTGATAAGAAATTTCGGAGACGTGAACGAGACCTTCGACGCCGCCGACATCGACGAAAGCGCCGTATTTCTGGATGGAAATGACTTTACCGTCGAGCGTGGCACCGACTTCGATTTTAGCCATCGCTTCTTCGCGCTGGACGCGGAGTTCTTCGTCGATAAGAGCGGTTCTGGAGAGGACGATATCGTGACCGCGTTTAGCGTATTTAATGATTTTGAAGTCGAGGGACTGACCGACGAAAGATTCGGGGTCATCGACTTTACCTTTTTGAATTTGGGAAAGCGGGCAGAAAGCGCGTTGTCCCATGACTTCGAGTTCAAAGCCGCCTTTATTGGTTGCTTTAACGAGGGCTTTGACGGCGCAACCGGACTGGAAAGCTTCTTCGAGGGCGATGTTACCGGCCTTGAGGGAACGGGAGAGTTTAATGGCGCCATTTTCGAAGCCAATGACTTTAGCCTTGATGGTGTCACCGACGTTGTGAGTGAGTTTACCGTTTTCGGGGTTAAGGAGTTCGGAAGCTGCGATGGAAGCTTCAGCTTTAGCGCCGATATTAACGTAAACGAATTCGGGTCCTGTTTGGACGATAATACCCTCAACGATCATACCTTTAGCGAAAGATTTTTGTTCGAGGGACTGCTCACTTTCGGCGAGAAGTTTAGAAAAGTCTTCATCTTCAGCCGTCTCGCAGGGATTTTCAACCTGGTTATCAACATTGTTTTCCGAGACGGGGTTCTGAATTTCGTCGGCCATCATAAGTTTCCAAAAAGCTCCATAAAAAATGTCTGCGACTCGCAGTACATAACCTTTGCCTGTTACCAGGACTTGTAGAAGAATGCTGCCGGGCCCTTCCTGGCAGCGCTTTATTTAAGGAGAGCGAGGATTTGTCCGAGCTCCCATTTTTGAGCGTCATTGAGTTGATTTTGGAGTTGGAGTTGAGCGTTAGCGAATTGTTCGAGTTCGACTTCAAGTTTTTTACTGGCGGAAATTTTCCAGAGTTCTCGTTGCTGAGGGTCCATATCGAGGATGGCACGACGAAGCGATTTGACGGTACTTCTAGCGGAAGGCGTTGAAGATTGGATATAATTCCGCAGTGAAGTAAGGGCATTGCCAGGGTGATTAGCGCCAGCCTGCATAATGGTTGTGAGATCGCGCAGAAGCTGAATGAAATCGTCTTCGATGGCACTTTCGATCTGTTGTTGAGAGACCTGTGGCTGAGAACAACCGCCAAGAGTGGCAATTAACATCAGAGAGAGTGTCCAAATCAAGCCGATACGCAAGAGAAAAGCTCCATACCAAAATGCTTTTCATACAAAAAAGCATGGATATATTGAACTTTTGCAGTCCCCATGTCAAGGGAATCGCACAGAATGCAACGATTACAAGGTTACTGTTCAGACGGGTTCTCGCGATATGTTACGATTACATATCGAGTTTTGGTATTCTGTTAAGAAATCTGGTATCATTAGAATGAGGTCTTCTCTGGATTGAAGTCTTCAATGATTGACGATGAAGTCAGAAATATAGAGGTTGAACAAATGAGCCGAAAATCAGCATGTTTACGCTTGGGTTTAAGTTTGTGTTTGGTATCTCTGACGGCCGTCGGATGCAGTCTTGAAGATCCGTGTGATTATGAATGTACGGACCAGTCCGTAAGCATCAAGATGGTGAAAGACAAAGTCACATGCTATGTATGCAAGCGGCAAACGGATGGATGTACCAAGGAAATGCTGGCCAGTGATCAGGCTGGATGCATGGCAATTTATGACTCACAAAATTCAGGGGAAGGCGATAGGAAAGTTACAGATTGTGATGTTTGTCAGGTATCACGAGAAGAGTGTGATCTGGCGAGCATGATTTATCGATACTGCACGCGTGATGCGGAAACGATGTGTGCCGGGTGGGTGGAAGATTCATCTCAATTTGCTGAAAAATGTAAGTCTGATGAAAAGTGCAAGAATGAGTGTGTTTTTGGTCAGAGTGAATGCATTGAGAAAGAGCAGGTCTATCGATATTGCTCAAAAAATGAAAAGACCGGTTGTTTTTCATGGGTGAGTTCGTCAGAAAAATATGAGGCCTCATGTTCATCAGGGGGGGAGCCAACGATTGAATGCAGCAATCCGTGTTCTGCAAACGATACGGAGTGTCTGACGGAGAGTAAAAGCTATCGTTCCTGTCAGAAAGATGAAGAAACCGGGTGTTATTTTTGGAAAGAAGAAAAAGGAAAATACAAAGACCTGTGCCGTAGCTGTAAGGATGAATGCGAGCAGGGCAAAATATTCTGCGATGATGACAACCGTTCGTATGATACCTGCGTGTTTAATGCCGAAACGGACTGTTATGAATGGCATCACGATGATTCATTGTACAAAGAAAAATGTGTGAAATGCGACACTGGTTGTGAAGTTGGTGTTCGAAAAATGAAAGACGGGGCGTGCAAGCTCTGTGTGACCGATGAAAATGAATGTACCTTCTGGGACAAAGCACCTCTGTTTGACAACTATCAGTTGATGAGTACTTCCACCACCGGGGGGGTTAAATTATTGGTTGATGTCAACCCGGATAATGGGGACATTTTGGTTGCATGGTTTTCGATTGAGGGGGAAAGACTGGGTCTGAATCTGGAATCGATGACTAAAGAAGGCTGTGCTCTATGGAAACGCAGTTTATATTTTAACGGCACCTACACTCCTGCGGATATCGGAAACACTAATCTTCTCATCGGTGACAGCAATAATATCTTCATCGTGTGGGGGGCTTTTGATTCCATGGATGAAAGCCAGCCTAAAAACTGGCAGCTTCCATTTATGCATTTGAGCATGGAACAGCTGACTTCTGAAACTGGTTTGCCCATCTCTATATATAGCAACGGTACCGCTTCTTTGAAAAATCCATCGGCAGCCCTCGTAAGCAATCAGCAATTTTCACTGTGCTCTGAACATTTGCCATTGGATGAGGCAGGCGCTGAACGGGGGATGAAATTTATTCACTGTCTGATCGACGGCGATTCTAATCTTCAGGGATTTGCTACACCAAACGATGAGCTTTTGGTTGGAACGTATCAAACCAATCCTCGTCTTGCCATCAATGAAGACAATCAGCTCGTGGTCGTATGGCAGGAGGTTACAAATAAAGAAAGTCGCTCTTACGTTCGATATTCAGTCTTGAATGACCCCACAAAAATTGTCAGTTTCGGTTCAATGGATTTCTTTGAAATTGAGGGCGTAAGGCAGATTCAGACAAATCCTGCACTTGCTCTCGGGGCATCCAAGTCCATGCTTGTTGTTTATGAAGAAAATTCATCCGATCCCGAGAAGCCGAGCAGTAAAATAGGCGGCTATGTCTATCAAAAGATTAATGGCAGCACGAATTATTTGAAAAGCACGGATCATTTACTGATTGCGGATGGCAACAATCCTCATTCACCCAATGCCTGCTATCTGAAAAATGGAACAGGTATTGTTGTTTACAGCACGGACAGCAACAACGGCGATGTGATGTACAACAAGATTAATGGCGGCATCGTGTCTGAAGCTACTCCGATTTCAAGTTCAGTGGACGGGGCTCAGCTTTCTCATACACTCGCTTGTTTTGACAATCGCTTTATCACTGCCTACCTCGATGATCCCGACGGTGATGGGAAGTACAATGTCATGCTCAAACAGATTGAACTGAAATAAGGCAGGTTTGTACTAAATTTAAAACGCAGCCGACGTCGGCTGCGTTTTTTTATACAATTTGCATCATGAAATAGAGCGAAACAAGCATTCCCGTGATGAGTATGAGCAGACAGAAAAGCTGCATGGCTGATGTTTGTTTGGGTATTTGGTTGACATCGACTTCGCCGGAAGCAATGAGTTCTTCCCACATTTGTTTTCGTCGGCGTGAGGAATGAATGATAATGGCCAGACAGACAATGACTCCAAGTGCAAACCATGAAACGAGAACGATGTTGGCAACTGATTTTTGTGTGTTTTTTTGCCGTTCAAACGTCATGGCGTCGTTGACTTCGGTTTTGACCCGCATCTCAATTTGCGGGGTATGGTGACTGGCAATGACCGATAATGCGTAATCCCTGATGAACGGAGCCAGTTTTCTATTTTTTAACAGCTTTTGTAAGTAGGGATATTCAAGGTGTGCGGCTTTGAGTTTTTCCATTGCCCGAAGGGCAAAAGCAGCCTGATCCGCGTCAGTCAGAGGCGAATTGGAGGCAATGAGCGCAAACATTTGAGAACCCTGCGGGGTCGCAATGGGCGAATTGCTGACTCTTGCATAAATAATGGATGGTTGCTTTAGAAAACGGTTATTTGGCTTTAGTTCGGCGTGAGCCGCATTTTCTGGCGTGATGGTTTGTCGATCGATCCAGGCATAGTCGTCGAAATAATCAACCGTGAATGTCGGCATGCTTCCGACAGGAACAATATTAACGACCGTGGCTTGTTCCGGAAGCAGCAATGGTGATTTGACAGTTGCCTGAAAGGGCTTTTCATTGGGCGCAAAGCTGGCATAGAAAACGTGGTCTCCGGCTGTAAACTTGAAATCAGCTACGGCCTGAAGTGCGATAGAAAACGTTGTCATGCCTTCCGTGTGAAAACTTGGATTGAAATCCGCTTTTTGACCGTAGATTTGTTCGACTGATATTTCTCCTTTGTACGGGCCTGAAGAATTGACGGTCGCCACAAGGATTTCGTTTGGAACATTGAACATGAATGCGGAAGGAGAATCGGCCAGATAAAATTCCTCCATGGGTTTGTCCGGCAGATCAAGCGGTTCACTGATTGGGGTGAGAAGAAATGTTGTGGATGGAACAATAGCTGATTTGGCGATTTGTTTTTTGTCATCGAGTAAAAGAATTTCCAGAGCTCCGACTTCGGTGTCAGGGAGATCCGGCATTTTCATGATTGTTTCGCCATTGAGAGGGAGTTGAGCGTGTGTGGATGCAATGTCCGAAACAGGAGAAAAGTCAGATTTAATCCATCGTGCCTCAAGTGTGTAACCGTTGAATTGTGAACCATTATCGACATTTCGAGCCTGAACCAGGATGATGTTTGATTGTTCGTTAGAGAGTTTGTCAGCTGTGGCAACGTGAAGTCTGATTGCATTATTCGGTGTCATAAAAGCCAGATAAGAGCCGAGAATGCAAAACAGAATGACGAAATAGGCAATGGATAGAAATTTCATAAAGACAAGGGCTCCTTGGTTCCCTATGGAATGTGAAACCGAATTGCGCGGACATATTGCAAATTATCACGTCTGAATAGTTACTGTTTTGTGTCGATTTTGTCTTAGATAATTTGCATTCTTTAGCGGCATTTTGGATAATAAGGTGGTTTTGACGTTTTTAGCGTCGTTTTTTGCAGTCGCCAGATGGTGCGAATTATAAGGTAAGACATCCATGACGAAGAAGATAGCAGGAATACTGGGAGCTCTGGCAATATCGATTGGCTTTATGGGATGCAATTCCTATCCTGATCCCATCAAAGAAACGCAAATGGCAGCCGCAACGGCTGCGCAGACATCAGCCACATCATCCGCCTCTTCGCAGCCGGCATCTTCTTATGATGCAGTGCTCGATTCTTTTTATAATCGCGATTATCAGGATGCCATTGACGGTGCCACGGCCATTATGAATGCCGAAGGCGAGAGTGTTGAAGGATTGACCATTCGCGGAATTGCGCTGGCTAAATTAAATCACCCCTTTGATGCATTTGCAGATTTGATTGCAGCAACCAAAATTGATCGTTGCGTGTTTACACTGACAAATATTGGCAGTGCATTGAGAATGTTTGGCTATTGCGCCCGAGCTGCTGATGCCTATGAACAGGCACTCGCTCTTGCTCCCAATGATCCTCAGCTTTTGATTAACCTTTCCTCGGCTTATCTCTGCTACGGCGATGTGGAAAAGGCTGAAGAAATTTTCGTCAAATCACTCACCAGTTTCCCGAAAGATGCCGTTGCTTATACAAATGCCAGTATCCAGAAAGCCATTGTAGAGGATTATGCTCAGGCAAAAATGGCGGCAGATAAGGCTCTCGCGGCAGATGCTTATTACAAACCCGCTTATAAGATGCTTTCGATCGCCTGCAGTAATCTCGGCGATAAGACTTGTGCCGATGAGGCCAAAAAACGATTTAATGAACTCGATGGTCAGGGCTTCCGCTCTTATCGCCGTAAAGTGAATTAATCCTTCTCAGTTCTCATTTCATGGCCATCCAGAAGACAATGCTCCATTTGGGTTTGAGCTAAAATCTGGATGGCCTTTTCTTTTTCTTCCGAACCAAGTGACTGGACCACTGCATTCGAACGAAAATCTCGAAATCCCGTCATAAGATTAAAAGTCGCCTGCGGCATATTTTGACTGCACCACGATACGATTTTTTCTGTGCAGCAATGAACATGTCCCGGCATCACGAGATGTCGAATAATAATCAATGGAAACATCGTCCCGGCTTTTTGTATGACTTTTGTGACGATATCAGAATAGTCCGGCGTGTGGCCCGTGATTTCAAAACAGTCCTTTTCACATTTTAAATCAAATACAAAACCATCGATGATTCCTTTCATGTCGTCGAGAAGATTGATGTCGAAATAGCCGTTTGTGTTCAAATAGATGGGCGGACATGACAAAAGGCTTGATTTGAGACAAAGACTCGTTTCCAGGACAAAATGAATCTGACATGACGGTTCTCCGCCAATCCATTGAATGGATTTGGGCATTTGCGTTTTTTCAAAATGCCGTTGAAGTGATGCCGCATACTTTTGGGGGGAGGTAATGGGAAGTCTTCCGTCAAAACGACATCGTTCAGGACAGGTCGGACATGATAGGGAACATCCGGCCATGTTGATTATGAATGATGGTATGAGTGTGATTTCTTCTCCAACATGGACAAAATGCTGATAAATGGCCGGCTGTGCCGATATTCCACAAATACCAGTTTCATCGTTCCATCGATTGATTCCGCATCGATTCGGGCATAAATCACAGGCTTCGAGTCGTTTTTTCAGGTATTGAAGAACGCATAAGTTCATAAAGTATCCAAAAATAAGAATGAGAAATATAACCGTTCAGACGCCGTTTCAGGCTTTGGCTTTTTAATGCAATCGATTGCGAAAAGGGCAGAAATTGCAGAGAAAAATCGATATACGACCTGGGAGCATAGGAAAAATGAAACGATTGAAATCAGGAATAATTCTTTCCGGAATTCTTTTGAGTGGTTTGCTCTGTGTCCCCGGAGTGGCATCACCCAAAACAGAGGACTC
This sequence comes from Myxococcota bacterium, assembly GCA_045599245.1. GTDB lineage: Bacteria > Myxococcota_A > Bradymonadia > UBA4248 > UBA4248 > UBA4248. The sequence continues at coordinate 27,631 of JAZRVP010000180.1, forward strand.
GATCGTTGAAACGACGGAAATACCGCATATTCGGGAGCTTTCAGAGGAATTGATTTCTTCAGCTCGATCGTTGGACAAATGGAAATGGGACAAAACAACCGGCCTTCGTCTCGAAAAAATAGAGAAATTTCGTGATGGATTTTGGGTTTCTCCAGAAAAAGTCACGCCGGATGGCACTTTAAGAGCTTCATTTATTGTTGGAAACAAGCCCGATTCTTCGTTTTTTTTTCGGGCTGAATTTCCCGAAAAAGTACATGGGGTTCATGGTTACAGTGTGAGTTTTGCGAAGAAAAAAATACTGCTTCATCGCTGGGATGGCGGGTCTCCTCGACAGATTGGCGATTCCGTAACGATCAAAAAAATGCCGTCCAAAATCGATGTCGTGATCGCGATGCAGGGCGTGTATGTCAACATATCCGTTCAGGACAGCAAAACGCACAAGGAACTTGCAAAATTGACGATGGATGATGTCCGTTATATGGGAACCCAGACGGGATATCGAGTGCATCGTCGTCCGGACAAGACTTCAGCTTTGGCGGGGTACGATTTTACGCCCTCGGAGCATCCGGAAAATCTGCATTTTACGGATTCTGATGCCTATCTGACTCAACAGGCTGTGTCATTTGTCTTTGCACCAAAGGAAAAAGTCGAGACACTCAATGAATTGAAACAATGTAAAATCGTCAAGTCGGGCAATGTCGAGAACTACGAGATATATCGTTGTTCACATCAGGCCATGATGAAAATGGTGGATAACAATCGAAAGCTTCCGGAAGGATTTTACTGGGCCATACCTCGAACTGCATACACGGACAGTGAATATCGTGAGGCCGCAGTCGATTTGAATTGTCCAACCCCGATGCATTGCAATGAAAAGGCGCCACTCGATCCCAACCGAAGTGCCAAAGATGTCGATATGATACAGGCTTATATCGATGCCTATGTTCCGGTGTGCGCGCGCCGCGCGAGCCGGGTTCGCGTCGAGACGATTGGTCAGACGTATCTCGGACATCCCATTCGAGCTATTGTTCTGACGAGTTCCAAAGACCAGAATCCGCCCAAAGTCTTGTTCAATGGTGCACATCACGGGATGGAGCTTCTTGCCTGTGACATGGCTTTCGACATTCTCGAGGAATTGTGCGAGACAACGGATGCAAAATTGGCCAGACATTATGCATCTATCCTGGAAAAAGCCGAGGTCTGGATCATTCCGACGGTTAATCTCGATGGCAATGACCTTTTTTATCATGTGTCGGAACACTTTGGCCGCAAAAATGGCCGTCATGTCTTTTTGACACAGAAAAAAAGGCCGTCATTTCCCGCCAAATCGGGGAATTCCCGCACTTCAGCTTATTATCGGTATCACCCGAATGATATTGAGCTTGGATCGGGTGTCGACATCAATCGGAATTATCCACTTCAATGGGGGGCAACAGGGGAAAAGGCTTCATCCGAGGATCCGAAACACTATTGGTATCGCGGCGAATTTCCTGGCAGTGAACCTGAAATTCAGGCGATGATGAACCTCTTTCATACACAGCAGTTTGCGGCGTCGATAAGTTTTCACACGGTATCGACAAAGATATTGTCGCCCTATTCGATCGATGCCCTCAAGGATCCGCCGCGAGAAACGGATCATGCCTGGCAGCTGGCTCTAAAAATGGCTCAAGCCGCAGGCGTTCAGGCCAGTGGCAAACCATACGAAGTCGTCAAAAATCTATATTCTGTCGATGGAACCGATCAGGACTGGTTCCGAATGATTTCCGGAACGTATGCCTACCTCATCGAAGGATCGCTTCACAATCCGAAAGGCGAACAAAGGCGTGATGCATTGCTCAAGAATCGTCCGGCCTGGCAGACGCTTCTCGACGCCGTTCCACAGGCAACGACGGTTTACGTCAAAGATGGGCAGGGCAATCCTCTGATGGCTGAAGTTCGATACAGTGACGAGGCACATTTGAACGATGAACACTGGATGACGCAGTGCCGCGATGGTTCGCACACGATGCTTTGTTTTGGAAGCCGCGAGATAACGGTGACACTTCCCGACGGTACTTCCCAGAAAAAGAAGGTTTCATGCCGTTCATATGCACAGAATAATGTCGAATTCGTCTTTGAAACGGCCTCGGCTGGTGATGTTCTGGCCTCCATTCCGTCGCAAACGCGTTCGCTCATGGGTGTCGACGCAATTTGTGACATGAAACACAGGCAGTGCCCTCATCTTCCGGCTCAACGGTGGTGCTTGATCGAGGACACGTGCATTCCGTCAGGACAAAAGGCTTCATCCAATTCAGATCGATACTGCAATCCTGTTGAAAACAATCGCGACTGGACAAAGCTGTAACGGGGTTATTTGAACATGAAATCGACGCCTATGCCGATAAAATCATAAAACGATTTGTATTTTCCGTTGTTCGTGACCACGGCTTTTTCCGGGTAAACGAGATTGTACTGGATAAACTCGCCGTGTTTGACATTCATGGGAAGCTGGTGAATGTGGGCAAAGGCAAAGTCGAGTCTTGCAAAGGCAATTGTATAGGACAGGCCGATGGTTGGGCCGAGTTTGTGGTTGTCGTACTGGAATGCGGAGTAATTTTTTTCCTTTGCACTGCCGGATTCATAGAGGAAACCGGCGCGCAGGGTAAGTTCGTTTGGCAGAACATTCCAGTCGGCGCCGATCGAGACGCCGCCGACATCTTTCATGTCACGGGGAATGACGAAATTTCCGACATGGACATTGTCGACGAGTGCATTGTGAACGAGCCAGGCGTCTCGAGGATAGATATTGATCGTTTTTTGTCGGCTCCAACGCGAAAACCAACCGTCGATTTCGATGTCGAAGATATCGCCGTGACGATAACGAAGGCCGAATTTCAACGTCCATGGCAGAGACAGAGAGATGTCCATTTGGGACCCTTCAAGGGCCGTTTTCTCAAAGATGTAGTGATTGGGAGCCGCCGCCTTGTAGGAACCTTTTTTTGACATTAAATCGGCAAAAAGCTGGAATGAAGCGGCAATTTCAAAGCCGTCCACGGGTTCAGCCCAGAGGCCGAAGTTCGCACTTGGCGTGAAGTAATCAGAGGCATCGATGGTGATGATGCTGTCCATATCGGGATCTTCAGGGCGGCTCAGGACGCCGAAATAGGTGCTTGAAATGCCGGTTCCTTTGAAGACAAAAGTGACATTTTGAATGCCGGCGCCGATAGAAAACCGGGGATGCGGCCGCCATGCAAACGCGAGTTCCGTCGTGAACGCGAGAGTCGATGCCATATCGACGACGGCGTATCGCTGTGCACCATCGGCAGGGAAACTCGCCGGGGCTGCGTTGGGCGGGAAGACGCCGACGCCAAGTCCGAACTGGTCAGTGCCAAAGTCGGTCGTGAACAGAATCTGAGGAATCGTAATACCGGGAGCCAGATTTTCGATTTTTTCAAATGTCGTAACGGAGCCGTTGTTTTCGACCTGCGGGGCTCTTTGAAATTCCAGTTGTAGCATTGCCCAAGTCAGATCGACGAGAAGCTGATGCCCCTCGCTGAGCGCGATGAGGGCCGGATTATAGGCAATGGCATTGGGATCGCGCGTCGAGGCAACGGCTGCTCCGGCCCGACCTGTGTTCGCAACGCCGCCAAGCGGCACAAACAGGCCCCCGGCAATGGCTTCGACCGAACTCAAAAGCATGATCGCGGTTATGGTTAATAGGCGGAGATATTTCATATCAGGAAACCTGCTTCTTATTCCTGTGTGGTGGGAGTGGGATCGCTGCCAAACTGAATCTGCCATGATGCATCTTCCGGTTTCCAGTCTTTCGGGCGTCTGTCGTTGCCCCAGATTGTGAAGTCAATGACGCCGTAAATGCGTTCGACACCTCGATCGTCATCTGTAAAAAGATCGTGCGCAAAATCGAGGAAAATCTTCATGTCAGCTGCTGTCCTTCGGTTTGGACTTCCCGGTACCTGCCTGAACAGGTCACTTCCGACGTCGAGAATTCTGAAAATATTGGCGCGTTTTCGCGTGTTCGTTTCAAAAAGACGATAGAAGACGCGATCAAAGGAGTGCCCAGGATCGCATTCATTGAAAGCATCGACACAGGTCAAAAGGGTCACAATGAGCGACAGATCGGAAAAGCCTTCGGTCGTCCAGACCCTGTCGGGATCGAGGGGGGATGAAATGACATGAGACAATGCCGTCAAATGAACGTCATTGAGCAGCATGTTGCCAAGAAGATATCCAGCTCCCGTGAGATTGGTCGGCGTTTCGCTTTTCGTTTCCATCAGATGGAGTATGAGACGTCTGAATTTGTTCAGGCCGTTGGGTCTGGCATCAAGCTCGGAAAAAAGCTGGAAAAAGGCATAAACAAGCCGGCCTGAAAAGATGTCGTCAACTTCCGGAATGGCTTCATCCCGAATCCACGATTGTCTGGAACCGTCCGCCGTGATGTCTTCAAAAATTTCTTCGAGAAGGCGGACGATGTCGGCCACAAACTGAATGCCGGCGGGCTTTTCAAAGACGATGGTACCATCGGGCTGTTTGATGGTTTTGATCGTGATCTTTGAAAAACCTTCGAGTGCATTGGAGAGCTGGTCTTTGGTTTCTTTGTGTTCGTCCAGAAAATCACTGATGTCCCGAATGGCGTCGATATAGAGATAGGCCGGGGGGATAGGCGCGATGAAATTACCGGACGGATCCTTTGTATATTCACTGCCGTCGAGTTTTCGGAGGCTTTTGTCCGGTGTGAGCAGGTATTCGACGAAGTCTTCGAATCTTGCGGCAAGGACGGTTCCGTCTTTGAGTTTGACGTCGAGCAGTGCATCGCCAAAAGCGCCGACATCGGCAACGATATCCGTTTCGTCCAGAGCCCGAATGAGAACCGGCTCCAGGCTTCGGAAATCCGATGGCTGAAGGTCAAGGGGCTTTCCTTCGGCATCGAGATAGGTCACGTTCTGGCTTGGATAATACTCAAACAGGATGGAGACGATTCGCGCCAGGACATGGGTTTTCTTGTGTTTGCTGAAGACTTTGAGCAGCGGGTGCATGGAATCGACGAGCCCGACGGCTTCAATTGCAAACAGGACATCGGCGTTCGATTCGAGGCATTTGATGCCGGAACGGCAGTTTGCCGTATTCAGATCGAGGCGGTATTTCTCGGAAATGGTTGAAATGGCCGGCATGTTGAACATGCGCGTGACTTCGGCCGTTGTCGGGTTGATCGAGAGCTTGAGGCCGAAGAGATTGTCGGTTAGATGGGTTAGGAACTGTGCGACTGTTGTGCCGTCGTCACCGATGATGGAAGCGAGGTCGATGAAAGTGTTGCTCAGGTGTTCGACGAGATGCAGATCGCCCGTGATCGTGAGCAGATAGGCTTCGGCGAGGTTTTCAAACGTGATGAGAGGACCGATAGAAGCGGCGATGTCGGTGAGGTCGTTGCCCATGACTTCGACCTTTTCCGTGTGAACTTCATAATGGGTTTGCGAAGTTTCCCACATCAGGTGTGCGGTTCTCTGGAAAAGGGATCGGTTATCAAAGGATTCCGGGGCGTTGTGGTCGGCGCGTTCTGTACCGAGAATTTCATCTCTTGGGCATTCGCGGATGCAGTTCATGCGATCGAAAGTTCCGACGTCGAATTTATCGTCGCATGCCTGAAAACAGGCGTTGTATTTGGAGTTCTCCGGGATGGAAATGAAGTCTTTTTTACGCTGAGCGAGTTCCGAGAGCTGAGGTGCGATATGAGCAGCGATCGGGTCATCGAGGGCCATAAAAAAGTCTTCGAGCATCCCGGGTTCTTTGGCGAGGTCGAGGAGTTCGGGCAAAAGCCGGTCGATGAGGTTGTTATCAGCGGAAAAATTGGAGGGTGTTTCGTCGACGATGTCAAAAATGATGTCGAGGTCGTAAACGAGTCTTGCGACGACGTCGCGATTGTTTTCGAGCAGCTGTGAAATGGCTTCAAAATTGGGGCCGACGGAGTCGTGGTCGAGCGTTGAAAAGAGCGCAGCCGTGAGCTGTGCCACGCCCGTATTTCGTTCATATCCTGTGTAGGCGCCGTTTTCGTCTGCATAAGGCTGAGGCGTTCCGAGCAGGGATTTGGCGGCGCGAAGCGCCTCGTCCATCGTGTCATTCTCGAGCAGCGTGTCGCCTTCCCGAATGAGATAGGCCAGTGGAGTTTTCTGGAGGTCAAAGGTTTCAAAAACGGGTCTGTCCTGAAAATAAGTCTGTCCGCCGACGAGACTGAAACTGGCAGGCGTTCCCGTGATTTCAAACGGAGCAATGGAGCCGCCCTCGGCAAAATTGAAGTAGCCCATTTCATCGAGCGTGGCGGCGATGGAAGACTTCATCTCTTCGCGAATGACGGGATTTCCGAAGGCGTCGAGTCTGGCGGCTGTTTGAGGTATGGCGGACATTTTTGGACCGTACACGTCGTTTTCCTTCAGCATGAGATCGACGATGCGTCTTACGAACCATTTGGGGTCTGAATTTTCTTCGAGATTTTTTGCGGCAATCGAAATTTCTTTAATAAGCTGATTGGTCGCATTTTTTTCGGAGACGCTGTTATTTAGCAGCAGCGAGAGGAGTTCGTCGGTGATGCCGCTGAGATCGCCATACTGGAAGAAGAGGCCGATGGGATTGGCATTTTCCGGGGCAAGAAGCAGGTTTGGTGAAATCGAGAGCCAGGCTATGGCATTGACCGCAGCCGGATCGGCTGCAAGTTCCCCCATGACAACAGCGGCTTTTCGAAGCGTTCCGGGGTAGAGCATATTTTCGTATAGCGGCACAATATTGATGAAAACCTGGTTCAGTTCATTGAGATCGTCCGGAACAGCGGTCGTATCAACGGCGTTGATAAAGTCGTCTCTGTGCGATGAGAGCGTCGAAAGGAAGGGCTGGGAGCTGTGGTCTTTCGAGTAAACGGAGTTGTCGTAGAGGATGTTGTAAAGTTCCGTTCCGAAAGTCCCGTAATTTCGCACTTCGCGTTTTGGATTGATTTCCTCGATGCAGCTTGTCGTCGAGAATGCGCCGAACATGGCAGCCGCGATGGCGGCTGTTTTTAAAAAACGTGAAGTTTTAATTTTTGCGAAATTTAATTTCATAATCTTTGAAAATTGTGAATTTTGTGTTTAACGCAGTGCGTTACAGAAAATAAAATTTTTGCCAGTTGATAGTTGCTACGAGTGAAAAATGAAATCAAGTGTTATTTTCAGGGGCAGGAAAAATGCTGAAAACGGCATAAAATCGAGAGATGGGGCATGGATAAAGATGGATAAGGATGAAGGGGAGAGGGGAAAATGGCGTAAAAAGGAGAGAAAAAAAGGGAAAAAACGAGTCGGAGTGGCGGAAAAAGAGGGCGAACAGGGCGCAATGCGTAAAATGTTGATTTGAATTGAGTTCATGAAGGTGCCTGTCTATTGGCCTTTGGCCAATACGTCAGGCTGTCACGCCGCTATCCCGGAGGGATACGCGTCGTGTGATTACGGGATGGTGACTGCGGGCTGTGTATCATCTGAACCTTGAAATCTGGCTGAGCGGGCTAAAAGCCATCATAATGAGGCGGGCGGCGCGTATTCGACAGAATAGCGCCGCCCCGAAGGGCGTATCGGCGTAGCCGATAGCCCGAAACACTCTGCGTATTTGTCCGCGAGGACAAATAGCGGAGCTATGAATAAAATACGGATAATTTGATGAAACGTAAAATATCATTGATAGCGACATGGGTTATTTCCGGGTTGATTTTTGGGTGTGCGCCAAAGGAGGAAACGGTTCTGGACCCGCTCCCGGCGATGAGGTGGGAGGAGATTTCTGTGACGCCGTTTTTGCCGGTTGAGCGGTGGCAAACCGGGGCTCGGGACTGGAATGTGGTCAATGAGTCGCTTCGGATGAGTGTGGAACTGCCGGAAGCGCTGGAAACGAGGCTGAACCGCGAGGATCGCGAATTGTGGCGTGATGCGATACTGCACGTGGAACAGAGCCGTGCGGAGAGGAAAGAGGCACAGATACTGTCGAATTTTCAGATGACGCCGGCCGAGTCGTGTTCGCCGCCGGGATCCGCATTCAGTCTTGAGCAGCGTTCGCAGCTTCAGCTTACGCTCCAGCTTCACCGGAATGTGTTGTGGCATTTGGGGCGTCTTGAAATGGCGTCGAGAGGCGTGACGAATGCGCTGCAGAATTTTTTGCCGATGTTTCAGGGGGGGCGGATATCGGATGCCGAAGCGTCAGTTGTGGTGCCGGTACAGACGATGATGCAGCAGGTCAGGGATTTGCGAGCGGAGCACGGATCGGTCAAGGGTGACTGGATGCCTGGATTGCTTCATGTCAGGGCGGCGCGTTCCTCGCACCCGGAAGCCGTTTATGTTCAGGCCGAAACGATCCTCAGCGAGTGGAGCGAACGGATGAAAGCGTCGGAAAGGTGGCGTTATCTGGGGGATTCAGCGGAACCCGTGATAGTGTCACTTCGGGTCTGGCGTGATGAATTTGACGGATTAATCAAGGCTTATCGGGCGCTGTCTCAGAATATTCGTCTTCTTGAACGCGAGTTTTCGCCGCCGCATTCGTTTGTGGCGTGGCCGTGTATCAATCACAACCTTCATCAGCTTCGCATTTTGTCGGAACTTTATGGTCGTATTTTGCCGATTCAGTGGCATTTGACGCTGGCCAAAAGCGATGCACAAAAGACGATATTCCGGCTTCGAACGGCGGCTTATGACGGGACCAATCGCGAGTATCTCATCAGCCTGATTGAGCAGTTTATCGGTCAGATTAACGCCCAGAAGGTTCGTCTTTCGCGCAGCGAGGATTTGATATTGGTTGCGGTGGATGAGCTGAATGAGGCGTTTTGGGAGGGACAGCCGGATTTTGTGGATCCGCTTCATCATCATTCCCATCCGGCGGTTGAGAGCGCGCAGACGTGGAATTTGATGTATCAGGAGATTGTTTCGGAGCTCAAGTCGATGCCGAAACCGGAGGCGGAGCCGGAGCAGCCGTTGAAAAAGAACGGTCGTCGTCCGGCATCGTATATCAGCAAAGTGATCGAGACGCTTCATGCCCCGTCTCGAATCGATGAGGCGGAACGCGGCCTTCTTGCGATTTCGGAACTCGAGGCGCACATGGTTTCGATTCGAGATGAACTCCTGAAACTGTGCAAACAGGGTGCATGTCGAAGTTTTCCCGAGGCGGAACTGGCGCATTCGCCGCGTAAAAGTGCCTGGATCGTGACCTGGCGTCAGAGTCCGGCCGATGAACGGACGCTTGGACATTCACTCATCGTTGTGAAACTGTGTCAGCTTCACCTGAGCAGACTGGTTCAGCGTCTGACAGAGATATATGCGTGGTTTTGTGAGACCTCGAATGCGGATTTGTCGTGGAAGAGGCTCGATTCCTGGCAGCGGATCTGGACATTGTATGCGGAACCGAACGGGACGTATGCGAGCTTTTTGAGGAGCATCGCGGCACTCGACCAGACGATAAGCGACATGGGGCAAAAGCAGAAGAAATATGCTGAATCGGAAGAGCTTGAGACGCTGCTTGCCCTTCAGGATCGATTTTTTGATCTGACGCTGGATTATGCGAGGTTTATTGATGGACGAAATACGCCGCCGATTTCATTTGATGAGTTGATCGGGACATGGGAGCTTTTTGACAGCCGTCTCGTCGGGATAGAGCAGGCGACAAAAGCACGGGATTTAGCCGAGCATCCGGAACTTCAGAAGACGAACAGAAGGGTTCTGGATATTCCGAGATAACCAAACGCCCCGGTTTTAGGCGGGGCGTTTTGTTTAGGGATGGAGGATTATTCTGTGGCTTCTGGGGCGGGTTCAGCTGGTTTTTGAGCAGGCCATGGCAGATCGATAAGTGTGCTGTCTTCGGTGATCTGGGTTTTGTTCCAGCTGTTTTCATGGAAGGAGCTGATGACGTCGTTGATCTGTTCTGTTGTGAAGGATTTGGCGACGGTTTCATCAGGTCCTGCATAGTCGTCGGAGCGTTTGAACCACCAGTTGTTTGTGAGTGTATTTTCGAACGAAGTATTGAAGAACTCATGATTTTTGAGTTCAGCGGGTTCATCGAGTTTGGTTTCGACGCCGGATTCGTCGAAAGCGATTTTTGTTTTGATTTTTGCCATGCTGACGAGATTCGAAATGATAGATTTTTCGGCGACGTCGATGAGGCTTGATTTTGAATTGGGGCTGATGAGAAGGCCGTGGCATGCGATGTCAGAGAGGACGGAAGCGGAGACTTTTTCCATGAAAAGAGCTTTGGATGTTGCCTGAGCTTCTTCGACCTGTACTCCTGTGTAGTCGATTGTGGCGACGTTGAGCGTTTTACCGATGAGGGCAATGACACCGTTTTCGCCGGAAGTTTTGACGGATTTGAGTTTGAGTTGAACTTCGGAAACGGAGGATTTTTCAATGCTTTGAGCGAGTCCGTTGACGATGGCGGAGCCGTCCACGGTGTTGGCCGTGATGGAGGATTTGAGGAGTTTTGATCCTTCGTTGAGTCCCAAAGTGCCGAGCGTGATATTTCCGTTTGCGGAGACGTTATCGAGTGTCACATTGAAGTTTGAGAGCGTGGAAGCCATTGAGGAATTTGTGATTCCGTTAATATTTCCTGTGATTGGAGCACATTCTTTATCCTCACCGCATTCCTGAGCGGATTTTCCGGCTTTCAAAGTGTTAGCCGAAATGGTGACGGTGTCGAGGGTTGAGCCCGTGATTGTGTGTGCGATACCGTTGATTTGAGGTGCCGTGATGTTTTGCAGTGTGAGGTTAAGGTTGTGAATATCGGATGTGGTGACGGTATTTGCGAGAGCTGCGAAATTGGTGGAAGAGAGGTCGGTGGTTTCGAGCTGCAGGTCGTTGATATATACGGAGTTCAGGGTATTAGCGAGGAAAGAGAAGTTTCCGTTTCCGATGAATTTGTCGATACGGATGGAAGATTTGACGATGTCGGAATTGAGAGAAGAAGCGACGCCGTAGAAAGGTTTGTCGTAAGAGGGTTCGACATTTGCGATATGAAGCTGAGAATTGTTGATGAGAAGAGGCAGAGCGTCAGATGCAGCGAAGATTCCGGCGGCCTGATTTGAGAATTTCAAAGAAGCGAGGTCGATGTTTAGGCCGGAGGCGGAAGAAGAGGATTTAATTTTACCGAAAGCGACGGAGCATGGAGAGGCTGAGCAGTTCATGTCTGTCATGGAGACATCGGCCTGATTGAGTTGGAATCTTGAGGCGTTTCCGATGAGAGGAGAGATGCCGTCGTAATTGATTTCGGTCTGAAGGCCGCCGTTAACGTGCAGGTTTGAGAAGGAAGAGTCATGAGCGAAAGCGGCGATGGCGCCGAAGAAGTTTTGAGGGAGGTAATTGGCGATGCCGTTGACGGTTTTGACGGCTTCACCGGATACGGCGGCTTTGAGCAGGACATTTCCTTTGAAGGAGATGTTGTCGAGGCGGGAGTGGATGACGAGGTTTGAAACGGCGGAAGCGAGAGCGCCTTTGAGGTTATAATCGAAAGAAAGGTCTTTGACGGAGGCGTTGTAAAGGACGTCGAAGAAGGCGGAGTTGAGTTCGCAGGACTGTTTTCCGTCGGTAAACTGAATGGTGTGGTTATTGCCGTCAAATTCCATCTGATAGAGAGAAATGGGAGTCCATGAAGCGGAGCAACCGAAGCTGGTCGAAGAGACTTTAAGGTCTTTATTTTCGGCCATATCGATATCTCTCATGAGTCTGATTTTAAGAAGAGGGGTGGGTGTATTGATGGCGTCACCTGTGAGGCAGGCGACATGTTTTGCGTCGGAAACGGAGGAGCATCCGAAGGCGCAGGAGACGGACTGAATGCGGCCGTCGATGCATTTAAGGGCATTATGTCCGTCGCAAGACTCGACGAAAGAAGAAGCGTCACAGCAGGAGTCGATTTTAGCGGGAGCGTCATCGGTGACGGGGATGCAGGCGACGCATTCGGCGTCTGAACAAGCGGCGGCGCAGACTTTATCGACTTTAACGCGTCCGTCTTTGCAGGTCAGGACTTGATGATCGCCGCATTGATTGGGGAAATTTTCAGCGGTGCAGCAATCGTCAAGTTTTGAGGGGGAGGAAGTTTCGGTGCAATTTTCGGGTGCTGGTGCTGTGGGGGTAGTGGGGGCATTTCCAGCGAAGCAAGTGTCATTTCCGGAGGCGGCGGCGACGCATCCGTCGTAGCATTGTTTTTTGGAGATGACATTAAGGGGGGATGAGGGATCGGTGGTGCATTCGAGTGCGTAAGTTGCTTCGGTGGAGCCGGTTCCGGTGCAGGTGAGGGTGAATTTTGCTTTATCGCAAGGCATGCCGAAGGGTTCGGCGGGGGTTAATTTTTTGATTTCATTTTGGAGGCGTGAGAAGTCGTCAGCGGTCCAAATTTCAAAAATTTTCTGGCCATTTTCCTCGACATAGTTGCATTTGGTGGGATCGGCGCCAGCGCCGAGTGAGGAAACATTTGGGTTGAAGATGCAAGCATCTTCAGGGTCTTCGACGCCGTCGCCGTCGGTGTCACTGACGTCACAGCCTGTGGAGCCCGGATTGATTTTGAAAGGATTTGAGGGGCACAAGTCGATGCAGTCAGGGGTTCCGTCGCCATCGGTATCTGTAATATTTTCGAAGGAATCGGGAGTTCCGCAGCCGCAGACGCCGGAGAGAATTTTTTCGGGGTCATCAGGGCAGTTGTCGATGCAGTCCATGTATCCGTCGGCGTCTTTATCTTCATCGGGAGTTCCGCAGCCGCAGACGCCGGGATTGCTTTTGAGAGGGTCATCAGGGCAGAGGTCCTGACAGTCAAAGTAACCGTCTTCATCGGTGTCGGTATCGGGAGTTCCGCAGCCGCAGATGCCGGGTTGAGTTTTTTTGTTGTCCTCCGGGCAGAGATCCATTTTTTCGTCGAAGCAGTCAGGAATTGTGTTTCCGTTGGTATCGGCGTCGGAGATGCCGCAGCCGCAGGCACCGTTTTCAGTTTTTTCTGGGTCATCCGGGCAGAGATCGTAACAATCCATGATGCCGTCTTTGTCGGTATCGATGTCTTCAAAGCCGCAGCCGCAAACGCCGGGTTTGTCTTTTGCCGGGTCATTGGGGCAAAAGTCGGAAATGGTGTTGTTTGATGAGCTCGAAGAATTGCTGTTTTCGGAGCAGGCAGCGGCGAGAAGTGCGGAGCAAATGAGGACGAACCAAAGATTTGATTTCATATAGGATACCTTTTGAGATGAAGACAAAAGTAAGGCGCAAAAAACGCATGAAGGGGGTATATAGCAGTTTAATGTCGATAGTTCTATACGGGCGTACGCATGACTTGCAACCTTTTTGAACATAGGGTAAAAGAGCTGCGTCTCTGTAGCAGACATAGAGCAGATAGCTGTTTTAATTCACAAACAAAGGGAGGGCAATCTCATGACAAAAATTGAAGCGAAAACCGATCCCAAATCAGACAAGAGAAAACAGAGTGTATATTTTCCTGTAGATATGCTTGATGAAATTCAGAGAGAAGCACTTCGTCAGGATCGAACGGTATCGTGGATCGTTCAGCGTGCGTGGAAAATTGCGCGGGAGGAAATTCTCAAATATCCGTCGATTAATGACAATGATCCGATGGTTGATGATGCGCAGCAGATAGCATCCATTGTGGATGAAAAGGAATAATGCGGAAGCCCTCCAATTCAGATGAGGGCTTTTTGTTTATTGAAAAGATGGTTTGAATTCATCTTTTGCAACATCATTCGAAGAACAGCTACAAGTAAGTTGCATGGCTAATGAACGATATCATATCTGCGGCATTGGCGGGATAGGCATGAGCGGAGCGGGTCTGCTCCTGCTGGACATGGGATTTCGAGTGACGGGCAGTGATCTGCGCCGCAGTGTATTGACGGAAATGCTTGAAGAGCGCGGTGCAGAGATATGGTATCAACCGGAACCGTCTCGTGTTTTGGGTGCCGAGGTGGTCGTTCGTTCGCCACAGTTTCCGAAAAAACATCCCGAGATTGAGGCTGCAGAGTCTGCGGGGATTCGGATGCTCAACAGGACTGAAATACTGGGTGAAATATGCCGAATGACGCAAGCCGAACCGGTCTTGTGTTTTGGGACGACATCGCGCGCCAAAGTAGCGCGTCTTCTTGCGTCCGATGAACGGGTTGGATGGTGTGCCGGTGCGGCTTTGAGCGATAAAAATGCTCCGGTTCATGCGGTTTTGGGAAAGCGGATGATGCTCGATGTCGATGAGCGTGATTTTTTAATGCAGCCGGAACTTTTTGGGGCGTTTCGGCACGCCGATGTTCTCATTTCGGACTGGGCTCAGGAGCATTTTGGGTATTATTCCGATAGTGTCAGCTTTCAGGCTTTGATTGGTGTTTTGCGGCAATATGGGGGAGGTGAAGACGCGATCTGGATTGTTCCCGGCATTCAGATTTCTGAAACGTCGATTTCTTTTGATGTTTGGCGCGGAGGAAAATGCGAGGATCAAAAGTATAGTTTTGAAGTCGATATGAAGGATGGTGTTCTGCAATTGCCGGATGAGCTGGGGCGAGGAGCTCTTCCATTTTTGGGGACGATGGCCGATGCTTCGGCATTGGCGGCTTCTATATGTTATGCGCGAGAACGCGGTATTGAGCCTCCGGCCTGCGACATATCATGTGTCGGATGGTTTCATGAAATTGAGAAGCGTCAGTATCACGAGATTAGAATGCATCCGGTCAATGTGTCACAGGCATTGAGGGCACTTCGAATGCGTTATGAAAAGGAAAAAATCGGCGTGGTTATGAAGCCGTTTGTTTCGACATTGTTTGCGTATTCATATCGCGTGTGGTGCCGTGTGTTTGAGAAAGCGGACAGGATTTGCATTATTGTTCCGGCATACGAGGGGTGTGATGAAAAAGATTGCCTTTGTTTTTGCGAACAGCTCCGTTCGATATGCGGCGATGTTGAGTGTGTGAGTCGGGATGAGGCGCATGCCGGGCTGGAAGACGATGAATGCCGATTGTGGATTGGGGCTGAGGATATTTTATGAAAATAATCGATATTATACATCAGTGTTACGAGCATCGCGAGGCGTGTTTTTCGTTTGAGTATTACCCGCCCAAAATGCGCGAGAGATGGGATGAGTTTTATGAAAAGATACGTCTGATGAGCCGGTTGGGGCCGAAATTTATCGATGTGACGTGGGGAACGGGGGATCCGACGTCATTGGCAACACTAGAAATATCAAGAAATATTCAGGCGCAGACGAATATCGATACGATGATGCATCTGACGTGTACGCATCGTTCGCGTCAGGAACTCATGGATATCCTCAGTGAAGTGCGCCGCGACACTCAGATACGCAATATTATGGCACTTCGAGGAAATCGGCCGTTAATGGGCAATTGGGCGGCACATCCAGAGGGGTTTCAATGTGCATCGGAATTAGTTGATGGCATTCGCAAGGCGTTTGGGGATGAATTTTGTATTTCGGTGGCTGGGTATCCCGAAGGGCATCGAGAAGATGGCAAGGCGCCTTCGCCGGAGTTTCGTCATACTCAGGAATACCGAAAACAAATCGATTATCTTCGGGAAAAAGTCGGGATGGGGGCAGATTTTATCGTGACGCAGCTTTGTTTTGATATGGAGCAGCTGTGTCGATATCGCGATGATTGTGCGAGTGCAGGGATCAGCTGTCCGATTGTGCCCGGGATTTTGCCGATTCACAGCCGCATGACGTGGCAGAAGATTGCAACATTTTCAGCATCAATACCCAATGAATTATTATCCCGGTATGAAACAGCCTCGGTTACGGATGAGTCATTGGAAGAATTTGCGGTAGAATTACTTCACGAGCAGATCGATTATCTGCATGCCCATGGATTTATGGCTATTCATCTCTACACTTTGAACCATGCGCGTCTGATTTCAAGGGCATTTGGTAACAAAGTGTGAAATGGAGAAGAGAGCTGGAGCCGTTCTGTGGAACGGCTGTGCAGGTGCGGGGCGTTGCGGGGTGCCCCCGCATTGGGGGTAGGCGCGTATTTGCTTGCAAATAGCGCCGCAGGGGGCGTTGCCCCCACACATAAAGAATCGATGCGTTGTTACTACTCACCGGGGCTCTGCCCCAGACCCCGCTGGGGCTCTGCCCCTGTCCTCAGTTCGCAATATGAAATGTACTTCGTTTCCCGAGCCTGTCGGTTCTCCAACTTGTTCATTTCATTTGCTCACTGGGCTCTGCGATGCCAGACGTCCACCGGACGTCTGCCTTCTCGGCCCCCCTGGCTCTCGACAATTACTGCCTTAAATTATCGTTTTGTTCAGAGGTTCCCCGGGGGAGTAGTAACGATGCGTTTGTGGAACAGGTGTTTTGAGATACGCAAGCGTTATAGAATTTGTTATTGTCGGCAAGGATTTTTGAGGGCAAATGGAGGCGGACGATGGCAGAAGTATTTAGAGATGCATTTAAGTCGATGGATTTTTCGAGTGATCAGCTGGAAAAGGTGCTCGATGTTGCCAAACAGTCCGATGCCAGAAAGTTTAATGACAGTGAACTTCGCCAGATAGAAGAGCTGTTAAGGAAACTGGAGGACACGTTTAAATCGACGGCAGCTCAGAGCATGTTTCAGAAGATGCCGGAAGGATTTGGGGCAAAAGATACTTTTGCGCAATTGACGATGCAGTTTCAGTCCATGGAAGCCTTGATTGCGAATATGACGCAGACGTTGATGGGGCTGGAGAGCGTAAGGGAGCGATATCGTCAGATATATGGCGGCTATGCGGGGCTGATGATGGATTTGAGCCGGTCACAGAGTACGAGTGCGGCGTCAAGTCTGCAGCTGATGCGTTTTTCGATGAACCAGACTCGAGATACGATTGAGAAGTGTACGTCGGATTTTAAGCGGCAGCTGGATGAGCAACTGGCGGCATTTGAAAAGCTGGGGGCTGAATATTATCAAACCGTTTCGGCGCAAAATATTATTTCGTTTTCTGTGTTGGAGCCCAATGCGCCGGCCGAAACGCCTGAAAATCCGGAAGGGGAAAACAACGATCAGAATGAAGCTGAGCAGCAGGAAGCGCAGGAACAAAACGATCAAAATAATGCAGAGCAGGCGGAGCAGGAAGCGGCTGAACAGGCTGAGTTAGAAGCACAAGCAGAATTGGCGGCGGCTGAACAGGCCGAATTGGATGCTCAGGCCGAGTTGGAAGCGCAAGCGGAACAAGAAGCGTTGGCGGAGCAGGAAGCGGCAGAATTGGCGGCGGCAGAACAAGCTGAATTGGAAGCTCAGGCCGAGTTGGAAGCGCAAGCGGAACAAGAAGCGTTGGCGGAGCAGGAAGCGGCAGAATTGGCGGCGGCTGAACAAGCTGAATTGGAAGCTCAGGCCGAATTGGAAGCGCAAGCGGAACAAGAAGCGTTGGCGGAGCAGGAAGCGGCAGAATTGGCGGCGGCAGAACAGGCCGAATTGGATGCTCAGGCCGAGTTGGAAGCGCAAGCGGAACAAGAAGCGTTGGCGGAACAGGAAGCGGTTGAATTGGCGGCGGCCGAACAGGCCGAATTGGAAGCGCAAGCGGAACAAGAGGCGGCGGAATTGGCGGCGGCCGAACAGGCCGAATTGGAAGCGCAAGCGGAACAAGAGGCGTTGGCGGAACAGGAAGCGGCGGAATTGGCGGCGGCCGAACAGGCCGAGTTGGATGCACAAGCCGAATTGGAAGCGCAAGCTGAACAAGAAGCGTTGGCGGAGCAGGAAGCAGCGGAATTGGCGGCGGCCGAACAGGCCGAATTGGAAGCGCAAGCGGAACAAGAGGCGTTGGCGGAGCAGGAAGCAGCAGAGTTGGCGGCGGCCGAACAAGCCGAGTTGGATGCACAGGCCGAGTTGGAAGCGCAAGCGGGACAAGAAGCGTTGGCGGAACAGGAAGCGGCGGAATTGGCGGCGGCCGAACAGGCCGAGGTGGCTGCACAAGCCGAAATGGAAGCGCCAGCGGAACAAGGAGCGTTGGCAGAACAGGGAGGAGCGGAATTGGCTG
>JAZRVP010000181.1:0-9434 GCA_045599245.1 Myxococcota bacterium
AACTACCAACTACCAACTACCCACTAACCACTAACCACTAACCACTAACCACTAACCACTAACCACTAACCACTAACCACTAACCACTAACCACCCAACCAATAATTATCAATTATCAATTATTAATTATCAATTATTCCCCTCCCCCCTGACCACTAATCACTCACAAGCGGTTCCCGAGGCATTACAACCAGATGAGCACTCAACTTCATCCGTATATGTGAGAACATATCTATCACCGGCAGCTACACAGTTTTCTGTATATTGACTAACCTTTCCTTCGCTGTCAGTGCCGCATTGAGCTGCTGAAGACGGTGCTGTACACGATCTTGAACAAACGGCATTGCCTTCTTCCTGGTCAACAACACAAATATCAGACCCTTGTGCCCCAAAATGTTCTATACAATAACTCGTCCAATAATCATTGCACAATTCATTGGTTCCTTCTTCCGGAACAGCACAATAGGCAGCTGCCATAACGAGGTCATCCCCAAAGTCAAACTCCGCCATTTCACAAGACTTCGCACATCCAGAACGACCTGACAAATACCCATTATCCGCCGCTTTTATATTACATTCAGCAACAATTCCATTCAAACACACGGACTCAACCATTTCATCAACAAAATACAATTGCGAATCTGAGCCTTTGACGACTTTAAATACATTCATCGGAAACCAGCCATCCGTTTTGGATGTATCAATTACATTTACATAATCATCACAGCTGGTTGTCAAAGGAATGTAATCATTTTCGGACAAACTGCTGACATCAACATTAGATATTTTTGATGTTTTGTACACACATGAATCGATGGAATCGACGTTTACGCAGGCCAAATGTTCACCAACGCAAGAAATAGATACCTCGACATCAGCCGTTTTGTCGTTATTTTTACCGCAATATGTATAAATTCCGTCGGCACTGCACTTGGGAACAAATGATTTGGGATCACAGGGAGCACCATATTGAACATTCGAGTCATTATTGTTGCCGCCCTGAGTGTTATTGGCACAGCCGTCATTTGTTGCATTACATCCGTTGGGACAATCATTCCCCTCAACCCAATTTCCTGCAACGCACGAATAGAGAGTATTTTTCTCACATTTTTTTGCATTATCAGTGCAATTCGTATCGGGTACCTGCGTTTCGGTTTTGCATTGTTCACCGTCGCATCCGCCGGGACAATCGTTGACTTTCGTCCAGTTTTGTTCAGCTGAACACGCATATTGGACATTGTTTTCACATTTCATCGTCCCTGATGTGCAGCCATCATTGACAACGGCTGGTACATTGCAGTCCGTTCCTTCAGAATTGCATCCGTTGTCACATCGATTTCCGGCAACCCAGGCCCCAGAAACACAGTTATATACACCGCCATTTTCACACTTTCTCTCATCACCGGTACATGCATTTGCCGGTGAACTGCAGGCATCTCCACCTTTATTCCAGGCATTATTCGAGCAAGTATATGAAACCTCGTTTTCGCATTTTACTGCTCCATCGGCACAAACTGCTTCCGGGCTCTTGCCGCAGGCAGTACCGCCAGGCATCCACGTATTTTCAAAGCATTGATAGGATATATTCTTCTCACATTTGGTGGCGTTTCCTTCACATTCAACCACTGATTTTGTGATGGTATCGCTGTCATCACAGCCAAATGTAACCATGCCTGTTGTGATAATTAAGCTCATAATAACAAAGACTTTTTTCATCGCATCTCTCCCAAAAACGAGTAGATAATTCAACGACCTCTCCTTCTCTCTTTATTCTTTATCAAAACTCTTTTCTTTATCAAGTTTTAATCATCCCTGTTTTGAAATAAATTTTAAAAATCATGTTTTGGGGAGCACCAAAATCATCATTTAATAATATTCTTGATAATAATATTCTTGACAGCATTTTGAATTTTACTTTCAAAACCATTCAGAAAAAGCACTTTTTTCATCGCTTGATTGACGAAAAAAAAGCCGACGCATTTCGCGTCGGCTAATCAGTCAACTAGGGCTGCCAGACGTTTTCCGCACAGACGAGTTCACTATCACAAGGATCGCCATCAGCGCCTTCGACAATGACGCGGCCGGCTGCGCCTTCCATACCTTATGCTAACTCTGAACAAACTTTATTGCTGCAAACGAGATCACCGGCGCAGTCCTCATTTGTGTCGCAACCGTCACCCTTTTCGCAAGAGTGAGATACTTTGCAAGCAGCTGTGCAAACATTATTTAAGCAAACGAGATCACCATCACAGGGCACATCTTCGCAAGATTCCCCCTCTGCGGCAAAGGCAATGCAGGAAGCCACTTGTGCAGCACAGGCCACATTAACCGCCTCCATACATTTATTATCTATACTTTCGCATTCTTTGCCTGCAGCATTCATGCATGTCAAGGCAGCAATGCCACCATCATCGCAGGTGGAGATATGGGACTTCATTTCCGTGACACAATCACCCTCAATGGCGTCAACCGATGCCATAAAATCACCGAACAGGGCGCAATACTCTAAAACGAGACCATCTATAAGAGTCATGCAAACTTTGCTGTCATCGTCACAGACGAGACCGGCATCACAAGCATCGCCATCAGCGTCTTCGGCGATAACGCGGCAAGCTGCACCTTCGGTACCATTGACTACGCAGACATCGCTCACGCAGGAAAGACCATCGTCACATGCGATGACGTTTTCAACGGAAGTATCGCGGCAAGCACCACCAGCTTCACCGGCTTGCGGTACTTTTTTGCAAACGTTATTGGTGTCGTCGCAAATCAACCCAGCATCACACGCATCGCCATCAGCGCCGTCGGCGATAACGCGGCAGGGGGCGTTTTCGGTACCATTGACTACACAGACATTGTCCACGCAGGAAAGACCATCATCACATGCAATGACGTTTTCAACGGAAGTATCGCGGCAAGCACCACCGGCTTCACCGGCTGTAATATCCTCGCAGGTACCTTCAGTTGCGCCATCGGCGATTACGCATTTTTTGCCGGCACCGCAGGTGCTGTCATCAGAGCAGGCATCGACTGGTGTAGAAGCCTTTTCGCAAACTTTGCTCTCATTGCAGGCAAGACCATCTTTGCAGTCGACGTTTTCGCAGCTTTCACCTTCACCAGCTAATTTAGCCAGGCAAACGCCTTCTTCGCAGTTACCGGATGCGCAGTGAGAACCATTATCGCAGGCAGCACCATTTTCAAGTTTTGCCATGCAGACATGTTTGCGGCCTTCGGGAGCAGAGCTTGCTGCTGCCTCAGCCGGTGCTTCGCACACACCGTCGTTGCAGACGAGATCGTCGTTGCATTTGTCATCAGCAAGGCATTTTCCGCCTTCATCACCATCAGCAATCTTGACACACACGTCTTCTGTGCAGACCAGGCCAGCGTCACAGGGAAGACCATCAGCATCTTCGGCAATTTCACGGCACACGCCGCCTTCAGAACCTGCTACGATTTCGACACAAACGTTATCATCATCGCATTTCAGACCTGCATCACAGGCAATCACATTTTCGACAGAATTATCACGGCAGGCCGCTCCCTTGCTGCCATTGGCAACACAAACGTCACTCACACACGAAAGACCGTCTTCGCACTTCGTGATATTTTCAACGCTGTTATCGCGGCAAACGCCATCGACATAACCGGCTTTCGGTGTACAAACCTTGCTGGCATCCTCGCCGACGCATTCCAAACCATCAAGGCACGGATCCACATCGCCTTCGACAACACAGCTTGTGCCCTTGGAACCATTGTCAACACAGACATCCGAAAGGCAGACAAGACCCGCATCACATGCTATCACATTCTCAACGGACGTATCGCGGCAGGCACCGCCTTTTTCGCCTTCATTCGGGCCGTCATCTATCACACATACTTTATTGTCATTGCAAACCAGACCTTCATCACAGGGAAGGCCATCGGCACCTTCGGCGATTTCACGGCACGCTCCGCCTTCCGTACCATCAACAAGCTTCGTACATACGTTGTCTGTGCAAACCAGACCCGCATCACAGGCATCACCAACGGCATCTTCTGCAATCACTCGGCACGCCGCGCCTTCCATACCTTCCACAAGCTTCGTACACACGTTATCTGTGCAAACCAGACCCGCATCACAGGCAACCACATTTTCAACGGACGTATCACGGCACGCTCCACCTTCCATGCCTTCCTCAAGCTTCGTGCAAACGTCATCTTTGCACACCAAACCGGCATCACACGGAAGACCATCGGCACCATCCTCAATCACGCGGCACGCTCCACCTTCGGCTCCATCTGCAGCCTTTTCTTCTGCACAGAAACCGCTCCCGCACACATCGTCATTCTCGCACTCTTCTCCGTCGGCAAGAAGACATTTGTCATTCTTGCAACCAAGTCCGTTGCAGCTCGTCGATGTCCACGCATTATCCTGGCACGTTTCCATCGCTGAACCATCTTCCGTGCAGCGCGTTGCACCATCCGCACATGACTCGCCCGGCGCACATTCCATTTCACCGGCCTCTCCACCAGCAACCGGAACACAACTGTTGCTCTTGCACTCATCATTAGCCGTACATGACTCACCAGCTTCTTTCTTCTCTGCTGGCGCTTCTTTGCATGCACCCGCTTCACACCCGTAATCACACTGACTCGTCTTCGCTTTGCCGTCTTCACACGTCTCAAGAATCGAATCATTGATACAAATCGGGCTCTCGTGATCACACTGTCCCGCCGGCTTATCCGATTCATACGCTTCACATGATACCGTCACGGCGCCTGACGCCGCATCTTTATTCTCTTTGCAATATGTGCCAGCTCCACACGCCGTTACAATCAATGAACCATTCTGGCACGACATATAATGGCTCGAATCAAGACATTCTGCTTCATATTTCGAGTCACATTTCAAATCGTTGTAGTCACCCTCTGCACATGAGTTCAATCCAATTGCAACACCAGCAAGAAGGCAAGCTGTCAACAGTCTTTTATTCTTCATATTCTAAAACTCCAAAAAAAATGCGGCACTGTGCCGATGTTCTCAAACAAAAAACACAAAAGATACACACCGATTGTCTATTTAACACTTTTACTTCTCAATTTCAAATTTTCACCCTTTCGTCCAACTCCATATTCATCCCATCTCTCCTCACAACACATCTCTCGACAAAATAAAAAAAGCCGCTCATGCCTCTTTCGCATGCGCGGCCTTCTTTTACACCTTAGAATACAACTATCTCACTCTCATCCAACACTCTGGATGCAACACATCTTCGGTTCACCAGTCCTCACATGCTGTCCCTTCGTCATTGCAGCTCCAGTCGCATTCCTCGTAGTCGTATTCATACCAGTAGTTCTTTCCATTCGATGCCTTGGCACATCGAAGCATACCGCTCACATAGTCCTCACATACGGTCCGTTCTTTTCCAAGTTCACTCTCTTCACACTCATCTTCCTCCGAGAAACAGTCTGCATACGGCAAACCTTCTCCATACCCATTCTCCACGGCAGCACACTCCGTCTCCTCACCGCATACAATGACACTCACCATCTTATTGCGGCAAAATACCACGGCGTTTTCATCATCCCCACCGCATTTTTCCACATACGTCTCCGAATCGCACGCTTCGCGTTCCTCGGGAACAACCTTCACACAGTCCGAACCGTCTTCTTCACATGCCCCCGATGGACAATAGTACGACTCACCGCTCACCGCTGTCTTATACTTCACCGTCCCATCCTCAGAAGCCACACACATCGACGCATAACGAACCGCTCTGTCTTCCTGGATAACACATTCAACCGTCTTCTCATCCACCTCGTCACACAGTGACACACACGCTATCCCTTCATCAAACACACGGCACACGGACCCTTCACTCAGGGCATTGCAGCTCTCCGCTTTCAGAACACCGCCCTCCGCTTCTTCCGAACAATACGCGGCCAAATCATCGTTTCGGCATTCCATCATTCCGATTTCACAGGCCGAACCTTCATCATCCGTCAGCTTGATGCACTCAACCGTATCTTCATCGCATCCGTGATCACACACATTATACGTCTCATACATATACAGATTGTTGTCATCCCCCTTGACACACTCCGAAACAACCACATCCCACTCTTCAAAATCCTCATCGTAGGCACAGAACTCATCAACTTCGCCTTCCGTCTCGCACTTTGAAAAACAGCCGTCCTGACCGCCGACTGACGTACAAACCTGCCCCTCTGCGCACGCATCCGTCCCCGAAAACACGCCAAAAATCGTTTCAAGACAATAGCTCAGTTTGTTGTCCGCACTGCACTGATACATATATTCACAAAAATACGGCTCTATCTCATTTTCACAGTGTCCATCGCTTCCACACTGATCGCCATCATTGCAAAATCCGTAATATCCCCAGAAGCCGCCATCCAGAACCGTATAATCGCCATCCGTATTGGCATAACAGAAATTGACGATTTCATAGCTCCCGTAATCTTCATCATCCGTACATTCGAAATATTTGTCCCCTTCCTTCTCACATTTGTCGGCCTGTTCACCCTTGCAGTAAACAAATGGATAAAATGTCTCCGTCTCCATTTCCTCACTCATATCGATGACAGAACATCCGCCAAATTCACTGCAGCTCACGCGATCAACGACATAATTTCCGTCATCGTCTTCCGTGCAATACACCATCTCTTCGCCGTCACAGAACTCCACAAACGAGTCTATATCGCACTCCGCGCCTGACTTTGCCCCCCTCATCAAATCCGTCACGCACACACCGCGTTCACACGTCCCCACCTCACAATCGGCATTCTTCGCGCACCAGTCGACGGCTTCCGTACGGCACTCGCCTTTCACACATCCAATCTCACAAGCCGATGCCGCCGTCTTCCACTCACCGCCCTCACACGTCTGGATATACGCATCGTCACAGCGAACAGCACCCTCCTGACAGGACAGTTCACATTCACCTTCCGTACACCCGTTCTCACAAGCTGATGCCGCCGTCTTCCACTCACCGCCTTCACACGTCTGCACAAAGGCTCCACTGCACTGCTTTGCCCCGTCTTCGCATACTTTGCTGACTTTACATGCACCGCTCTCGCATCCCTGGTCACACGACTCATCATACAGCCACGAGCCGCCGGAACACTTCTGAACCCAGCTCCCATCGCACCGCTTTTCGCCGTCCGTACACCCGATACACGCGCCCGCACTGCACCCTCCCGGACACGCTACACCACCGCCCCAAACACCGTTCTCACACGTCTGCAAAACATTCCCCACACACTGCTTCGCACCGGAAATACACGCCTCGCGATCCGCCGCCGCCGCACACCCTACCGTGCCGGGAACAATCGTTCCATCCGGATTCAAACTCGGATTCGTTACCTTGCAATAATCACCCGCACCGCACGTTGTCACCATCAGAACACCATTCTCACACGTCATCAAATGCCTCGTGTCAAGACATTCCGGAACAAAACTGCTGTCACACTTCAAATCTGAATATTCGCCTTCCGAACATGCACAAAGGCCTGAAAACATCGAAAGAATCGCAATCACAAATATCCTATGGTTCATTTTTTCTCCAAAAAAAAATAACGACGCATCCCTGCGCCGTCTGGTCTTTTCCAGGTTTATTCACAAAAACCTGCTACAATTTTATCAGTTTCCCATCAAAATCGCAAACAGAATGGAACCATCCACCCACACACAGTTACAGCTCTGCCCCAGCTAATTCAAAAGCCTTCAAAATATAAGCTGAAATTGGCAAAATCCGGATGATTACGCAACGCCCCGGCTCAATCGCACAGCCACGATGCGGACGGCTATCTCCCGATACGCCGTCCCGCGCCGCGCTATCGGCTCCGCCAATACGCTCGGCAAAACTTCTTTCGGCGGACGGCTATCTCCCGATACGCCGTCCTCTTCCGGCGGCCTATCGGGGATCCAGCCCGATACGCCCGCCCAATATCACCCCCTGCCCCATTGCAAAATCGATATCACTTGCCAAGACGAATGATCTCGATCCGGGACTTCACCACACCGGCTCTTATCATGTCGATCAAATACGCGGCGCCATACGACAAATCAATCACGCGATCTTTCGCCGACGGCCCGCGATCATTGATGCGAACAACCACACTCTTGCCGTTTTCTTCATTCGTCACAACAACAATCGACCCAAACGGCAGCTTCTTATGCGCCGCCGTCATGCCATACATGTCAAACGTCTCCCCGTTCGCCGTATGATTGCCGTTCAGTCCCGGACCATACCACGTCGCTTTCCCTTCCAGCTCGTATTTCCTCGAATCCGGATGCCTCGGATACCCCTCCTCCGCCCACTTCGCATAGGCTTCATTCAACGCCGGATCCCCATATATCTTCGACGGATCACGCTTTTGCGAAACGCTCCCGCTCCCCTTCCCCGACGCGGCCGTCACAACCTCGTGCCCGCCGGAACTCTGTGACGCACACGACGACATCAACGGCATCGCGCTCAGTAATATTATCAGAATCCACGGCATTCGACGCATGACTTCTCCTTCCCTATTCAGCCTTCATCCATCATCAGAACGATGTCGATCTGCTCCTTCGTTATCGAACCCTCGCGCTTTATCACCGGTTCACCGTCCACAAAATCAATCACCGTCGAGGGTACCGACTCCGGTATATCGCCCGCATTCACAAATATCCCCACATGTGACATGAAGTTTTTCTGTATCAGAGCCGGACTCGATGCTCCGTTCTTCTTTTCCCGGTTCGCACTCGACACGAGAAGCGGCCTGTCGAGCTCCTTGAGAAGACGAAGAAGCCACGGCTCCGACGGTACGCGCACGCCAAGCTTCCCGCCTGCTTTTGTCAGAGGTCGAAGAATTGCTCCCGGTATCGTTTCCGCATTCGGCTCAAATCGTATCGTCAGCTCACCCGGCCACAACTTTTTCGCCAAAACCTTCGCCTTGGACGGAATATTCGATGCAACCCCCTTCAAGGCAGAATAATCCGAAATAAACACGAGTGACGGTGCCTTGGCCGTGCGATGCTTCGAAAAAAGCAGCGCATTGACCGCTTTCGGATTTGTCAGATCCGCAATGATTCGATAGCTCGTGCGGCACGGAATACAGACGATCCCTCCCGATTCCAGACAGCTCTTCACATTGATAAATTCTGACCCACGCATCATTTCCTGCAATTCTATCGTCCGCATATCACTCTCCTTTGTCATGCGTCTCCGGGCTATTCTCCGGCATACATCCTTTTGATATAGGATTATACCACATGAAGTCCAGTCGTTTAATTTCATTGGTAACATCTCCCCCAGGGGAAATTCACAATTCTTCTGAAATATGAGCCAGTCGAGGCGTTGTGTACCAGTCGAGGCGTTGTGTACCAGTCGAGGCGTTGTGTACCAGTCGAGGCGTTGTGTACCAGTCGAGGCGTTGTGTACCAGTCGAGGCGT
>JAZRVP010000182.1:0-43659 GCA_045599245.1 Myxococcota bacterium
TTGCCGGTGATATTAGCGAAGAGGCCACACCCGATCCCATCCCGAACTCGGAAGTTAAGCTCTTTTGCGTCGATGGTACTGCATGGGTGACTATGTGGGAGAGTAGAACGTCGCCGGCTTTTTTTTGTTTTTGCGCGGCAAAAAAAGCCGGCGTATCACGCTTCGCCGCTACATAGATCGCGCATCCTCGCCCCCAGGCTCCTCGAATTTGCTCACGCAAAACCAAAAATAGGTAAGGCAAAAAACGTCGTTATTCAGACTTTCTTTAGGGAATCACTGAATATAACACAATTTTGGCAACAAATGGGGGAAAGTCGGGGTAGGGACCCCGGTGGGGAAGCATGGCCAGGAGCTCGAAAGGCTTATACCAATATAAAATATTGTGGATTCTTAAGGGCTCAGCCCTTAAGCGGGGTTCGGGGCAGAGCCCCGGCTGAATTGTAACGGTTCCTTAAGGAAACACGAGCTGGAGGATTAAATGAAAAGAATAATTATTTTTGTTTTGATGTTTTCGGTTTGTCTTTGTTCATGTGGAAAAAAACACAACGAGACGTCGTCTGGGAATCCAAATAATGCTCCCGTTGCTGATTCAAAAAATGAGATAAAGACAGGGAATAATATTGTTATCGATCCCAGGGCTGAAGCAGAGGCTGCTGCCAAATTGCTTGAAGGAATTGAATTAACACCTAAAGGGTTGAAGACGTATTATGAAGGTAAAAAAATTGAAGAAGTGGTCGTTCTTGAGCAGCAACTGATCAAGCATGAATCAGAAATCGTTCGGGCGTTTGTTTTTGAGCGGACCGTTCGAAATTACAGTGAAAATCAAAAAGAGCTTAAAAATTTTGTTGCGGTTCTCAAAGCTGAAAAATCGCCAAAAGTCATCGAAGCTGGCCTTAAGAGCCTCATGAATAATCTCAAAGTCAGTGCCGATTTGTATGAATTTACCAAAGAATGTGCAAAAAGTGACGATAAAGTCATTCGAAGTTCGGCAGCACTTGTTTTGTCCAATTCCAACAACAAGTCTGTTGATGGGATTTTTGATGAAGCCATAAAACTGTTAAACGACAGTGATAATGATGTTCGTAAAGTTGTCTGCAAAAATCTTCCGCGTTCTGGTAATGAAGCTGTCATTCCTGAAATTGTGAAAATTCTTGGAAGCTCAGAGCAAAAGGAGCTGGATATTCATGGCGATTGTCTCGATGGACTCGTTTCCATGTGGTACAACTATCCAGTATTTGATTCACAGAGCGAAGCTGCGTACAAAGCGACATTGGATTATCTGAAAACAACACCTCGGACGAATAATGTTCCAGCTTGGAATGGAATGGGAAAACTCAGCTATAATGCCGATAAAAAGCCTGATTGGAAAGCCGGGGCAACATATTTCAAAGCAGAAGACCTCGTGGCGGTGATGTTTGAGATTGCAAAGGACCCTGAAGCAAGTTTCAATGCGCGTAAAAGTGCGATAAAATCAATTGCTGCTATGGGGGCAAAAACTGATCTTGAAGCACTTCATGCTGCCATTGATGAAGCTGATATCAAGGCCAAAAATGCCGTTGAAGATGCACTGGAAAAATCTATTGATTAAAAATTTCTGTAAAATTAGCGGCCTTTGGGGCGCTTTTTTGTTAAGAATTATCAGCACAATACGTGAACGCATCTGAAAAAAGTCCCATTTGTGTTGATGATTTGTTTGTGTGTCTCAACTAAATCTTCTTGCAGCCTATTGGCTGAATTCGGGGCCCCCCAGACCCACCGACTCGCCGACCCGTTTTTTCGTCAGAGCCGCGCACTGGATACACTCCTTTCGTTGGTGAGCTTTTCATTTTTTGAAAAAAACACCTGAACCGGAAAGCGTCGTATCTCAATGCGCTTTGGTGCCGTAAACGAATTCCGTGTCATCGATTTCGTCAAATGAATGATACGGGGTTCGTTTCGTTATGTTGGGGTTCCATCCATCTGATTTATTGCAGTCTTCATGGCAGTGTGTGAGATGGTGCTGCCTGAAAATATTACATTAACCCAGATTTTCGGTCACTCATTGAATGTCAATGTTTGTTCGGCATCATGTCTCCTATTTGAGAAAGTTATGGGATGGCAGGCGTCCGGTGGACGGCTGGTATCGCAGAGCATCGATTGCTCTGCATAATATATGATGCCTTTGTGAATCATTTGTTACAGATGGAATGTCGATTTTTTTTAATTGTTGGAATTTGCGAAATGAGAGGATGAAAACTCATGGTAAACGGTCGAATGCGGTTGAATGAGGAGGCGTGTTTTTTCACTTTGTGTAGAGCGTTGCGTAATCATGGTGATTGTGAAATAAGCAAAGCAATTGGCGGTTTATTCATCGTCTTTTTGTCGGAATAAATCTTGTGTTTCTTTCTGGTTGTGAGCGTTTGTCATGACGAATCCAAAGGTTGGCCTGTTCAGTACTTTATTTTGTCCGTATTCTCAGACGTTTGTGTGGGATGAAGTTACCTCGCATAAAAGGTATGACATCGATGTATATACATGGGAGCGGCAATGTGCCGAGCGATTTCCTTATGAGCATGTCTATACAGTCGACAGTAAGCCAGAAAAGATCCTTGCGCGGGCTTTTCTGTATTCTCCCACGCGTTTTAAGCAGATTCGTGATGGGCATTATTCGTTACTTGCGGCGCATTTTGGTCCGGGCAGTCTTTATGCTTTGCCGTATGCTGAACGTTTAAATCTTCCGCTGATTGCGACGTACCATGGATATGACGTGCCGCTTTTGTGGAATGCGCGCAAGTATCATCCCAAATACTGGCGTTATTGGTCATTGTCGCAGTGGATGTTTCGGCGTGTGGATCGGTTTTTGGCGGCCAGTGAAGAATTGCGCAATATGCTCATCGATATTGGGGCACCGTCTGAAAAGGTTTTTACCTGGCGGCTTGGTGTTCGCATTCCAGAGCTGTCATCATTGAAACCTCGAGAAAGGAAGCTGGATGAGCCGTATCGTTTGATTCAGGTTGGTCGTTTTGTTGAGAAAAAAGGATTTATCTATTCTATTCGTGCCATGGAGATTTTGAAGAAAATATATGGCGAGAAAAACCGGCCGTTTAATGTCGAATTGACGTGTATTGGGGATGGGGAATGTCGTCGCGAGTGTGAGGAGTTTGTTCAAAAGCATGATCTTTTGGATTGTGTAAAATTTGTGAACAATCTTCCACAGAGTGAAGTGTTTGCGAGGATGGAAGCCGCCGATGTTCTTCTTTGTCCGAGCATTGTGGCGAAAAATGGCGATCGTGAATCAGGTATTCTTGTGGCAAAAGAGGCGGGTGCGAGGTGTGTTCCAGTCATTGGCACCTATCACGGGGGCATTCCTGAAATTATTGATGAGGGCAAAACAGGATTTATTGTTCAGGAACGGGACGGTGCGGCCATTGCGAGACATCTTGAGACGTTATTGACGAATGAAGAGCTTCGTCGCGACATGGGAATGGCTGCGCGCAAGAAAATTGAGACCGAATATTGTCTTGAAAAACGCGTCGAAGTTCTTGAGAC
This sequence comes from Myxococcota bacterium, assembly GCA_045599245.1. GTDB lineage: Bacteria > Myxococcota_A > Bradymonadia > UBA4248 > UBA4248 > UBA4248. The sequence continues at coordinate 3,529 of JAZRVP010000182.1, forward strand.
GCATTACGACGAAGTGATCGCGCAAAAGGCAGGTCGAAGCAAATAAAAGAAGCGCAGCGTATTGGCCGCAGGCCGATAGCTGCGCTTGCATGGTGTATTGGCCGCAGGCCAATAGCCATGCCCCAAAAAAGAAAAAGATTAAGCGGTCTGTGGCGGGACGAGATACTGTCGAATCCAACCGGCGCTACGGTAGAGTGATGTGGCGACGTCCTGATTGACGAATCTGAGCATTTCGACATTGTATTCAAATTTGCGCAGGAGGCCGGGAACGGGAAGTCTCTGAGTCTGGACGAATCGAACGAGTTCACTCATGAGTGTTTCCCAAGAACGCTGTTCACCGTAGACGCCTTCGAACCAAACGAGCATGAGCAGGGCATGGAGCTGAGACTGTTTAAGCTGATAGGTTTTTGATTCGTTATAAATTTTGAGGAGTTCTTCGTAGTACCATCGGCCGGGAACGAAGTACAGGTTGACCTTAATGACATTGATTCTGGCCATATAAATGAGTTCGAGATATTCGCATTGCTGGGCAATTTGTTGGGCTTGTGCGTAATATTTTTCAGCGGTTGCGAAATCGCCCCGGCTCTCGAACAGGAGGCCGAATTTAATGTAAAGGTTTGAGCGTCCTGCATTGGATTGCTGGACGTTGAGGAGCATTTCAGCCTGATTGAGGTTATTTTGGGCGGCCTCGAGATTTCCGGTATAGAGGCTAAGTTCACCGAGGCTTGAGTAAAGTTCAACCTGTTCGATGAAGTCGTCAGTTTTTTGATATTGAGCGAGGGCCAGCTGCATGAGATTGGTAGCGTTATCGAGCTGACCGTGAGCGAATTCGATGGAACCGAGCATTGCCTGGCATTTTGCGGCGCCGATGGGATCGTGAAAGTCTTTGAAAAGTGGCATGCTTCGGAGGATGAATTTCTGAGCTTCGTCGAAAAAGAGCTGATCGATGTTGAGAATACCCATCTGAGCGAGTGCGTATGCAAATCCGAGGTGATTACCGAGTTTCTGATAGATTTCGATGGCGGCTTCGATGGACATGTGAGCGTCATCTGGCCGTGTGAAGATGGAATAGGTTTTTGTCAGAGCGATGAGGACGCTGGCTTCATCGGCCTGATTTCCGACGGTCTGATAGTTTTGTTCAGAAGCGAGGAAGCACTCGTGGGCTTGACGAACGGCGCCGAGAAGGAGGTAGATGTTGCCGAGTTCGTAGAGGGCGTTGCCCATGAGATCGAAGTTTGTGGCAGTCGAGCTGTAATCGTAAGCCTTTTGGAAGCAGGCGAGGGCGGCCTGCCAGTCGGCTTTGAGTTTGGAGAGTTTTCCGATGCCGAGCAGGAGTTTGCTCTGGACGTTTGGATCTTCATCAGGGAGGGCCTGTTTAGCGCGGTTGTAATTTGCGCTGGCCTCTTCGAGCAGATTTTGAGCGAGGGCGAGTTCGGCGATGCCGCAGTAAGCGAGTCCCTGAAGCTGATGGTCGCCGAGTTTTTGGGCAAGTGAGATAGCTTTTGTGAAGTAGTCTCGTGATGGTCCGTATTCAGAAAGTCTGAAAGTGAGTTCGCCGAGCTGATAGTAAACTGTTTTCTGAACGACGAGAGAATCCTCCGGTTCAAAGAGGGGGAGCATTTCTTCGAACTGTTTTCGAGCTTTGAGAAGATTGACGTTTTGGAGGGCGGATTTAGCTGCGAAGTCGAGATATCTCAGAGCGTTCTTTTTGTCGCCGGCGAGTTTGAAGTGTTTTGCGATATCCTCGAGGTCGATGAAGGCGTCGGTAGAAGCGAGTTCTTCTTTGGTATGAGCGACGTTGAGATGAAGCTCTGGGGAAGATTCGAGGGTAAAGTATTCGACGATGTGAGGATGGACGAATTCGAAGGACATTTCGGCGTCGACCTGTCGTCTGAGGATGCCCTCACGGCGCCAGATTTCGAGTGAACGAGCTGTCAAATCCACGAGATTGTATTGTCCGTCTCTTCTAATCAATGCTTCGACTGCATTTCTGGAAAAGTTTTCGCCCATGAGGGCGGCGCGTCGAAGAATTTCTTTATATTCGGGCTGGTTATATTTGCGAACGATTTGTTCGATGCGTTTAATTGTGATTTTTTCGATGGAATTCGGGATGACGAGTTTTGCGGCGTCATCGTTTTCGTTGGTTGTTTTTTCGTCGAGAATGTATCGGAGGACGATATTTAGGAAGAGGGGGTTGCCTTTGGAGAGCTGCATGCATTGGTTTGCCATGGGGCGCTGCATTTTGACGACGTTTTCGATGATGGCGCCGCAGTCTTTTTTTCCGAGCCAGGCAAGTTTTATCTCGCGATAGTAGATGGGATCGAGTCGGCTGAGGCGTTCGAGAAGCATTTGAAGCTCTCTTGATTCGGCGAGTGCCTGAGTCCGGTAGGTTGTTACAAGGAAGAAGGGTCTGTGTTTTGTGACGGCGGTAAGGGCGAATTTCCAGATGAGGTTAAGGCTGTCGGTGTCTGCCCAGTGAATATTTTCGATGGTGAACATCACGGGAGCCATCTGAGCCAGGAGATCGAAGAATTCCTCGAGCCGGATTTCGGTTTGTTCTTTTTCTTCTCCGGCCTGACCATATTTTCCGACGATGAAGTGGGTCATGAAAGTGGTCAGATAGGTGTCGCTGATATCGTATTTAGCGAGAGCACGTTTGATTTCGAGCTGTGCGTCAGAGGCATCGTCGGACTGGACGTTAAGGAAGGATCGGATGGAGGTTCGGATGGCGGAGTAGGAGAGGATGCTTTGGGGAAGAAATGTGGCATTGATGCGAATGCCGTGAGTCATTTCGTTGAAAATTTCGCCGAACCTGGAGACGAGGGCGGTTTTTCCGATACCGGTTTGACCGTTGACGATAAGGGCCATTCCGCTGTTTTCGGACAGGCCTTTGTTGATGATGGATTTGAATTCCTCAAGTTCGGTGGCGCGGCCGACGAAGATGTCCTTGATGGCGTCACTGATTTCGGAGGCCTGTAGTTTTTGAGGTTCGGCGGCGGGTTTCCAACGTGCGGCGGCTTCGAAATCGTTGTTGTTGATTTCGATACCGCGGTTTTCGGAATTGAGCTGATAGTCACGAAGGAGGGCGGAGGCGTTTTGGGGGCGTTTGAGGGGGTCTTTTTCGACGCAGCGTGCGACGATTTTTCCGAGGAAAGTGTCTTTGAGTTCATCGGGCAGAGGGGGGACGGGCTGTCGGACCTGTTTAAGGAGGACTTCCATTTTGTCGTTGCCGTCCACGGCGCGTTTTCCCGTGAGCATTTCCTGGAGAATGAGGCCGAAGGCATAGATGTCGGCAGACGTCGTCGTGCCTTTTCCCATGGCCTGTTCCGGAGCCATATAATGGGGGGTTCCCGGGGCACGTCGTTTTGCAGTGAATTTGGGTGCCTCGACGGCTTTTCCTCGTATGCTCAGGGTTTCTTCGGACAAATTTTTTACGAGTCCGAAGTCGAGGACTTTGACAAAATCCGGTTCACCGTACTGGACGCAGAGCATCAGGTTTGAGGGTTTCAAATCCCTGTGAACCATTCCTCTTTCATGGGCTTCGCTCAGGGATTTAAGGATCTGGTTGCTGATATGGTAGCAGCGGTCGTAGCTCAGTGCGCCTTCTTCTTTGAGGACTTCGGTGAGGGTTTTACCGTCGAGCCATTCCATGACGAGGAACAGAAGACCGGTATCTGTCTGGCCGTAATCGAATATCGTGATTGTATTTGGGTGGCGAAGCTGGCTAGTGAGGAGGGCTTCCTGTCGGAACTGGTCGACGTAGTCGGCATTGTTTGAGACGACATCCGGAAGCAGGACCTTGAGGGCAATGTCACGACCCAGATTATCCTGCAGTGCGCGATATACGGCGCCAAAGCCGCCCAGGCTGATGCGCTGAAGGATGGTATATCGATCGACAAGGCGATCGCCAATCTTGGGAAGGTCTGGTTTAACAACGTCAGTCATAATGAACGCAATATTATGCAGGTATTTGGAGCTCGATTATTTTTGGCAAAATACAAAAATGAGCCTGAAGATTGAGGCAGTCGGAACCATCTTATCACAGTTCCTGCCGTTTGTTTAGTATTTCGAAAAGGGTCGCACCTATTTCACGCATGTGCGCGAAATACGGTGCGTTTGGGCCGGGCTATCGGCTGTGCCGATACGCCCGGCCGGTAAAAAAAAGGCGGCACAACCGGTGCCGCCTTCTGTGTGTCAAAACCAGGGGTTATTTGCTAAAGCAGGCATATCCTTCGCCGCCATCCGTGAATGTGCCATAGTCGCAGACTTCGTTGCTGTTGCAGGCAAAGAGCTTGAGTTTTCCGTTATCGCAGTAAACGCCTTCCGAGCTGCTCGTGCAAAGACCGGCAACTGTGACGTCGCCGCAATCGGCGCCTTCGACATAGTTATTTCCGGGGTTGCTGGGATTACTTGGTTTGCTGGGATTGCTCGGGGTGCTTGGTTTGCTGGGATTTGAGGTGTTGCTGCACTGGAATGCATTGTTTTCAATTCTGCATGCCGTGCATGGGTCGTAAACGACGCGGAAATTTTCAGCGCAGCTGACGGCGTAATCCCCATCGCAGTGAGCTGCATACGTGTAATAGTCGCAAACTTTCGGTGCATCGGGATCGCTTTCGTCGTCGTCACAGGCAAAAGCGGTGAAAGCGAGTGCTGCAAGCAAGAAGGTGAGTGATTTTTTCAACATGGGTTCTCTCCTTTCATGGATGGAATGGGGAAAAGTGAAGCAAAATTTTCAAAGCGCATAAAAAGCGTTTTTGATTTAAGCAATATTCAGGCCATGAAGTTGGAGTGTTGGAAAAATAAGGACAGGCAATAAAAAAGCCCGAAAAGAAGTTCGGGCTCAAAATGGATTGAACTACATTTTTCCGAGCAGCTTTTGAAGTTCGTCAACAGGCATGAGAACGGATGGCTGCATTTCCGGTTCCGGATCTGACCGCTGAGCGACAAGTGTTTCAAAAGAAACGCCGAGTGCCATGCAGATGGACTGGATTTCTGATGCATTAAGCGCGCGTGAACCGGCTTCGATTTTTTCGCAGCTTTCGGCATCAATGCCTGTCATTGCCGAAAATTGAATCAGAGAAATGTTTTTGCTTTCACGAATGGCCTTGATGTTTTCACCGATACCCATGGCTATTTCCTTATATAGATGAACTTACAGATATTACGTCAAAACTGCCCGTCTTTTCTGCCTGAAGTTTAACAGAATTTCAAGAAAAAGCTAAAAAGTATTAAATGCCACGATTTGGAGTGTTTGAAAACCAGAAAGGGTTATGACATACAAATACGCGATACGTCAGGGGGCGAGATGGCGGCCGTCTGGTGGACGGCTGGCATTGCAGAGCCCCGACTGGAATAGTCGGCAAATCTGCCATAACCCGGAGGCTGTCAATCAGTTCTTTACCTGTTTGAGAAGGAACTGAGCGATGGTCATAAAGGATTCCTGAATGGCTTTTTTCTTGGGATTGAGCATGTATGGCGTTCCGGAATCGTTGTCGTTCTGGAGGGCGATGTCGAGCGGGATGGATGTAATGAGAGGTTTTTTGATCTCATCGCACATGGCCTGTGTGTGATTGCCGAAGATGCGGATGGATTTGGTCGTGTCGAGCATTTTTTTGATGCGATCGAGCGATTTTTTGGAGGCATCATCGGCAAGATTAAGGGAGTTGAGGAGATCGATGACGGTTTCTCGGCCGTCCCATGCGTAAGTGGCCATATTTTCGACGACGCCGGCAACATTGACGCCGTAGGGTTCAAAGACGCCGACACCGCGTTTGACATCGGCCAGAGCGAGTTCTGAAGGCGTCGTGACGAGAATGGCGGCGTCAACTTCAATGCTCTGAAGGATGGAGAGATATGTGTCACCGGTTCCGGGGGGCATGTCGATGACGAGATCGTCGTGTCCGGACCAGTCGACTTCCCAGAGAAGCTGGTTGATGACGCCGGCAACCATTGGGCCGCGCCACATAAGAGGCTGATCTTTTTCGATCATGAAGCCAATGCTCAGGACAGACAGTCCGTGAATTTCCGGCGGCACGATGAGATTTCCGACGACAATGGGCGGAAGATCAGTTCCGACCAGGGCGGGAATGCTGGGGCCATAGACGTCGAGATCGAGAAGTGCCACACTTCGTCCCATGGCTTTGAGGGCAAGTGCGGTATTAAGTGCGACAGTGCTCTTGCCGACGCCGCCTTTGCAGGAACTGACGAGCCAGACATGCTTGACGCCGTCAATCGGCTTTTTGGGCGGAAGCTCTTTTGCTGCATGGCCGCCGTGTTCACAGTTTCCTCTCGGTTCGTCGACGCCGTCAATGGCAAGAGAGAGAATGCGTACTTTGGCATCCGGAAACTCGGCTTGAATGGCACTGCGAATCGCGTCTTCCATGCCGAAGCGTTTTTCGGTGTTGTTGACTTTGGAAACGGCGATTGTCACCGTGATGGTATTGTCCTGAACCGTGACGCTTCGAACTTCGCGATCGCCCTGAAGCGGCATGTCTTCGTCAAAGAGAATGGCATTGGTAATATGGGTGGCCTTTTCCTGCATGATATATCTCCTTCGGGAAGGTCTGATTAAAGATGTTTTTGGGGCTTTTCCCCAAACCCCACCAAAGGGCTGAGCCCTTTGGAATCCTCAATTTTTATAGGTGGTTTAAGTCATTTGGTGCTGCCTATCAATTGTTCCTCGCCGGGGCCCCACACCCGGCTCTCTTCAATTTCTGCCATAAAACATCGTTTTGTTCAGAGGTTCCTTATTTATAGGGAGGCATCTTCGAAAGTGACATCGCGAACTTCGACGACTTCGTCAGGGTAGAGTTCGAGAAGTTTTGCTTCAATGCCGTTCTGAATGGTGAGATTGGCGTGCGGGCAGCCTTCGCAGGCTCCGGTCAGTTTTACGAAAACAATGCGGTTGAAATAGTCGACAAACTGGAGATCGCCGCCGTCAGCCTGAAGCATGGGGCGAAGGGAGTCGAGTGTTTTTTCGATTTCGAGTCTCATGGTAATTTTTGAAAAAAGATAAAAGTGAATAAAAAAGGTTTCCGACAGCCGGAAAGAAACGAGCGGCTTTTAGCACGTTCCCTGTGAAATAGAATAAAAAGATTTTTAATTGTTAAATGACGTTTTGTTCAAAGTGGCTTTAGAGAAGGGAAAGCGGGCTGTGTCGGGGCGTTGCGGGGTGTCCCCGCATGGGGGGTAGGCGCGTATTTGCTTAGCAAATAGCGCCGCAGGGGGGCTTTGCCCCCCGCACACAAAACCATAGATAGATGAGGAAGTTTATACTGTTGGGATAATGTGTAGGTGTATGTGGTGGTGGATAACAAAAAACAGAAAAAAGGGTTTACAATAGAGGAAAATGCCTTTATAAAGCGCGCTTGTCGTTCCGAATTTGACGGTTTGACAGGGGACCTATAGCTCAATCGGTTAGAGCAGCTGACTCATAATCAGCGGGTTCGGGGTTCAAGTCCCTGTGGGTCCATTTTTAGAAGGGGTAAAATTGATGCGACATTTGAACACACATGCTGGATTGAGTGAGTTCGGGAATGTGTCGAAACAATTTGGTTAATCATTAAAAAGAAGCTCGTTGCACTGTATAGGCAACGGGCTTTTTTCATTTTCTCTGGAGAAGCGGGATTGGACGAGCAACTCAAATTATTGAAAGAGCTTCAGAAGATCGATCTGGCTCAGGAAGAACTTCGACTTGATGTTGAGAAACGCAAAGACGAAGTGGACGGTTTTATGGAACAGCTTCAGGAATTGGAGCAAATTCGCGAATCGGAAGCGGAAAAACTTTCTGAACAGAAAAAACTTCTGGAAACGAAATTTGCTGAGCGCGACAAGGCTCAGGAAGGTCAGGATCATGCCAACGTTAAACTCAATGCGGTGACAAATTCGCGCGATTATGCTGCATTGGAACGTGAAATTGAAAACTTTAAGAAGATTTCATCTCAGGTTGAGAGTGAAATTGAAGGACTTCAGAAAGCAGTGTCGGAAGCCGAGGCTGAAAACGCCAAAAAAACGGCTGAATGCGACGAACTGAAGGCCATGATCGATAAATGCAGTGAAGACGTTCGTAAGGCGGCGGAAGCCATTGAAGGACGGGTTGCCGAGCTTCAGGCGCAGTCCAAAGAGCTGTCTCGCGGTATCAAGCCCCAGATTCTTGCTCGCTATCGTTTTATTCGCAGCAAACGTCATGGTGAAGCTGTGGTTTCTGCCTCCGGAGGCACGTGCACGGGCTGCCACATGAAACTTCAGCCGCAGGCATATATTGTTCTGCAGCGTCAGAATTCGCTGGAATGCTGTCAGAATTGTCAGCGCATTATTTATTTTGATAAAGAAGAGGCGGAAGCCCTTCGCCCGTCGAAAGAGAAATAAGCTGTCCTTTGGACAGTCGTAAATATGGGATCCGGCATGGCAGCCGGGTCTTTGGGTCTGTCATGAGGACGAAAGTAAGATTTAACCTTGACAAAAACTGTGTCCAGTGGTATCTGCCCGCGTCCGTTGTTTAGGCGTCAAGTAGGGACGCTTTTTCGGCATTAGTTACTGGAATTTTTGAGGAGAAAAGAAAGTGGCTCATCATAAATCAGCCCTTAAACGCATTCGTCAGACGGCCGAACGTACAGAACGCAATCGTGCCGCTCGTTCCCGTGTTAAACATTCCGTTCGCGCTTTCCGCGAAGCAGCTGAAAATAAAGCTGAAGGCCTGAGCGCATCCCTGAATGAAACCATTGCAACACTCAGCAAAGCTGCCAGCAAAGGAATCATTCCTGCTAAACGTGCCAGCCGTAAAATCGGTCGCTTGACCCGCCTTTTCAATGCCTCCCAGGCTTAATTTGAGAAGCGGCTCTGGCCGTTGAATTTGACTTGAAAATATGAGACAACAGCTTCTCGGAGTTGTTGTCTTTTTTTATTTTTACTGAACCCTTTTTTGGTGTCCCTATGATGTTAAAATATGCGGCTGCTGCATTCCTCGTCCTCGTTCCTTCACTGGCTTTCGCCGGTAATTATGAAAATGGACTCTATACCAGCAATCTCGATTATCAGATCCGGCCTCCCGAAAATTGGACACGCCTCGACGCTTCAAACGCTTCGGCAATGAGCGGTCACGTTCCTGACAATATTCAGGTTTCCGGCACCGACCGCTTCGACGTCATCTTCTTCCCCGAATTCTCAAATACCGATACCTCAAAAAAGGCTGATGACGAACGTCTCGCTAAAAATAAAGAGGCGAAAGATGCCAATAAACCCGAGGAGATTAAGCCGCCTATCGTCGACTCCGCAACGCCTCCCGAGTTTGTGCCCTCTGTCTCCGTTATCGTCCTCTCCGAAGTGCCCTCCGTTCAGACACCTGAAATCGTGAAGGCTTATGAAAAAAAATTGATGGAGAGTCACGACGGGTTTAGTTACGCCGACGGTTTCCAGGTTCTCAATGCAACAAAAGAAACCGCTTACGCTGAAGATGCTTTCCTCTTTAAATTCTCTTTCCGATATAACCGTCGTGATATCGACGTCGAACAGGCCCTGTTGTTTCACCTTAATTCCACGTACGTGATTACCTGTACCAGCGATTCTCAGGAACCCGTCAATAACGACAAAAAATGGTGCCGCTCCGTCATCACTTCGATCAAATTTAAAAATTGATCCGCACTATTCCGTTACGACTTTGGCTCCTGTGAACGGATCATAGATTTCGCCATTTTGTATGCTCGTAATGGCTGAATAGGCGAAAAATATCGAGAGAATGAGTGCCAGACCGCCAAATATGGCAAAGCCAATATGGCGGTATTTTCTTGCAACTCGATTGATGGTTTCTTCTGTTGGCTGATTCGATTCTGACATGGCCGGACCTGTTGTATTGATTAATGAATGCCCGCTGGCTGGCTTCCTCTATCGTAATTTCGTAGTTTGAGCAAACTGTGGCTGATGGTTTTTGCCTTCGGTAATAATATGTCCCGATATCAAAATTTCATAAAACATATTCGAGCAGAACAAAAAAAATACTATCTGACCGAACTCGATGGCGAAAAATGGTATCGACGCGCCTTTTATGGTTTCCTCTGCTACATCGCGATCTTCATTACAGAGGTTCGTTCACTGCGCCTCTTTACTCGCGTTGCCAGCGGTACCTATACCACAATGCTCGCACTTATTCCGTTTATGGTTGTCGGCGGAAGCCTCATCATCACGTTCAACAAGGAAGCAAGCATCCCTGAACTCATCCTCAAAATCAATGAGTTCGTCATCCCTGTCGCCGGTGACACGATTGCTAATTTTTTGACAGAAAGCCTCACTCGAACCCTCGAAATTGGTTTGGGTCCCATCGGTGTCATTTCACTGCTCGTCACGAGCGTCATGCTCTTTGTTCATGTCGAGGACTGCTTTAACGATATCTGGCGCGTCGCCAAACCCAGGGCTTTCTATCTGCGCATTCTTCTTTTTTATGCCATCGTAACACTCGGCCCTTTGCTTATTTCCTTCTCTATCTTTCAGGCGGCCCAGTTCATTTCCGAGTTCGTCTTCAGTGGCTTCTGGTGGAAACTCGTTCGAGAACTGCTCCTCGTTTTCGGTTTCTGTTTCGTTCTCTTTAAATTTCTTCCCAATACCAGGGTTCAGCTCAAAAGCGCGATCATTCCCGCTGCCATGGCGTCCGTGATTATCGAAGTTGCCAAATTCGGGTTCAGCATCTATCTGACATTCGCTTTTCAATCGAATTCCAATAATACCATTCTGTACGGAGCTCTCGGGATTATCCCCGTGATTCTGCTCTGGCTGTATCTGACATGGATGATGCTTTTGTTCGGTGTCGAAGCCGGTTACTGTATGCAGAACATGAGAAGCCTCTGCCTTCGAAAATGTTACAACGAAGACAACGGTGAGAATGATACCTGGGTGTTTCTCGGTAACTATGCGGCTCTCGAAGTACTCGCGTCGCTCGTTCGTAATCTGTGCAGAGGTGGCGAACCACAGACTTCTGAAGAACTTTCTGTCGAATGCGTATATCCGGTTCAGGCAATTGATGCCATTCTGGACAGACTCGTTGGGATCAATATCGTCAAAAAAATTGAGGGGGAATTTTCTCCCGTTTATTATCTGGCTCGTCCTCTCGATACCATTCAGATTTCAGAGGTCATGAAGACATTTGATGAATCGTCACCTCGAGTTAAAAAATACCCCAAACTCGAGGCCATGGTGGAACAGCTGATAGCTGCTCAGGCAAAAATTTGGTCGGACAGCAACCTCAATGTTCTTCGCGAAGATGGCGTTGCTCTTAAAGATGTTGCTGCCCATCCGACCATGACAGACCTTCATCTCGATGGGGAATGATGTCACAAAAGGCAATAAAAAAGCCTTCTGAAGAAATTCAGAAGGCTTTGTCACGAATGCGTCAGCTGCCTCGATAAGTGCCTTTTCTTCCCCGAGGACGCTCGTGCTGGCCTTCGCAGATGATTTCAAGTTTTGTTGCCGATTGAAGCATATTGATACCGGCCGGATCAATCATGTTGTAGCTGACGTCTATTGAACGCAGTTTAGGCAGATTGTGTGCTGCCGTGATGACTCTTGCTGCACCATTTGTCATGATGCCGTCCCGAAGATCGAGGGCCTGAAGAGAACTGAAATTTTCACTCGACAGAATGGCGAAAAGACCTTCATTGCCAATCGTTGTGCCGACGAGACTTAAACGCGTGAGCGTATTGGAGCGCTCGTCATCTGCAAGAGCTTCACAGAAACCCGGTGAAATGCCGGAACGTTCAAGAGAGGTAAGATTGAATGCTTCAAGCGTACCAAGAGATTCACGAATGGGAATTGCCAATGTGTCGTCAAGGCGCGGCATTCTGAAAGTCGCCGTTGTGATACCTGTCAGACTGGTTTTGGCGTTTCGCAACTGATTTTTGAAATGCCGCGAATCCGGCATTTTAATGAACTGGATGTTGAGTGCCTTCAAATTCGCAAGATTGCTGTTTGTAATGGCAGTCCAGACTTCATCTGGTGATTCGAGAACATTGATATTGAGAAAACGCAGTTTTTTAAGCTGCGGCGCATTCAAGGCATCTTCTATAAACTTGAGATTTTCGGTGGTGACATTCCAGGCCATTTCACGCGGACGTCCAAGTTTGAATACCGGCATCCATCGCTGGTCGAGAAGCTGAAATGCCGGACCAAGAATGGTATCGAGATGTTCTTTTAACACCATCAAATGAAGGCGCTTGATGATGAAGTAGGAGTTTTGATAACTCGGAATTGGATTGTTTTCGTAACTTTCGATAGCTCGTTCAGCCATGGCAAACGCGCCGGCGAAATTTCCTTCATCCTTGAAAGAAATGGCAAGCTCAAACAATGCACCGAAATTCTCGGGATCTTCTCTGAGGATTTGACTGATTTCTTCCTTGTTTATCATTTGGATTTCCTGCGAAGGTGGAGTGCAATAAAAAACCGCACTTACTTTACAACAGTAAAAAAAAAAGGCACGATTTTTATCGTGCCTTTTTAATCGGGACGATAGGATTTGAACCTACGGCCTTCTGCTCCCGAAGCAGACGCGCTACCAGGCTGCGCTACGCCCCGTTTCGATGAAATCCATCGAACGAGCGGCCTTTTACGCATTTGACCGGTTTGTGTCAAACTTTTTTTTCGGTATTGGCGTTTTTTTGTTACTAATCAGTCGGGGCTCTGCCCCGAACCCCGCCGGGGCTCTGCCCCAGACTCCACCAAAGGGCTGAGCCCTTTGGAAACCTCAATATTTTAAGTGGTTCCTCGCCGGGCCAAGGCGTTGTACACAACGCCTCGACCCGGCTCTCGGCAATTTCTGCCTTATCGTTGCGAATAATCCGTTTTTCGCAATCTCTGCTCATATTTCAAGAAGATTTGTGAATTAGCCCTGACTGTTATGTAACGTTTTTTTGTCACCGGTCAGCTGGAACTCGCGCCTTTGCAGGCGCGCGGGTACGGAGTAGAGAAAAAGAGCGTCACTTGTCTTTAGTTTTGTTAAATACGCCAGCAATCAAGTATATATAGATGTGAAAGAAAGGGGAGACGCGTATGCGCGCAGCTTGCGAGCACATAGCGGCGCGGGGGGATACTTCCCCCCGTCACAAATCATTTTGTCTCAAGGTTATGACATGAAATATAGAAGTAGTGCGCTTTTGGCGTGTTTGTTGGTCGTTTCTGGGTGCAGTGACGGTGTTATCCAGACTCAGGATGCATGCGGCGGCTGTGAGGATGGTGCCGTTTGCTGCGATTTTGCATGCACAACACTTTTGACGGACCGTTTTCATTGCGGTGACTGCGATACGTCATGCAGAATCGGTGAGGTCTGCGTTAACGGGGAATGTCAAGAGGCAGGGGATTCATGCGGCGGATGTGCCGAGAACCTGACGTGCTGCGGTGTGACATGCGTTGATGCTCAATCTGATTCAGGGCACTGCGGTGTCTGTGGCAATTCGTGTCCCGACAACTGGACCTGCGAGGGCGGCCGATGCGTGGCGCAGGAACAAATAGCCTGTGACGAAAACTGCCAGAACCCGAACACGTGCTGCGGCGAGAGCTGCGTCAACATGGATGTCGATATTATGAATTGCGGTTCATGCCGGAATGAATGCAGTGACGGCCAAATCTGCCTGCATGGAACTTGCGTTGTGCCGGGGGAAACGGGGTCGTGCGAAGACGGATGCGCGCATGGATACACGTGCTGCGGTGAGGCTTGCGTCGATATCATGTCGTCGTCACGACACTGCGGCGGATGCGATTCGCCATGCGATGCCGGTCTTTACTGCGACACTGGCGTGTGTACGATCTCGTGTCAGTGCGGCGATGGAATGGTCTGCAATGAGGCCGGAACTTGCGTTCCGTCTTGCGGCACCATGGCGTGCGGGGCCGATGAAATCTGTTGTAATGAAACGTGTGTGAAATCAAATGATGCTGCCCATTGCGGCCGTTGCGAACAGACCTGTTCCGGAAATACTCCGTTTTGTGTCGATGGCAGCTGCAGTTCCAATTGTGATGCAAATCAGACGAGATGCGACGGCGTTTGCGTCGATACGTCGTCGGATGATGCCCACTGTGGTTCCTGCACAACGGTTTGCGGACAGAACGAAAAATGCGAGGGCGGAAGCTGTCAGTGTCGTCCTAAATCCTGTGCCCAGCTCGGGATTTCGTGCGGCAGTGCGGATGACGGGTGCGGAAATTCTCTGGACTGCGGTTCGTGTCCAGGTGGTCAGACCTGCAATGCCGGAACGTGCGGATGCCGTCCCAAAAACTGCGGCGACTTGAAATTGAACTGCGGCACGGCCGACGATGGCTGCGGTGGAAAGATTAACTGCGGAACATGCGGATCCGGTCAGACCTGTAATGCCGGAACGTGCGGCTGCAGCCCCAAAAACTGTGCTGGTATGGGGAAAAATTGCGGTAATGTCGACGACGGCTGCGGCAATAAAATAAACTGCGGATCGTGCAGCTCCAATCAGACCTGTTCATCCAACGTTTGTCAGTGCAAGGCCAAAACCTGTGCCGAACTGGGGAAAAATTGCGGTAATGTCGATGACGGCTGCGGCGGTAAATTGAACTGCGGCACCTGCTCTTCCGGGCAGACCTGCACATCCAACGTCTGCAAGGCGGATCCCGTCAAGGATACGTACCCGAAACGGCAGAGCATCAAGGGACTTCAGCCCGATTTCATGAACCGCGACGAGATCATTGGAAATAAAGTTCACGGCGTCTCCATGAACCTGGTCTGGGAGGCCTGGCAGCCGACGGCTTCGACCTCCTGCTCCGCAGGACAGGTCAAGTACGATGGTTATTGTTACAATATCGACGCCAGAACTGAAGAAACCATTCGAGAGTATTCAAAGGCCGGTGTCCTCGTGACGGCTATCGTTTATGGCGTTCCGGCCTGGTGCAGACGGTCCTGTTCAAACGTCGTAGCCGATTACTTTTGTGCCCCAACCACCGAGGGGGCTCAGCATTATGGCCGTTTTGTCGGTTTCCTCGCCAACTACTTCAACGGCGAAAATGGACATGGACGCATCGCCGATTTCGTCATTCACAACGAAGTCAATGCAACCGAATGGTTCAATTACGGCTGCAAAAAGGGAACATGCAACCTCGATACTTGGACATCAGTCTATGCCGAAAGCTGGAATGCCGCCTACGACTATGCTCGAAAGGAACAGAAACAGGCAAAAGTCCTGATTTCGCTCGAACATAACTGGACCAGTGACCTGATGGGACAGACCCGGCCTGTGTCTTCCGGTGAGAAGTTTTTGAAGTCCCTTATTCCAAAACTCGGAAACCGCGAGTGGCGCGTGGCGTATCACTCGTATCCTCCCAATCTGACCAATCCGTCCTTCGGGGCTGACGATCTGGGCAACTCCGGCACCATTACGTTTGGAAATATCGGCGTTTTGGCCGGTTGGCTTCGCAAGAATTATCCCAATAAACCGCACGCCTGGGAAATACAGCTTACGGAAAATGGCATCAATGGCATTGACGCGGCGATGCAGACAAAACAGGCCTCGCAGCTGTGCCAGGCATTTCGAAACGTTCTCGGAACTCCGGGTGTCGAGAGCTTTATCTATCACAGGCTCCTCGATCATTCGACGGAAGTGGCGGCAGGACTTGCATTAGGACTTTGGGCCGGTCAGAACGGAAGCGGTCATCCGAGTCCTGCCAAACCTGCCTGGTCAACCTTTGCTCTGGCCAATCAGAGCGGTTCTCTGAACTGCGGTTTTGAATACCTGCCGTACGTCAGAATGGTCCGGGGAAGCAAAAATTCAAAGCACTGGATCACGACGCGTCAGCTTCCTTCGGGGTTTAACGAGGAACGCGCGTGGAAAATCCTTCGCGAGCCTGCCGCTGGAACCGTGATGGTGTACGAATGCCGCGTGGGCGGCGTCAAAGGCGATCATGCCATGATTTCGACCGATCCCAACTGCGAGGGGGATAACCAGCTCAGCATGGGCCCGATGGGCTATGTCTATACCTCTCAGGTCTCCGGTACGAAGCCTATTTACCGATGCATTGTGCCAGGAAACGGATCGCATTTTGTGTCGCCGGCTTCAAACTGTGAAGGCCAGAAGACAGAATCACTCATCGGTTACGCCTATGAGCTCTGAGGCTGGTGCGAAAAATTGATGTGGTTTGAGGCCTGCCTATCCTGACGGATACGTCAGGCGTGGCACCGCTATCGGGCACGCCCGATACGCAGTGCTGTCCTTTTTTTGTGTGTTTTGTGCCCGGCTTGCAATGCCCGGGTGCCGATGATTTGACGAGGTGTTTGTATGCTCTCATATTTTCGCTGCGCTCCTGATATTTCACTGGAAACGTCGTCCAATACGATACCGGTTGTCCGGCTCGGAAAAGACCCCGTCGATTTGACTCCGGTTCAGGTCTGTATCGTCGACATCCTTTTGAGAATGCCGGATGCATCACTGGATGAAATCCTGACAGGACTCGTTGTGATGACGGGAAATGCACATTCTGCGAAGTCTGTGGCTCCCCTTTTGGAAGAACTTGGCCGCCTTCAGGTCGTGCAGATGCATGCTTGTGAGCCTCGTCTTAAAATGCCTTATCCCATTTCGCATACCTGCGAAATGTGCGGCTGTTCCTGCATGGCACAGCTCGTTGGACCCCTGACCGATGACGAGCATTCCAATGTCCTCGAGGCACACAAAAATCTCGATGACATCCCCAAAGACGTCAACCCCATCATGAAAGGGCTGAAGCCGGACGGTACCTGTCTTCATTTCCTCAATTTCCCGGGTAAAAGATGTTTTTTCCTCGATGAAAACAATCGATGCCGAATACACGGTCACTTTGGTGCGATGAAAAAACCGGCGGCTTGCCGCCGTTTCCCTGTCATTGCCATTGCTACGGAATCTGAAATTCGCATCGGAATCAAGCCCTACTGCTACGCCAATATGCGCGTTTGCTGCATGAAGCCATGCAGTGGCGATGAAATCAGTCAGCTGAAAGCCGATGATGCAATGAAAGACGTCCTCGATGATTTGATTTCAAATGCTTCGTTCCGTCCCGTGCTTCGCATACCTGATGAAGATGAACTGCTTCAGGGACGCATTCAGGAGAGCCAGATTTTGACCTGGCTTGAGAGTGATTTGTCATATGCTTCGCTGCTCGCTTCTCTGGCGCGCGGAACGCGCACAAATCTTTCGACGCTTCCCAAACCATTTTTGCAGGATCTTCAGAAAACGCTTCGCGCCATTGAGCCAATGTTTCGTGCGGAGGCCGAAAAACTCGGTTCGACGCCTCATGCCGATCACGTTCGATCGCTTTGTGATGTCATGACAAAACCTCTCACAAATATGAATGATTTGGATGCCGCTTCTCCTTTTGGTCGTTACCTTCGATATGCCCTTTATGAAGCCGTATTTTTGCGCGAAACATCCCGCTTTCCGGCCGTTTCTCTCGGGACATTCGGACTCGCAGTTGGTGGTCTTGTCGCTGCACAGGATATCGAACATGCATCAGATCATTTGACGGCGTGGATGCGTTTGTTGGCACAGACTCAGGCGTTTGCCATGCTGTTTCCATCGCCTCAGGCGATGGGCGCGCTGATGCGCCATCTGTAAGAACCAAAAAAGGACGCTCAAAAGCGTCCTTTTTTGGTGTGAAAATTATGACACGGCTTGATTATTCATCGTCTTTCTTTTCGTCGTCTTTCTTTTCATCGTCTTTAACGTCGTCTTTCTGATGTTTTGAGTCATAAATCAGACTTCCGATGATGCCGATGGCGATGAAACCGCCGATGACTGCGAGGTTTGTCCAGACGGGTGCGGTTTTGAAGATATCCTCAAAGCCTGTGCCCAAAAATTTATTGCAAATCAGGCAGAAAGGTTCTGCGAGGAGTTTGACTGCAACGAAGAGCAGGATGGCGCCGACAGAGTATTTGAGGCCTGCAAATTTCTCAAGGATGCTGGCGAGAACGAAGTAGAGAGAACGAAGACCGAGTATGGCAAAGATGTTGGATGTGAAGACGATGTACGGATCTTTTGTGATACCGAAAATGGCGGGGATGGAGTCGACTGCAAAGATGACATCACTGACTTCGACAACGCAGAGCGCGACGATAAGCGGTGTCATAAAGGTTTTGCCGTCAATTTTACGGATGAAATGCATTCCTTCGATTTTGGGATCGTAACGGAAATGCTTCATGAGGAATTTGGTAATCCATTTGTCCTGAGGATCGGTTTCGTCGTCGCCGCCAAAGGTTGTTTTGATGGAGAGGTAGACGAGCAGGGCACCGAAAATCCAGAGTACCCATTCAAAGGACGAAACGAGAGCGGCACCGCAGGCGATCATGATACCGCGCATGACGAGGGCGCCGAGGATACCCCAGAACAGGACGCGGTGCTGGAATTTGAGCGGGACGCGGAACGAGGCGAGTATCATTGCCATGACGGCAACATTGTCAAGGGAGAGACACTCTTCGATGAGATAACCGGAGAGGTAGTTGACAACGGCGGATTCGGCGGTTTCAGCGCCGTCATGGGTTCCAAGGCCGAACCACTGTCCTTTGTATGCAAAATAGATATAGATGGAGAAAAGAAGCGCAAGAGTCACCCAAAGAGCGGTCATTTTGAGGGCTTCTTTGGTGGATACTTCATGAATTTTTCGGTTTAAAACGCCGAGATCGAGTCCGAGAAGGAAAAAAACGAGAATGAGAAATCCTGCCCAGGGAATCCAGCCTAGACCAGAGGACGCGGCGACCTGCGCAGCATCAGCGGTTGCTTCAACAGCTGTTTCGACAGCCTGTGCTGCTTCTGGAGTTGCCTGCCCCAAAAGTGAAAAAAGCCATGGTGTTAAAAACATCGAGACTCCTTGTAAAAGGCGCACTACAAAGTGCTGGTAATGAAAAAGGCACTCAAAGTGCCGGTTATTGCTGGTTTTAGGCTGAATACAGCCAGAAACAGTAGATTATACAACAGTGTAGAAACAAAAGTAACGATCATGTTATTCACGGAATGATTAGCCCCGGAGAGGCGGATCGTGATAGACACAAGTCTTAGTCAAGACAATGAGTGTCTTCAATGAAATGATGGAGTGTTCGGAACTCGTGAGCGGCGAAAATCGATATTTGCAGATGGCCGAGGCGGCTTTAAATGATGTGTTTCGTCTCCCGGGATTTCGCGATGGACAGAAAGAAATTGTTCAATCGGTTTTGGCTGGTCATGATACGTTAGCCGTGATGCCGACGGGAAGCGGCAAAAGCTTGTGTTATCAGCTTCCGGGACTGGTTCTGCCCGGTCTGACACTCGTCATCAGTCCTCTGATAGCTTTGATGAAAGATCAGGTGGATTCCCTTATTGCAAAAGGCATTAGGGCGGCAAATCTCAATTCATCGATTAGTTTTTCCGAACAGCAGGCCATTTGTGAACGCGTTTATCGGGGTGAAATCAAATTTTTATTTGTGGCACCGGAAAGAATTCGAAACGAGTCGTTTCAGCATTTGCTCAAAAATGTGACGATCGGGCTGCTCGCAGTGGATGAGGCGCATTGCATCAGTCAATGGGGGCATGATTTTAGGCCGGATTATCGCCGAATCGGAGTTTTGAGAGAAGCTTTGAATATGCCGACGACGATCGCATTGACGGCGACGGCATCGCCGACAGTTCAGCGCGATATTTCGGAACAGCTTTCATTGAAAGAGCCGGAAACACATATTCTCGGTTTCGATCGCCAGAATTTGCGGTTTTCTGTCAGGAAGATGCGGACGGAAAGTGAAAAATTGGAATTTGCTCTCGAATACGTTCGTCATTACATTCAGTATCGATGCGGATTTAAGCGCAAGTATCCTGGATGCGGCATTTTGTATGCTTCGACGATAAAACAGGCTGAAGCTGCAGGTGACTATCTTCGCAATCACGGGTTAAGGGTTGGTGTGTATCATGCCAATTTATCGCCGGCGATTCGAACGCGAATTCAAGAACAGTTTATGAACGACGAATTTCATTGCCTGATTGCGACAACAGCGTTTGGCATGGGCGTCGATAAACCGGATGTTCGTTATGTTTTGCATCTTTCGATGAGCTCCTCCGTGGAAGCTTATACACAAGAATCCGGGCGCGCAGGGCGCGATCGAAAACCGGCAGACTGCGTCCTTTTGTATGCCGGGCGCGATGTGAAAATACAGGAGTTTTTTATCGACAATGGTTGTCCGGATTTGACGGTTTATCGGACGATTTTTGAGATGTTTTCAGCACCTGGTGAGGCAGTTCCTGTTCCGGGGACAAGACTTTCCAGTGAAGAAATTTTAAATGCCTTTGAAAAAAGTGCTGCCAGTCAGGTTGATGCTGCACTGCGTAAAATGAGGTCATGCGACCTGATCGATATTGGGACGGATGGAAGCGTGATTTGGCGCCAGAAAGCACCGGACAATATCATTCGTGTTCTGTCTGATGAAAGTCGAATGCAGCGTCGCAATAGCCGTCGTCAGCTGGCGGATTTGACGAAATACGTTTTTGAAGAAGATTGTCGTACAAAGTTTGTTCTGAATTATTTTGGGAGCCGGGAGGCTCGGGCTTTTAAAAAGTGTCATCACTGCGATTTGTGTCATGCGATACCGCCTTTTCCTGAACCAGGCGTGAATGGAGAATTTCCTCCGGAGCCGGTTCATTTCATTCTGCTCAAGTTTCTGTCAACGGTTGGGCGATGCTGTAAAGCAGGACTTCGTGTCAATTCGCGTCAGATTGCTCATATATTGAGCGGATCAACTGCAGAACCGACACTTACTCAGATTTCAACTTTTGGCCTTCTCGACTACCTGGATGCACAGGAAATTCCTGTTTTGACAGGGCTTTTGCGGGATGCCTGCCTCATTGGCATGGATGAGTACGGGCATGTTTTCTTGACGCAAAAAGGCGTTGAAATGCTTTCGGCAAAAGATATGACGCCGTTTCCACCAACAGTTCAGCATTATTGCAGCCTGCGATTTCCCAATGCAATGACTTCCGGTCAGGCATATCGGTCACAGCGTGAACAGGCAAAAGTGTAGGTTTTACGGGCTTCTCCGAACGTCATTTTCTGGTTTTGGCAAGCACGTTTTTGACTTTGAAGAATGTGTCTCCAATAGAGTGCTGTCGGTGCATTCCTTGGCGGAGGCGTCATGTGCTCATGTTTTGCCTGTAGCCGGTATTGGATTTTGTGTTTTGTATTGAATGTTCATGTGTTTGGGTGCGGATGATAACCGTGATGAGCTTTAAAGAAGATAAAATTACGGCATAAAATAAGGCGATTGACTCAAGAAACTGCTTCGAGTGATTTTCATTATTTTTGATATGTTTAGGTTTGAGTGGAAATACTGAAATTATTTTTATTTGTTTATTGACAAACGAGTTTGAGCGAGCGATGAGGGGGCACACAAGCGGTTTGGATGCGAAAACCTCTTGTTTATCGAAATAGATGGATTGATGAGTTGAATAAGGAGGTAAAATGGGTAGTCATGAAAAGAATGGCGATAGAACGCGTGAAGAAAAATATCGCCAGTATTTTGAAGATGCGACACTTTTTGACGATTGGTATATGCAGGTGTTTATGGAGGGAAATATTGCATGTGCACAACTGATGATTCGAGTATGCCTGAACAAAACGGATCTAAGGGTTATCAGGCTGATCGTTCAAAAGAATGTGCCAAGAGAGACACCTGATGAAAAAGGCGCTTGTCTTGATATTTGGGCAAAAGACTCGAAAAATGAGACGTACAACATTGAAATACAGGACGATTCACGCGATTCATCGCCGAGACGGGCTTTTCATTATCTTGCCAAAATGGTTCTTGCTCAAACGCCCAAAGGAATTGAGTTCGTCAAAAGGAAAAACTGTTATGTGATTTTTATCACGAAACATGACGTCTTGAAGGGAGGAAAACCCTGTTATTGGTTATGTGGCTACGATTCAGAGGGAAAAGATTCTGACATTGGGGCTTACATTGTTTATATTAACGGCGCCTGGAAAGGTGACGATGCAATCGGCCGTCTGGTTTCGGATATGAAAAATGCAAATTATCGCACCATGCATTACCCTGAAATGGCGGCGAGAACTCACGACTTAAAAGTCATTGAAAAGGAGGGAAATATGAGCTCATTGGTTGACGTGATTAGAGAAGATTTGAAGGATGAAATAAGAGAAGATTTGAAGGATGAAATAAGAGAAGATTTGAAGGATGAAATAAGAGAAGAAGTGAAGGATGAGGTAAGAGAAGAAGTCTGGGGTGAGGTAAGGGATGAAATTAGGGATGAGAGGGAAAAATTTGTGATGTATTTGTTGAATAAAGGCGATGACTTGCAAGCGATAGAATCCGTGACGCATATTTCACTGTCGCGTATCAAGGAGCTTCAGGCATCGATGAAAGATGGATGAACTGGTGAATAATGAGCTTCAGGCATTGATGAAAGATGGAAGCCCGGGGGAATAATGAGAGAATAATTCGTTGACAAGGATGGCATGGAATTGTTGTCTGAGACGGAATTGAAGTCGTGTGAGTGTGGGGGATTTATCCGTGGTGATAAATCACTGTTTTGGAAGAAAAATCATCAAAGGAAAAAATGGAAAAGAGAGTTCAATACGGTGACTTGATCGCTCAGTCCCGTAGGATTGTGTTGAAGATTGGCAGTGCGGTTTTGACACAGGCCGGTGATAAATCACTTGATCGCGGTGTTTTTTGTCGTTTGATCGAGATGGTTGCGCAGTTGAGAAAAGAAGGCCGCGACGTAATTATCGTTTCGAGTGGTGCTGTTGCGCTTGGACGAAGTCTGACGGGATGCGAGCGGCCGGATCGGGAAAAATCGCTTCCGACGCTTCAGGCACTTGCTGCCATTGGTCAGTCACTCCTGATGAATTATTACGAGGAAGAGCTCAAGTATTACGGGCTTCGATGCGCCCAGCTTCTGTTGACACGGGCTGATTTGGAAGACAGAACGCGCTTTCTCAATGCCAAAGGGACGTTCGAGGCGTTGATCGAAATGGGGGTTGTTCCCATTGTCAATGAAAACGATGCGGTTTCATGCGATCAGATTCGTTTTGGTGACAATGATACGCTGTCGGCACGTGTAGCCGTGCTCTGTCAGGCGGATTTGCTCATTATTATGAGTGATATCGATGCGGTCTATACCGGCAATCCCAAAGTGAATCCGGATGCAGAGCGAATTTCAGAGATCGATGCGTTTGACAGTCGTCTTGATGCATACGCCGAAGACAGCTCGGGAGATGTCGGGACGGGTGGCATGATAACGAAAATATCGGCGGCTCGTATGGCGGCTCGTATGGGTATTTCAACTCTGATTTTGCAGGGAAAACGGCCAAAGTTTGTTCTCGATGTTCTCGCTGGCGACAATCTCGGAACGCTTTTGTATGCTTCAGAAAGAAGGCAGACGCTTCACAAGGTTTGGCTTGAATCGTTGATGGTGAAAGGCCGGATTATTTGTGATGAGGGGGCAAAACATGTGATATCGAGTCAGCGTCGAAGCCTTTTGCCTAAAGGCGTTGTGGGGGTTGAGGGCAAGTTTCAGGAAGGCGAGGCTGTGGAACTGGCTGATAAAGAAGGACACGTGTTTGGGAAGGGACTGGTTCGATATGATGATGCCGATGTGCGCAAAATTGCCGGCCATCATTCGAGTGAAATCGAGTCCATTTTAGGGTTTTATATGTCGGATGTGATCGTTCATCGCGACGATCTCGTGCTTTCGCAGCCATTGACTGTGTGCTGCGAATAAGCGGCGCCTGTCGCCGCCAACGATAAATGATGCCGGCGTATTCGTTTCGAATAGCCGGCATAAAGCCGTGTATGACCGGAACGGTCATAGCGGCGTCCGGCATTGCGTATGAGCTGCATTTGCGGCTCATAGCATCTTTCCAGAACTGCATGGGAATTCGTGACAATCGCACACGTTTTTTGTATACGTCTGCGTCTAAATTTGGCGGAATTTTTCCGTTTTTTTATTTGACCTTAACTGCGAAAAAGAAATGTCAGTACAAACCTTTCAGAAAGAAATTCTCGAGGCTATAGCCTCTGCATGTAACGAACTTGGCGGCCAGATTGATGCATCTCAGATAAGCCTGAATCCGGTTCCTGAAAATCAGTTTGGCGATATCGCGATGACGTGTTTTGCGCTTCGCGGCAAGCTTTCCGGACTTGATGTCAAAGCCCAGAACAATCCTGTAGCCATTTCACAGGCATTGGCGGAAAAATTGTCCGGAAGCCCCCTGTTTGAAGGCGTTCGGGCTTGCGGTCCTTACTTGAACATGGCCTACAATACCTCCAATCTTTCGCAGATCGTCCTCGGCGAGATTTTGGAAAAAGGCGATCATTTTGGCGATGCAGAGCGCAAAGACCAGAAAGTTGTGATCGAGTTCTCGGGCCCCAATACGAACAAACCCCAGCATTTAGGCCATCTTCGCAACAACGTTATTGGTGAATCGATGTCGCGTCTTTTGGCGAAGGCTGGATATGACGTGACGAAGGTCAATATCATCAATGACCGTGGTGTTCACATTTGCAAATCGATGCTCGTCTATATGAAGTATGGCGAAGGCGTGACGCCGGAAAGCGCAGGCAAAAAAGGCGATCATCTCGTCGGCGATTTTTATGTCCGTTTTGAAAAAGAATTTCAGGCGGAATACAAAGCATGGCTCGAATCAGACGAAGGCGTGAAGGCTTTCGATGATTATCAAGCATCAGAGGCCGGTAAAAAGGCTTTGAAGGCGATTGCGGATTATGAGGCCCTTCCCGAGGGCAAGAAAAAAGGCAAGGCACCTGCCGATATCTTTTCGACGTTTAAATCAGAAACAAAAGATAAATATTTCAACACAAAGAGCCGTCTGGGAGCCGAAGCAACGGACCTTTTGGTGCGGTGGGAAGCCGGTGATCCGGAAGTTCGCCGCATTTGGAAACTCCTGAATACCTGGGTTATTGACGGCTTCCTCGATACCTATAAAACTCTCGGCATTGAATTCGACAAACTCTATTACGAGAGTGAAACGTACAAACTCGGCAAGGATATCATTGAAGATGGCCTGAACCGGGGCATTTTCCATCGCCTTCCCGACAAAGCAACGGCCTTTGATCTTTCAAAAATTGGTCTGAGCGGGGAGAAAATTGTCCTTCGGTCAAACGGGACGAGTGTTTACATCACACAGGATATCGGAACAGCCATTGAACGATATAAAGATTATGAATATGACAAGATGATTTACGTCGTTGCCGATGAACAGAACCATCATTTCCGAGTTCTTTTCGGCATTCTCGGCGAACTTCGTCCGGAGCTTTCGGGACGATTTGAACACCTTTCTTATGGTATGGTGACACTTCCCAACGGCCGCATGAAGAGCCGTGAAGGAACCGTCGTCGATACCGATGATTTGATCGAGGAAATGGCACGTCTTGTTCGCGAAGTCATGGATAACAAATCGGATCGCGAGCATTATGCCGAAGCCGATGAGGCTGAGTTTGAACGCCGTGCCCAGGTCATTGCACTCGCGGCCCTCAAGTATTTCCTGCTCAATATCACGCCGACGAGCTGGATGGAGTTTAATCCCGAAAAATCTCTCGATCTGCAGGGCCGAACAGGGGCGTACTGCCTGATGAATTATGCCCGCACGCGTTCAATCCTTAGAAAAGCAGGCTATACGCATCAGTCACACGTTGATCCCGCCGTTCTAGCTGCCTTGAAAACACCGGAAGAAAAGAAAGTCCTCATGACCCTGATGCAGTGTCCGGATATCATTCAGTGGGCGGCTTCTTCTAGCGATCCGGCTAAAGTTGCGGAATATCTGTTCAATCTTTGTAAGTCATTTGCATTTATCTTCACGGATAAAGTCGGACATCCGATTTTGACGTGTGAAGATGCCAGTGTCAAAGCGGCAAGACTTGCTTTGGTCGATGCCCTTGGTTCCGTCCTTCGCATGGGATTGAATCTTCTCGGAATTGAAACACTGGAAGAAATGTGAACGGTCTGATTCTTCGCATGACGAGAGTCAAGGATGCGGATGCGATCGTTGACTGGCTTTTGGATGACGATCGCATTGTGACGACGTATGCGGCGCATATTCAAAGCAATCGATCGTATCCGAACAGTCTTGAACTTATGACCGTGTATGAAGTCGAGGTCACGGAACGCCCGGGACAGGATATGTGGCGTCTGAACGGAGCCTGGAGTGCCGAAAGATTTGATGCACTTCTCGGCAATATGCCGGCGTATGCCTGTGCCTGTGCCGCATTGGAAGCAGTAGGCAACGTCTGTCCAAAAGATGCTTCTGTTGTGGATTTGTTTTCTTCTCTTTTGTCTGTGTTCGCCGTCATGAATACGGCACATGAGCTTTCGTCAACGGTATTGGCCTGGTTTGAATGTTTTTTGCTCCATCAGCTTGGGGCAATGCCCAATCTCGATATGTGCGCGCAGTGCGCAAAACCGTTGGCAAAATCGGAATGGTTTCAACAGGAAGTCGGTTTCCTGTGTTCCGATTGCTCGTTGCATCAAAAGAATATTCCGGCATTTGTTCTTGAAGGCATTCGCCGTCTTCGATATCAAACGATTCGTCAGACCTGTCAGAATGCTTTGGCAAAAAATGATGAGGTTCAAAGACGTCACATCTTATCGCCAATTCTTCGGTTTCTTGCTGCCGTTATGCGCGATAACAGTCCCGTTTGCCGCATGAAGGCACATCGATTTATGGCCGAAACAGCCCTCAATGAGACGGATTGGGTATGAAAGAGCCTTTTCTGGCCTATGCCATTTGTTTTGTCCTGACAGTCGTCTGTGTCGCGACGAGCAGCTATGGCAGTCCGATTAGTGATTTGACATGGTTTTTTGCCATGCTCGGACTGATTGCAGTTCCACTCGCCATTGTTCGACACATTCGTCCTCAAGATGAGGAACAGGCCGGGGTCGTCGTTCAGTGGAATAATAAAGACTTTTTGACGGGACTGGCCGTTGTCGGTCTTTTGTTGATTCCGGTGGCTCTCGGAAACCATTTCGTTCGCACTTGCTTGTTGGGAATGGATTTTCAGTTTTCTGTGGAAAACTACCAGCGACTTGAATCGCCTTTCTATTATGAAATCCTCGTCCAGTTGCTTGGTGTGGCTCTTCCGGAAGAATTTTTTTATCGCGGTTATTTGCAGACCGCTTTTCTCAAATTCTTCAGACAGAAAAATAAATTGGCTAAAGCCGCGCCTTTTTTGGCCATCGTTTTGGCGAGTTTTTGTTTCGCACTAGCCCATCTTCCCAGTGGAAATATAAGTCGAATGCTGACATTTTTCCCCGGACTTTTGTTCGGAACCATTCGATATCGAACAAACGGACTGATTGGTGCCATCATTTGTCATGCAAGCTGCAATCTGATGATGGTCTTTTTGAATATCCATTATTTTTAGGAATATTCTGAAAAAATCATATCGCGATAAAATCCATAACACTGAAAGCATTGATTTATGAGGCAGTAAGGATTTTGAATATTCCGGATCACGGTTTATTTTAGACATTCCATCGGATTCATTCTCTCTGTCTTGCGTGTGAGCGCATTTCGTCGTAAAAGCCGTTGTATTCGGGGGAACAAAACTGTACTCAGGAGAGGTTAGAAAATGAAAGATGAATTGACGTTTTATGCGTGTGATACGAAAGTTCTCGAACAGAAAATCATGACGCAGGATTTGTTGATGGGAACGGAACTGGCCGGTGAACTGGAACGTCTTGGTCAGCATCTTGGCACGTTGTATTTCGACAGCCTCTATCTTGGTGAAGTGCTCAAGGAACTCGAAAAAATCACAGGCGCACCCTTTAAATTCCTTCTTGGCATGGGTGCACGACGTCTCGAACCGTGTGGTCCGGTAGTTTATTGCGGTCGTCATATTCCTGCGGAACTCGGCGAATATGTTTTCCAGATTGAAAATTTACAAAAGATCATGAAAAAAGCCGAGCCGACCGAAAAAGAACGTGAAATGCTGGCAAAATGGGAAGCATTTGCAGAAAAAA
This sequence comes from Myxococcota bacterium, assembly GCA_045599245.1. Taxonomy (GTDB): domain Bacteria; phylum Myxococcota_A; class Bradymonadia; order UBA4248; family UBA4248; genus UBA4248. The sequence goes on from JAZRVP010000182.1 coordinate 31,494, forward strand.
TTCATATCGATCAGGAACCGGGTTGCCTCGAATCCATCAAGAAATTTATCGGCCGTTTCCGCGATCGAACCCCTGAACTGATTTCAGTCTATACGCGTTGCTGATTTTCAATCTGCACAAAACACTGTTTGGGTACATCGTGTGCCCAAAATAATCCCTCGACCAGATTGGAGATTTCACGTGTCTCAGTATTTACTGCATTTGGAACGAGCCAGAGAGTTTTATGACGAGTGTAATTATGAAGGTGCCCAGGCAGCCGCCGCCTATGCACTCGATTGTGCTGAACCTGGTGAGGGGGGGGAAGCCAGAGGCTTGCAGGCAATGTGTTTGCGTCGTCTCGAAATGAATGATGAGGCGTTAAAATTATTTGCCGAAATCGTTCAGACAGCTCCCACAGCCGAGGCGTGTGCCGAATACGCTTTGATGTGTGCTGAACGAGGACATTGTGATGCCGTCTGCCGGGACTATGCCACACGCGCAAGGGATGAAGCCCCGGATCTCTCGAGTGCCTATATGGCTCTTTTCTGGTGCGACTCAATGGATGGTCTCTACCAGGATGCTGTTCGCAATCTTCGTCGAGGCATTCATCGCGGCGGCGAGTTTTCTGAGTCCAGAGCTTTTGATATGATTCGTGGATGGTGTCAGGAACTGTGCGACAGCAATAACATCTCCGGGGCTCTTGCTTTGAGTGCCGAAGTCGTCGAACTGTTCAATAATTTCGATTTCATCGTCCTTCATGCAAGACTTTCTGAACTCTCCGGCGACCATCGTCAGGCCGTGACCTTTTATAAACGAGCCTTGATGTACCTGCGGCCGGGGGCCATGAGAACCGATATTCTCGAGGCAATCGCTCGTATCGCCATTTAGCTTTTTCAGGCTTTTTCTCTTTTTAATTTTCTTCCGCCGTTTCCTGCGGCGGTTTTCTTTTCTCTGCTTTGACTAAATCATGCTCCCAATCCTGTCTGTACAGCATCTCGGCAAATCTTACGGTGCCAAATCCGTCTTTGAAGACCTTTCCATCATCATTTCCGAACGAGAAAAAATAGGTCTCATTGGACACAACGGCTGCGGAAAATCGACGTTCCTGAAAATACTTGCCGGTCTCGAATATCACGATGATGGCGAACTCGTTTTTCACAAGAAAATTCATATTTCCTACCTGCCTCAGACACCTGTCTTTCATGAGGATGAAACGCCGAGAACGGTTGTCGCCAAGGCACTTGAGCCTCGTCGTGCGAGAATGAATGCCTATGAGCTGTTGTGTGAGCAAATCGCCAATGCAGCCAATGCGGCCGAGATTGAAAAACTCAGTCATGATCAGGAGGCCCTTCAGGCTGAAATAGAACAGCACGGTGGCTGGGAGCTGAAACACGAAATCGATGGAATGCTCAAACGGTTGAATCTTCCCGAAAATCTTCTCGATCAATCGATGCTTTCACTCTCCGGCGGACAGCAGCGTCGAGTTGCGCTTGCCAGAGTCCTGCTCGAACGTCCCGATCTGCTCCTCCTTGATGAACCGACAAACCACCTCGACACTCAGACGATTGAATGGCTCGAAGCTCTCCTTTGTGATTATCGCGCCGCCATCATTCTCGTGACTCACGACCGTGCCTTCCTCGATGCAATCGCTTCGAGAATTGTCGAAATTCATCACAGTGAACTGCTGTCTTTTGCTGGAAACTACGTCAATTTCGTCGAACAAAAAGCCGCTTTGATGGATCTGCGTCGAAAAGAACAGGAAAAATACGCAAACCTTCTCGTGACCGAACTCGATTGGCTTCATCGCGCACCATGTGCTCGCGGAACAAAGGCCCGCGCCCGCATCGAACGCGTCGCTGAAATCCAGAAAAAGGCTAAAGTCGTCCATGAAGCTTCGCTCAATATGTCGTTTACTGCCGATGGAAGACTCGGAAACATCATCATTAATGCCGAACAGATTTCAAAATCTTACGATCACCCTGTCTTTAAACCGTTCGACTTTACCCTCAGAAAAGATGATTGCTGCGCAATTGTGGGCGCCAATGGCTGCGGTAAAACAACACTTCTCAATGTTCTGACGCGAAAAATTGAACCCGATTCTGGAACCGTAATCATTGGAAAAAATACACACATCGCTTTCCTCTCTCAGCATCGTCAGGAGCTCGATCCCACGCTTTCCGTTTACGATACTTTGGGGGATGGTGATCACGTCTATATCAATCACAATGCCGTCCATAAACGCGGCTTTTTGACGCGTTTTCTCTTCGATGTGCCTGAACAGTCCAAGATCGTTTCAACCCTCTCCGGCGGTGAAAAATGTCGTCTTCTTTTCGCAAAAATGATGTGTACCAATGCGAATTTGCTCGTTCTCGATGAACCGACCAATGATCTCGACATCGATTCCCTTCAGACACTCGAAAATGCCCTCGGCGACTACGATGGTGCCGTCCTTTTCGTGACCCACGATCGTTACCTTATCAATCGACTCGCAACGGCCGTACTCGCTTTTGATGAAAACACTCAGACATTCATTCGGTATGACGGCGACTACGACCTGTATCTCAAGTGTAAAAAGGCCGCAGAGGATGAACGGGCTGCCAAGGCTGCGGCTGAACTTGAAGCTGCAAAAGCAAAATTGCCTCCCACCGCAACAAAAACTTCTTCAAAACCTCGAAAATTGACGTTTAAAGAGGCTCAGGAACTCAAAACGATGGAAGAAGTCATCATGGAAGCCGAAATGGAAAAAGAAGCCGTTGAAGCTGAAATTGCCGACCCTGAAACTTACAAAATCCCCAATCGGGCCAAAGAACTCAGTGACAAACTCGACGAAATTAACCGTCACATCAATGAACTCTATGACCGTTGGGACTTTCTCAATCGCGTTGAACAGGGCCTCGTCGTTTCATAATTTAGAAAGCTCGCGGTGATGAATGCGCCATTTTTCATCTCCCGCGTGACGCCGGTATATTTCCTGGGCCAGTGCGACACTTCGATGCTGGCCGCCTGTACAGCCAATGCCTATCGTCAGATAGCGTTTGCCTTCGCGCTGATACCTCGGAATGAGAAAATCGATGAGCTGGCACGTCTGGGTGACAAAGCTTTCGGCATCCGGATCCGAAAAAACATAGTCCGATACGGCCTTGTCCAGACCTGTTAGTTTGGAAAGTTCCGGCACAAAATACGGATTCTTTAAAAATCGCACGTCAAAGACGAGGTCGGCATCGAGAAGAATGCCGTATTTATAGCCAAAACTGACGATGGAAATCTGCATCTCCAACGCATTGTTGCTGTATCGCGTTCGAATAAGTTCCCGTAGCTGATGCGGGGTTAGAAGGGAGGTGTCGATTCGCGTCTGAATAAAGGGATGAAGAATATGAAGCATCCTGCGTTCGCGTTTGATGGCACCGTTGAGATCCGTTCCGCTTTTGTCGAGTATGTGCGAACGCCGCGTCTCTTTGTATCGGCGTTTGAGAACCTGGTTTTCGGCATCGAGAAACAGAACTTCGAGTGACATTCCCTTGTATTGAAGGTCTGAAATAATTTTCGGTGCAAGCGGCAGAAAAAGCGTGTCTCGAATGTCGAAACCAATGGCTACGCGGCGAATGTCCGTATGCGGTTCAAGCATGTCGAGAAGGCGTGGCAGAAGAACGAGCGGCAGGTTGTCGACACAGTAAAATCCAAGGTCTTCAAAGGTATGCAGGGCTGTCGTTTTGCCGGCACCGCCCATTCCCGAAATCAGTACAAGTTGTAATGGATTCATTTTCTCCTCTGGTGATATAAGATTGCGCCCCATCGGGCATCATACACCTCTTTGGAGATTCGGGATGAAACGTACCTTTGTGTGTGCCTTGCTCTTGCTTCTTCTGGCTGGATGCCAGAGTTCTCATACGCAGTTCTGTCAGAATGCGTCGACAAAACTCTGCGATATGTGTCATTCCTGCGGCAACGACTATGCGCCTTGCGGAATGGTTCGCAGCACTTCTCGCGAGGAATGCATTTCGGTCGTCAGTGATGTGTGTCTTTCCAATGATCGCCTTTATACACGTGATGTCGTTGCAAATTGTCTGTCCGGTCTCGATCGTTTGACCTGTGAACAGCTTCGTTCAGAAGGCAAACCCGAGGCGTGTGCAAGGATTTTTTAGGGCCGCGCTATTGGCCATAAAGGCCAATACGCTGCGTCCGGCCAGGCTATCGGCCTATGGCCGATACACCTGGCCTTGCTTTTTTGAATGGTTTCGGCGTGCTGGGTAAGTCTTTTTTTACAACCTTAATGATCGGCATCGTGAGTGTGATGACTTTCGGGTGCGCGGCCGCTTCGCCTCAGGCTTCGGCCCGATCGGCTTATGAATATTACAAAAATCACTGCGACAGTGAGACCATGCAGTGTCCGGAGGCCTTTCCCGAACCTCGCGAGTTTCAACTGATTGCTTCAAGACCCGGTGTCAAATGGACAAACGACGGGACGGGCTGGAAACTCGATCCCAAAGGAATGGCTCAGCCTGGTTCCCCTCAGCTTCTGGTACAACAGCTTAAATTTGCGATAAAAAAGAATGATATCGATGCCGCAAAAGCTCTTTTTCTGCCGGAGGCTCTGCCCGCCGATTTCCCAGAATGGCTCTCTTCTTACAAAGCCAATGAATTATATGCAGCACTCGCTGCAAATCCGGCGCCCTGGTTTGAACTCTCCGGAAATCAGGCGATTTGCGAGGTCGCCGGCATTCTCGTTGTTCTCGTTTCTCACAGCGGCATCTGGAGAATCAAAAGTGTCTCATAATTTTGAGGTATCTGATTGGATGGATTTGGGTGACTGCGGTGAATGGAAAAAGGCGCGTATCCCCAAAAACAGAATTGCAACAGAAATAAGCCCGATGAGGCCGCCCCAGAACCAGTACGGCAAAAAGAGATACTCCGCAATTTGTCCCACATCGGACGGCATGACGCCTTCTGACGTGTTGGCAACCGCCGTGAAAAGGTAATCTCCGCGAGAAAATACCGCCGTCAAAAGGGTAATGGCCAAAATGAGCATTGAATACTGCGGCACGGTGTTGCTTTTGGGTAGTTTGGCCAATGCGCCGGCTGCTGCACCACATAAAAGCACAAAGATAAAACCAAATAGATTGCGTACGACCAAAAGAAGTGACAGCGCACAGATGCCTGCAAAAATATAGAGTCCGATGCGAGAGGCTTTGCCGGAACGACCGAGAATTAAACAAACGGCCGCCATGACTGCCGGCGCTACGAGTCCGCCAAAGGCAACAAAGGCTTTCGCAAGACGTGAGGCTGATACCAGCATACTGTATGACGCAACGCCCGAGCCATCAAACCACATCTTGAAATTCGAAAATTCTCCTCCCATGAGAACGGCCGAAATGCCGTGCCCCATTTCATGAACAAACGTATAAATCAGCATAAATGGATACAGGATAATGTTTCCATAGGGCACAAAATAAAGACCAATTACTGCAACGGATATGACGATACAGGCTGTCATGCCTTTTTTATTGACGATGGCCGGGACAGTTGATGTGTTTTGATGTTCCATATTGTTTTCCGCAAAGTGTTTAAAAAAAACGCACACTATTTCACAAACACCATTATATTAGACGACCGACGATGGTTCGGTTACTATTTTTGACATTCTCTGCGTAAAATACGCATCTTTCAAGTGGAGTTTACATGCTAGAATCACTTAAAAATGTTCCCCTGCCGATAGAATCTTTCCCCGTAATGGCTCAAAAGCCGCTTCAGCCAGAAGCTCCAAAGCCACTCAAAATGATGGCTGCAAAAGGCGCTTTGCCTGTCCCCCCTGATAGCCTTCTGGCCGTCTGGTACAATCTTTCTTTTGAAATTGATGATGAAATCAGAGCCGCTGTCATCGATACCGTGCGGACTTTTGACGATGATTTGATGATTGAACAGGCTCAGAAGGATCTTCCCGAATGCATCCTCGACTGGCTTTCTAAAACAACAGATAATCAGACCGTTCTCGAAAAAATTGCCTTAAATCCTAAGACTCATGATGCAACTTTGATGGATATGGCGGCCGTTGCCTCTCGTGAAATCGTTGAAATCATTGCAAATAATCACGTTCGCATCCTCAAGGCTCCCGAAATTATCGAGAAAATTTACAACAATCCTTCGGCTAGAATGGCCATTATCGACAAATTACTTGCTCTGGCCAAAGAACATAATATCGAGCTCTCCGGACTCAAGTCCGTTCAGAATGCAATGGCTGCTGCCGATGTCAAAGATGATGCGCCCGGACTCTCCGATGAAGAATTCGAAGCCGTCATGAAAGAAGCCACAGCGAAAGCTACGATTGAAAAGAAAGAAACCGGCGTCGAAAATCTTCGCGAATGCAAATCCATTGAAGAGGCCGAGGCTAATGAAACTCAGGAACAAAAGACAAAACGTATTTCCAGGACTCAGCTCATCGACAAGATGAATGCACCTCAGCGAATTCGTCTGGCACAATGCGGTTCCCGTGAAGATCGAAACATCCTTATGAGAGACTCCAGACGTGTCGTTTATATGGCCGTTATTCAGAGCCCCAAAATGTCGATCGGCGAGGTCGGCAACTATGCGGCTTCTAAAAATATGCCGGATGAAGTCATTTCCTATATCGCCGGTAGACGAGACTGGGTTCGTTATTATCCTATCGTCGTTTCCCTCGTGAATAATCCTAAATGCCCGCTTCAGGAATCCGTCGCATTTCTGCGTCAGCTGCGCGTCAATGACCTTAAACAGCTCGCAAAAAGCAAGAGCGTTCCTGCTCAGCTCTCGAGACAGGCGCTCATGATGACAAGAGAAAAAGACCAGAAAAAATAAGTCTTTGTTACTATTCAGCCAGGGTTAATTCACATATCTACTGAATATAGCAGAGTATTTCGCAATTTTTAGGCAGAAATTGACGGGAGCCGGGGGGGGGGCCGAGAAGGCAGGCGTCCGGTGGACGGCTGGCATTGCAGAGCCCACTGAGCAAATGAAATGTTACCCTAAATTCCCCCTCGCCATAATTGTTTTATTCCGCTTTTCGTTTGCTTTGCCCCTGGACTGGTCTGGGGCTGGCTTCAAATCCCGTCCTTGTTTGCGTTTTGGCGGGTATTTTTTTGTTTTTTAATAACGGTTTTTGCTCACGGAGGGTTTTGTCATGCAGACTATTTCTCCTATTACTGAACAGATCATTGATTTGGCTTTGACGGAAGATTTGTGTGCCGGGGATTTTACCACAGACGCCATTTTTAATGACTCTGATACCGCTTCCGGCAAACTTATCGCCAAATCGGACCTCGTTTTATGCGGGCAGCATATTTTTGAATTTATCGTTGAAAAAATCGAAGCACGGGCTTTCGGTGTCTATCAGCCTGTGACGATGCAGTTCTTTTTTGAGGATGGGGCAAGTGTCAAAAAAGGTGACGTTATTGCTGAATTTTCCGGTTCAACACAAATATTACTCAAGGCTGAACGAACTGCATTGAATTTCCTTCAGCATATGAGCGGAATTGCGACACAGACAAGAGCACTCGCCGATTTGTTGCCGAATACTCGCGTCGTGAACACGAGAAAAGCTCTGCCTGGACTTCGAGAACTTCAGCATTATGCCGTGCGATGCGGCGGCGGACATAGCCATCGCTTTAATCTCGGCGGCGGAACCATGATCAAGGATAATCATATCGCCGCCGCTGGTTCCATCGCAAAAGCGGTTCAGAAAGTCCGCGATTTCGCACCCCATACCCTCAAAATTGAAGTCGAAGTCGAGTCGCTTGAGGCTGTCAAAGAGGCTCTTGAGGCAAAAGCCGATATCATTATGCTTGATAACATGGCCCCGGACATGATGCGTGAAGCTTGTGACATTATCGGGGACAAGGCTATTGTCGAAATTTCAGGTAACGTGACCGTTGATAAGGCTGCCGCAATTGCGGATATTCCTGTTTACTGCGCTTCATGCGGTGCTCTTACACACTCCGTTCATGCAGCTGATATTTCAATGCGCTTCAATTTGAACCGCAAACGTTAATTTCTTTTCGGATGTGTTCCCTGCATCCGGCTTTTTCGTTTCTTTTTTTCGTTTGTACTGGAAATATGTCACAACTCTTTACACCCGTTAAAATTGGTCCCGTTGAACTCAGAAATCGAACCATCCGTTCGGCTGCTTTCGAGAATATGTGCGTCGATAACGGCCCTTCTGAGGCTCTTTTTAATTATCATACCGCTGTCGCAAAAGGTGGCATTGGCATGACAACAGTTGCTTATGCATCCATCAATCAGAGTGGTCTTTCTTTTAATGGACAGCTTTGGATGCGTGAAGAAGCCGTTCCAAAACTTAAAGAACTGACGGATGCCATTCATGCCGAAGGCGCAAAGGCTTCGATTCAGGTCGGACATTGCGGCAACATGACACATCGGAAAACCTGCGGTCAGATGCCGGTCGGGGCTTCCGGCGGATTCAATCTCTATAGTCCGACTTTTATGCGCAAACTTTCTGTTCAGGAAATCGATCAGTTCGTCGCCGATTTCGTTCATGCTGTCGAACTCGTCAAAGAAGCGGGGTTTGATTGCGTTGAGATTCATGCCGGTCATGGTTATCTCATTTCCCAATTCCTTTCGCCTGCAACAAATCATCGCAAGGATGAATACGGCGGTTCTCTCGAAAATCGCATGCGTTTCATGGTTCGGGTTGTGACCGCTGTTCGTGAAACCTGTACAAAACTCAATCTCGGATTCATCGTTAAAGTCAATATGCACGATGGTTTTAAAGGCGGTATGGACTTCGATGAATGCCTTACGGTGTGCAAAAAACTTGAAGAATTGGGCGTCGATGCCCTCGTTCTGACGGCTGGTTTTGTTTCTAAAGCCCCGATGGAAGTCATGCGCGGCTGCATGCCGTACACAACGCTCACTCACTACATGGATATGAAGGAATTCTGGTGGCTTAAAGCCGGTGTGAAAGTCTTCGGCAAAATGATGATCCCTGAGGTTCCCTACAAAGAAGCTTATTTCCTTGAAGATGCAAAGAAATTCAGAGCCGAACTCAAAATGCCCCTCATTTATGTCGGCGGTATGGTCAGTCGAAAAATGATCGATGAAGTTCTCGACAGTGGATTCTGTGCGGTTCAAATCGCAAGAGCTCTCGTTCATGACACCGAGTTCGTCAACAAAATGCGTGATGGCGGCCCGGATTACATCAGCGGCTGCAATCATTCCAACTACTGCATCGGACGTATGTATTCATGTGATATGAAATGTCATTGTCAGTGCGACGATGAACTGCCTCCAAACATCAAAAAGGAAATTGAACGCCTCGAGAAAAAATGGGGAAATGTAAAAAATGACTAAACGTATGCCGGAATGGGCCCTCGTGACGGGGGCCGCTTCGGGCATCGGGCGATGCGTCGCCTTAGATTGTGCCCGTCGTGGTATGAAACTCGTTCTCGTCGATATCAACGAAACTGGTCTCGAAAAAATCGCTCTGGAAATCTGTGATTCTCTTCAGACTGAAGTCAAAACGCTTGCGCTCAACCTCGCTCTGGAAGATTCTCCTCAGAAATGCCTGGAGTTTTGCGACGAACAAAACATTCATATCGATTTTCTCGCAAATATTGCCGGTATCTTTATCTTCGATCCTCTTACCGAGGCCGATCCGAAGAAAACCTCTCTCATGCTCGATTTGCATGTCAAAACTGTGACACGTATGTCCATTCTCTTTGCGCAGAGAATGAAAGAACGTCGATTCGGGTTCATTTTTAATATGGCTTCGATGAGTGCGTGGATGCCGATGCCCGGTATTGTCACTTATAATGCTTCAAAATCTTATGTTCAAAGCATGTCGCGCTCACTTCGGTTTGAACTTTTGCCATGGGATGTTTCCGTGACAGTCGTTTGTCCCGGCGGAGTCAATACGCCTCTGCTTCCTCTTCCGGATAAACTTCGTTCCCTCGCTGTTCGCCTTGGCTTTTTGATGTCTCCCGAAAAATTGGCAAAAAAGGCGGTGAACGCAACTCTAAAACGAAAAAATCAGACGATCCCCGGCATCATGAATCATGTCATGACCTTTTTCATCATGACAATGCCCGATTGGTTAGTTTCATGTCTTATGAAGAGGGTTCCTATTTATAAACGCTTTTATCCCGACAATAAAACGAAACAGAGTGAAACAGTTTCTGACAAGAAAGACCCCGATACGGTTGAAATTGAGGAAAAATCAGAAGAATAGTATTGAGCGAAATCTTTGTTTTGAAATGGATTTCGTTTGAAAAATCAATGAATTATGACGGCGGATGCCGGGCAAGAGCACACTTGGTCAGCATCCGCCTTTTTTTGTTCTTGGTCCGGACCTCACAGGCGCGAGCAGAAATAGCCGAACTGAAAAAAATTTGGCTGTGAGAAAAAATGGCTTGTCAAAATTAGGTTTATTATTGATACTACAGAAAATGAATTTAATTTGTGTGGCTGAGGATGTTATTTTGTCAATTCGGAGGTGGAACATGAACAAATCGGCGACTATTTCGATTCATTTGGGTGTGTTATTTGTCATTATGATTTCATTGGGGGGCTGTGATACAGAGACGGATGTCCCTGTTTCATCTTCTATTGAAAAAATGTGTATTTTAAGCGGCGGTGAATATGAACAACAGTCTGAACGATGTATTTGTAATCATACAAAATGTGTATCGGGTAGTGTTTGTGACGCTTCTTCAAAAGAATGTGTAAAGTTTCAGGAATTTAAGGATATATGTACGGAAACGGGTGGAAAGTTTGATGAAACAAATCGTCAATGTTCGTGTAACGGCGTCGTTTGTGGCAATCAGCTTGGGTGTAATCCAATAGATGGACATTGTTTACTGGATGATTCGCTTTCTTCAAAATGCGTCCTGAGTGGCGGCACACCTGGAGAAAATGAGCGTTGTCTATGTCCAAAAGAACAGGCTGCCTGTTCAGATAATATCTATTGTCTGAATGATTATTGCGCGAATAATTTTAGAAATATCTGCTCATTGAGTGGCGGTGTCTTTACCGATAATGGACATTGCAAGTGCGGATCCGATATTTGTTCAGACGGATTGGTTTGTTTTGATGGAAAATGCGCCGGAAGTATGAAAAATGTCACTGATGAATGTTCCCTGGAGGGCTCATCCACGTGTTCTGATGGAAAAATCTGGCAGTGCAGAAAAAATGATAATGGTCAAATGCAATGGATTGAAGACAAAAACTGTATAAATAATGCCAGTTGTACCATCCAGAATGAGTGTGGCGAGTGCAGTGATACGGATCCGGAAAATAACCATAAATGTGAAAATGATAAGTATTTTGTTTGCAACAATGGCGAATGGGTAAATGCAGAAGACTGTTTCTTCGGTTGTAATACAAAATCTAAAAAATGTAATTTATGTACCCAGTCCTGTACAAATGATGAAAACAATATCGGCCATGTCGTTCAATGCAATCAGGATGGACATGAACTGGTTACTTGTGACAAAACATCTTGTGATTCTGTCATTTGCGGTGAATGCATGAACGGAACGGTTAAATGTGAGAATTCTTATGTGGAAAATACGGATTTTCCCGAAAGTGGAACTCTTTGGAAATGCGAAAATGGAAGATGGATAGTGGATAAAAAATGTATCTTATGCCAGGATGAAAAATGTGCAGATTGTATCGCTAATAAATGCGAAGATGATGAAAATGGTATCGGACATGTGAGCGAATGTATAGATTATACGCTTCAGCCGCCGACCGCCTGTCACAATGTTTCCTGTAATGCCGGCCAATGTGGTAACTGCAATACCAAAGATTACCCTGATGATAAACTCATTTGTGAGGGAGATAACAGGGTGACTTGTCCTTTGGGGGCGTTAACGAGAATATGGTCAATCGATTGTATTGAAAAGTCTGAATAAACCGTCAGAAATAACTGAGGAAATTCATTTCATATTGCGAACTGAGGAAAGGGCAAAGCCCCAAAAAACGTACAACTAACTTTTAATCAGACTTTCCTTAGGGAACCTCTGAACAAAACGATATTTTTAGGCAGTAATTGCCGAGAGCCGGGGGGGCCGAGAAGGCAGGCGTCCGGTGGACGGCTGGCATCGCAGAGCCCAGTGAGCAAATGAAATGAACGAGTTGGAGAGCCGACAGGCTCGGGAAACGAAGTGCATTTCATATTGCGAACTGAGGAGGGCCCCGGCGG
>JAZRVP010000183.1:0-34662 GCA_045599245.1 Myxococcota bacterium
GCCTTACAATTGTTCCCCCGCCAGGGCCCCACCGCCCGGCTCTCTGCATTTTCTGCCTTATAATTGCGAAATAATCCGTTTTTCACCAATCTCTGCTCATATTTCAGAAGATTTATGAATTAATCCTGCCTGAGTTGTAACCATACGACGTTACAATTCAACCGGGGCTCTGCCCCTGTCCTCAGTTCGCAATATGAAATGAACTTCGCCGAGCCTGTTGGGCGAGGCGTTGTGCACAACGCCTCGCCTGGCCGTTCATTTCATTTGCTCACTGGGCTCTGTGTTTTTCTCCATTCACAGGATGGCGAAAATCCTCGGCCCCACGCCAAAAGGCTGAGCCCTTTGGAATCCTCAATATTTTTAGCTCGTATAAGCATTTTGAGCTGCCTTACTATTGTTCCCCGCCGGGGCCCCGCCCCCGGCTTTCATCATTTTCTGCCTTATATGTGCGAAATCCTCTGATCATATTTCAGAAGATTTGTGAACTACCCCTGCCTGAGTTGTAACAATACGCCATTGCCCCGAACACTATTTCTCCATTTTTCAGCACACCTGCGGCTCGAATGCCAGTGCAGAATACAGAATTCAGGCCTGCAGTATCCCGATTGACGAACGATGTTTTCACCCCATTTGAGTGTTTTTAACAGCATTTCACCGGTTCCGTTTCCGGCTTCATCGTCCAGCATTACACTGCGCCATGCTTCAGGGATGGCATCAATCCCCTGCCAGGCACCAATGACGGCTCCCGTTGCAGCCGCATTCACATCCGTCGCTCCACCCATCAAAACCGCACTCCGAAGTGCCGATACAAAAGGCGTATCGTGCCAGAAATGATATAATGACAAACCAAACGCTGTCCCGATATGGCTGTATTCTCTGCTGTCACATACCGGCTTTTCATAATATGAATTGAGAAGTGTGCGATATACCACCGAACTTTTGACGGATTCAAATAAACTGTCCCATATCTCAACACGGCTTTTTTTCTGCATAATCCCCTGAAGACAGAGAGCATAAAGACGGGCATATTCCATCACCTCCGGATCGTCATGCGTCAATGTGCACTCGCGATCCACGGCATCAAACAACTGATCGCGGCTTTGCCCCAGATGCGCAAGAACAATCGGTATTTCGCGTATCAATATCTGGTTGCTGCACATCGCCCCGATTTCATCCTGCGATGTTTCTTCACGGCATTTTTGCGCCGTTCTGTTTCGACCGCCAAATCTCAGCGATGTGACATAATCCATGTCCAAAGACTGTTTTGTACATCGATGATAGGCTCTGACAAGGGCATTATCATCTACACCATGACGCGCCACAACACTCATTGCCGCCATCATCAGCTGCGTACTTATGCCCGTTTCCGACACCTCCCAACATATTTTCGGCCCCTGTTCAAACAATACATCCGATTTCATAAAAATATACGGCGTTCCAAGACAATCGCCAGCTGCTACACCAAGAATTAAACCCGAAAGACTTCCATTGTTGCGCATATTCATACCTCTCTGACGTGTCGGGATGATCCCCGTCCCAAAGAAGACACCCTGTCTTCTTCTGATCTATATGATGCCGTCGAGAATCCATTTGTTACATTTTAAATGTCGATTTTTTTACTTTTTCGTCATCACAGTCTGAACCAGTCTCATCACGGTAACAAATGCATGGCCAGAGAAGATCTGAATATAACGGCATTTTAAGGCCAAAAATGATCCCCCCGGGAAAGGACATGAGTCAAAAAAGGCCGGCTCTATGAGCCGGCCCTTCTCAATACCTGATACGAATTATGAGTGCTGACGGCGTCTTAAAAGACCAAATCCACCCGCGAGCAACGCCAGTATCCATGGGAACGAATGATGTCCTGCGCCATGAGAACAGCTCGAAACGACCATTGCTCCGGAATACGGGTCATCATCAAATTCCGACTTATCTGAGCGATCATCTAAGTCGTCGTCCGATTCATCGGGATCTGCCGGTTCAACAGGATCAACTGGTTCAACGGGATCTGCCGGTTCGACGGGCTCAACCGGCTCGACGGGATCAACCGGTTCGACGGGATCCACGGGAACGACGGGGTCAACAGGTTCGACGGGATCAACGGGAACGACGGGGTCAACAGGTTCGACAGGGTCAACGATATCCGTCATACAAATGCCGGTGTTACAAACCTGCCCGGCCCCACAAGTCGTCGAAATCCATTCTGTTCCGTCTGAATTGCATGTCATGAGAACTTCCGTGCCCTCGCATTTGACAGAATTCGGAGAGCAAATGATGCTGCCGCTGCTTTGACATGAACCGGCATCACAGATTTTTCCGGAGAGATTGCAATTCTCAGCCAGGATCCAGGTTCCGGAAACACATTTCAGAAGGTTATTGGAATCACATTTGACGTCATTTTCCGAGCAAACGTTCTTTGCAACGCATCGGCTGTCAATACATTCCTCATTTGCACCACAGCTGTTGCTCACAACGGCGCCACTGACGCATGAAACGACCGCATTGTCCTGACATTTCGGAGCATCAGACGATAGACAGGCAACGCATCTATTGCCTTCACAAAGGCCACTTGGACAAACATCCGTCACATATTTGCCGCCTCGGCATGATCTGAGAGAATTCCCAACACAATTGCTCTCGGAACCGGAACATTCCTGAGTTGAAACACACTGGCTGTTGGAACAGGTCATGCCGGTTTCACAGGGATTGGTCACGTATTCGTATGCGACACAGGTCTGAACTGCATTGCCGCTGCACGATTTTTCACCATGGACATTACATTTTTTAGAAAACGTACAGCTTCCGTTTGAAATCAATCCGGCAATGCGAGCCAGAACGGAAGCGAACTGAACACGTGACATGTCTGCGGAAGGCTCGAACTTGTTGTCACCAACACCGTTAATATAGCAGTTGCGAGCCATGGCCTCAATGTACTGATATCCCCAGTGGCTTTTGGGAACATCGGTAAACGTCGGTGTCGGAGCCTCGGCATAAAGAGCAATATTTCCACCAAGTTTGCCGGGATAGGCTCGAGCCAGCATGGTCGCGCCTTCGGCGCGGGACAGGACATCATTGGGACGGAATTTTGTATCCCTGGAAACGATACCGGCCTTGACACAGGCTTCAACTGCCCCCCATGACTCCTTGCCAACCGAAGCTTCCGTCACATCGGTAAACGTCGGCGTCGATGGATATTGAGCCGCCAGTTTCAATGCCCTCGAAATAAATGTGGCAGCCTGAACGCGTTTCACGCCGCAATCTGTACAAAACAAAGGATGCCCCGAAACGACACTCCCGCATCCCGATGTAATATTATGTTCGACAAGAGCCTTAATTGCCTCAAGTCCCCAGTGATTCGCCGGAACATCGTAAAATATCGAACTCGGATTATCGACTTCCTGCATCTTGCACACATAACTTGGTGCTGCGACAACATCAAAACCGAGATTGACGGCATCCGTTCGACCGCTGTCAGTCTTGTTGTTCCCATACCCCTGTCCCGCGACATACAGTCCCGACGATCCGCCGCCGTCCAGGTTAATGGCATAATCACATCCAAGTGAAATCAGCTTTCCAGCAAACGTTTCGACCGTCATCCCGCTCGATGTAACGGCCAAAATCAAATATTTATTATTCTTATCGACGCCCATGCCTGAACGGTAGGCCGACTGTGAACAATGTCCAAGTGCCGCACATGCCGGCGTATTTTTTACCGACAGAACCTGACCATTTCTGACAATTTCCGGTGTTCCGGAAACCAGATTCCAGGCCCAGGACGGCGTTGCGTTCAAAACCGTCGCCTGATCAACAATCTTCAATCGATTGTCTTTGGTAAATCCCATCGATGCATACGTGTCAGGACTGCTCTGACTCCCCCAGCTGTTGCCGTCGGAAACTGCAAAAGAACACGGATCCTGAAATGACGCCATGCTGAAAAAGTTAGCATTGATTGCAACTTCAAGACTGTGTTTTTTAGCCCATTTGCTCGGTGAACCAGCTTCTTTCGGCGCAGAAACCTTGGGAATTAGTGATACACCGACGAGATCGAGATCGATTCTGACCGCATATAAATTGTTGTAATTGACAAACTCTACACCGTCATATTTTTTTTCCCATGACTGTGCCACAGCCTCGTCTGACGCCGCAACAAAGGCCCCCGCACATAACGCAACCGACAAAAAACTCACTAACAGACGATAACTCATTTTTTTAATCTGCTTTGTCATATTCTCTCTCCATGCCGTTGATTAAACACACCCTTTTTTATTCTATCCAATACAAACCATATCGCAATTTATTTCATCACATATTCATAATGTTAGGTCACAGTGCAGACGGCCTGAGAAAATTCTGAATAAAAGCGAAAACCACAAATTCCCCCTCGCCATAATGAAGCGGGGGAACGTCACGTCGTGACAAAGGGGTGAAGATGACTCGGGAAACGAAGTTCATTTCATCTTGCGAACTGAGCAAAGGGCAAAGCCCCGGCCAGGATTATTCAATATATATATCCATCATTGCCGCCTTTTCATCCAGACATTCAATCACTTCCCCTAAAAGATATAATGACCCGGAAATATATATTGTTCCATCTCTTCCGACAGAATCTGCAGCACGCCTTATTCCTTGCTCAATAGATGCACACGCCTGATGCACATCAAGACCGACTCGGCAACAATACGCTTCCGGTGCACACGCTCGTTTCGTCGTTTTTATCGGCACAACAAATATCTGACTGCGTTCAAAATCACTGTACTGTGAAAACATTTGTTCAATCGACTTGTCCTCGCAGCTGTTTACGACAAGGGCTTTTTTTTCTCCATGTTCACGACTGCGTACCGCCTGCATAAATGCCCTGACGCCGTCTTCATTATGGGCACCATCCAATACAATCTCATGAACACCGATTGTCTGTGCACTCTGCTCGGAACATGGCCACATGCGGCCAACCCATTTCGTATGGCGAACGACATCAGACAACACCTCATTGACGCGCTCCGGAAGCAGACCAATTTCGGCCGATTTCATCAAAGAAAACAGGGAAACCGACGCATTGTCG
Source organism: Myxococcota bacterium (assembly GCA_045599245.1). Taxonomy (GTDB): domain Bacteria; phylum Myxococcota_A; class Bradymonadia; order UBA4248; family UBA4248; genus UBA4248. The sequence goes on from JAZRVP010000183.1 coordinate 5,060, forward strand.
CGCTGATAATCCGGCAATTTATTTGCTCCCGTCATCAAAAGATGCCCATATTTTGACTCGAGATACACTTCATTATCCGATTCTATCCAGTCAAATTCATCTCCCAGGGCATCCATCGATGAACAGCCAATTCTTTCTGCTTCCATCCGCAAAACTTCCCGTTCGTTGCGACCACAGACAACAGGCACACCGGCTCTCATGATCCCGGCTTTTTCTCTCGCAATCTGCGCTGTTTCATGCCCAAGATACGCCTCATGATCGCGACTAATCGACGTGATGATGCTCAGTCCGGGACTTAACACATTGGTAGCATCCAGCCGCCCTCCAAGCCCGACCTCAAATACACCAAATTCAACACGCTCGCGCTTGAATGCACGAAGTGCCATCATCAGACAGCATTCAAAATACGTCAGGGAAACGCCGGAAAATTCAGGTATCTCATCTCCACCATAAGTTTTTAAGACGTCCCAGCCAATTTCCTCAATTTCGGACGATGAAAGCAGCCGCCCGTCAACGCGCATGCGCTCCCGAAATTCGACGAGATGCGGCGATGTAAATAGCCCCGCCCGGCATCCAATCATTCTCAGGGCAGTAGCAAATATCGCGCTCGTCTGTCCCTTACCATTCGTTCCCGCCACAAGAATATGAGGATACGTCACAAGCTCCGGTTCCCGTCCAAGAGCCTTTTGCATCGCATCCAGACCAAATTTCATCACGCGTTCATTCTGTCTAAAAAGACGTACGTAAAAGTTTTCTGTTTCCATCATTGCACACAAAAAAAAGCCGCACGATGGCGGCTTCATTCATCCGGTTGGACTGAGCTTTTTATTTATCAAGGAACGAGTATCGGTCATGCAGCTCAAGATAGTTGAGGAAACGACCGTATTCATTATCATCGACGATCGCAACAACGTTATCTTTGCCGAGTGTAATGAGATTTTTTGCGACCAGTTTATTGAGAGCATCCTTGAGTTCGGCTTCATCAATGCCGAGAAGTGCCGCAACATTGCTGGGAATCATGGCCTTGCTTGGGGTCATGCTGTGAGCCAGTTCATGTCGTATCTGCAGCATCACACGACCGAGTGTATTTCGCATCTGCATTGCACTCACGCGGAAATAAGCCTCATTCAGACGTCCGGCGAGTTTTTTCATCATCCGAACAGACAGCTCTCCGTTGGCACGAACCATGGATTCAAACTGGGATGCATCCACGACAATCAGTTTGGCCTTGTCAACGACTGTTGCCGTCGTAGGCTGCGGGCCGCCAGACACCAGCGAAAGTTCTCCGCAAAACTCCCCCGGCCCCAGAACTTCAAGAAGAACGTCTTCTGAACTGATTCGACGCGTCAACTGAACATGGCCTTCATGAATGATCCAGAGCTTGCTCCCCGCATCGCCCTCATTATAAAGGACCGTCCCCGGTTCATACGCCTTTCCATACCGCTCCAAAGCCTGATCTTTATCCATCATCCTGACCTCTATGCTGTTTTGTCGATCAATGCACTCCCGTGCAATTTTTCCTTGTATCATGATTTATGACATGCAATCAACCTCGCTTTTTTTTGTCGGGGACCTTTTGCCCTGCGGGCAATACGCTCCCCTTGAACGGTCTATGCGATACTCGCATACGACCGTTCATGCCGCTATCTCCCTTCGGTCAATACGCGCCATAATCCTTCTTTTTTTCAAAACAGAACAATAACACAAAATGTACTGGCCCCCCGGCGGGGTAATAATGGTGAGAACAGGGGGAAAAAAACAGAAAATCTTTATTCAGACTTACCTATTTTAGCCACGGCATCATCACAATCAAACCATCATATTCGACAAATTTCTTGAGCGACTTTTCCCACGGCTGTTGGCTCAAACACTCGCTGTCATGCTGTTCGCACCCCGTTAGCGTGTCCTTGGACGGAATTCCATTGGCTACTCCTGATAAAGCAATTCCCGCATTTGAACCATCAAAACCAGGAAACTGCATTTCAAATTCCTGAGTATCCATATTTCTCACCATAAATTCTGGAATACTCGATACTTCCTCTTCGGAATGACGATACCAATACACGCTCTGAGAATCGATATCGAACGACGAATACATCTTGTCTAAGACATTCATTGTAATCACGAGTGATGCATCAACATTGGCCGCAATCACCGGCCAGGTCGTCAACTGATTGATTTCAAGCTCCTTTAAATCCTTTTTCAAAATATCTTCAAATGCTTCTGAATACTGATTATATCGCGTCGAAATGAACAATCTGTTCAATTTTATGTCTTTGGTTGAAATGTTTTCAGAAAGAATGCCAGACATCACAGGAATATTCTGACTTTTGGACACAAAAATATCGGCATAAAGTGCCATATTGTTCAATGTCATAGACACAACATTGCTCGCCAATACGACAGGCGTATCCGGCGATTGCAAAATCACTTCACCAAGATTGAACGCTGAACTCGATATCTTCATGTCATCCGCCAAGTCAACCGCTCTCACTTTTTGAGCGGCAAGACGTCCTGTTGTCCAGCGGAACTGTTCCAGCATCAAATGACTGGCTTTTTCACTCAATGCCATCACTCGGTGTGGAGATATCAATCTTCTGGCTTCAATGCGAAAATCACGAATATCAGAAGAAACCGCTTCTTTTGCTATGCCATAATAATCATTCAAAGATACAGACCGAGATGCAGTCTTGGTTTGAATATCATGGTAGTTCAAACGAACCCCGGATATTTCATTATTCGAGAGCATTTCAGATATGCCGTAAATGACATCAAATCCAGAAACATCTTTCATATCAACAGTTAATTGATTGATAGAATGAATACTCTGTTTTGAAACGCCATAAAAACTATCTGTAAGAGAATTTTCTGCATTTTCAGAAGCCGTCACATTCCCAAAACTCATATCGATATTCTTCATGACACATGCATCATCCATAAGCGATGAAAAACCGCAAAATTCCGCACCGTTATTCAGAAATGTCACATCTTCATTTTGTATCGAAATATCACTCATTTCCACATTTTTGGAATGAAATGCAAAACCATTAAAACTTTTTTCAACGACAACATTTCCAGTCGATAGATGAACATTTGATATTTTTTCAAACCTCTCACCAATATTTGATTTCATAAAACCATAGTAATTGACTGCGCGATGTCGAGCACTTGTCACAGTCACACGGTCATTCAGTTGGACACCGTAATTTGAAAACACTGCATATTCTGCCGATGAAATATCTTTTGCGTTGATATCAATCGGTGCATTAACCTTCAGATTTTGAGAAGAATGAACGGCATGAGAAACGATTGCCTGGGGCGCATACAGATTCTCCATCCCGAGTGTGACAGGTCCCGAAATGACCGATTGATTTGCTTCGTGCAACAACCCATTAAACACGCCTGTAGAATGGATAAATATGGCGGAAGCATCCGATACAGTCACATCGATATTCTTCAGTTCCGTATTTTTTACCCCGGATGATCCCAGTGAAAGAGAACGATTAAATGCATACAGATGATCGGGAATCGTCAAAGAAATATGCTCGACAATCGAATGCTCAACAGGTCCCAAAAGCCCATTGAAACCTTGATATGTCTCCAAATCATAAGCTGTATTCATCGTTATATCGCCGACAAACTGAATATCACGATAAACGTTGTTCAGTCCGCTGCCCGACAAAATACTATATGAAAAGGCAGATTCATTTTTAAGATATCCTTGTTCATTTAAAAGTGAAGAACTTTGAACTTCATTAAAAACAGGTTCTGTTTCAAGATTAATATTACCCTTGATGCTCACAGATAAAATATATGAATTTGAAATCGCCTGCGCAAAAGTTGATGAAATCATACCGCGAACATTATATCCAAGAATAAGATTCTGAATGACTGAATGCTCGATGTTTCCAAACAAAGGATCAACCAGTGAACATTTTTTGCCATCATCTGTTTGTGCATAAATGACGTGACCGTCTCCATCCAGTTCGATATCGTGAATATCCAGTGATTTCCATCGAAAGACACACTGACTGTCTTTAATTTCATAAGGACTTGTTATCATTCCATTTTTTTGAGGAACAAAAACGGGCAAATATCCGACCTGCTTTATCGAATCGGCATCACCGGCCTGCATCAAATTAATGTCTTTAGCCAGTTTCACTTTGAAAGCCGGCCTCGGCTGTTCCAGACATATATTGTCCAAATCGTTCTGGATACAAGCAGACAGGCAACTTTTTTCATCGCACCCGTTGTGGCATTGTGTCTGAACAAGTGTACCATTCTGGCATGACAAAGAGACATCGTTTGAACACGAATTGACATCGTCGTCTGAACAGCAATCTCCAGGACGAGGTGTTTCTCCGTCCGGCGTGTTTCGACAGGATGCTGCCGGCTGCTCCTTCTCCATTTCCGCTTTCAAACGCTCGAATTCGCTGACGTGATAAATGACAAACGTGCGTGTTCCATCCGGATTGAGAATGAAGTTGCAGTCTGCGTCTTTGTCTGTTGAGACTTCGGGATTATGAGGGCAGACATCATCGCTGTCTCGAACGCCATCACAATCGAGATCATCCTCAGAACAAATTCCGCAGACATCGTCATAACAGAGCTGATTGTCACCGCAATCCCGGTGTGTAATACACATTTTGCATTGTTTTTCCGGGCTGCATTTTTGACGATCCGGGCAGTCGGAATCTTCAACACATTCAGGTTTGCACTGTCCCACCCGGCATACAAACGGCTCACTGCATTGTTCGCTATTGCCGCATTCTGCACACCGATTATCGACACAATATGGATGCAAGTCATCACAGGCTGAATCCTCTTCACATTCAAAAACGCACTGAAAATCCTGACAAATTTTATTGTCTGAGCAGTCTTCATCCATCAAACAATCGACACACTGATTGAGTTTGCTGCATTTTTGGTCATTCGAGCAGTCGCCATCGCGGCGACAGGCAACACAGCCGCCGTCCTGACAGTGCAATTCGCCACAATCGGCATCGGTTTCACACAACGGACGGCACTGGTTGTTGCGGCAAACAAACCCGGCTTCGGCACAGTCATCCGATTCTGTACATTCCAAAAGACAGCGGTTCTCCCGGCAAATCCAGTTGCCCTCACAGTCTGATGCATCGACACATTCGTTCTGGCACAAATTGTCTCTGCAAACCAGATTGCCGGCACACTCGTCATTCGTTGTGCAGTCAGGTTTGCAGAGGTTGTCCCTGCATTTGAAATTGCCGTCACAGTCTGAATTGATCCGACATTGAGCCGTGCAGCGATTATTCTGACAGATAAGGTTTCCCGTGCAGTCATCACTGTCCGTACACTCGGTAATGCAGTGCTGATTTTTGCAGATTTGCTGGCTGCTACAGTCTGCATTTCGAGTGCATTCGGGCTGACACAGGCCTTTTGTGCAGACATAATCGCCATCACAATCTGACGAAACGTGGCATTCATCCACACAAACACTGTTTGAACACCGACCAGAATTACAGTCAAAATCTGTCACGCAATGAGAGGGAGAAACAACGGGTTCGCAAACTCCCGTTTTTTCATTGCAAACCTCCTGTTCAGTGCAGACGCCGTCACAAGGAGAGGAATTATCATCACGGTGGCAGGCACAGAGCGAGATTGAAGCCAAGGAAATCCAGTAAAGTGTATGTATTGATTTTTTCATATTGTCAGACGAATAGGATGAGGAAGAGTTCATATATATTGCGGTGCGTATTTGCATTGCAAATAGCGCCGCAGGCAATCCGTATTTGCTATGCAAATAGGATTGCGCACCCCAAACATGAAATCAATGTATCCATGTTTTGATAAACTCGCTGTTTCCAGGAACAGTTTGAGAGGTATTCGGCAGAGCGCCCAGCTGATTATTTTCAACGTCAGGAAACTGATTTGTATAGGAACGTCCCCGAAACAGGTCAGCAATTTGCTCGTCAGCGGTCTTCAGAACAAGGGCAGGAGGAAGATTAAAGCCGCAATTTTTAAGAGTGAGACGGTTATTGGGAGTAAAGCAGGGCTTTTCAGAAGAGCAGTTTTCAGAAACCTCGCGAGAACACGACAGGAGGAAGGCAACAGCCTGTCCGGCAATCCCCCCCGCGCCAGCACCGCCGCCGCCGCCTTTGCCACCTGCGCCAGAATCTTTGCTCAACAGGAATATGCCTTTAACGCCATTTCCGCCGTCGCCGCCAGATTCCCCAGCCTGCCCGCGTCCGCCTGAACCGGCATGAATGGATAAAGAAACATTATCCATCGAGAGCGTGGAATCATCGGAATCGGGGGAAAAGAGTTCAAGTCCCACCGCAGAAGACCCGCTTCCGCCGGCTTTACCGCCATCGCCGCCGCAGCCGCCATTTCCGCCAGAAGCCGCAGAGAACGAATAATCGGGGTTGTCGGATGTAATTATTGTCTGGTAAATTGAACTGCCCATGCCGCCGCCGCCCTGTGCCCCATACTGACCATGAATGGTTGCGTCTTCGTCGTAATTCGAGTTAAGAGAAACTGCATTATTATCGGATGATACCGCAAGCGTCTGAACCTGCTGCGAATTATCTCCGTTATTTCCGCGTACACCATTGAACCCGTCAACGTTCTCCGAGCCCCCGGCTTGTGTAGGATAAGACTGCCCGTACGCAGGCTGTCCGTAGTCTCCCTTTTGGCCGGAACGATCGTTAACAATTGCAACATTATTGTGCAGGACAAGAAGGCCGCCGCAACCGCCCTTACCCATTTTTTGTCCGTGACAGGTCTGTGCCGTTTGGCAGTTTCTCAAGCCAAACTGAGATGAATTAACATCCATGCAGGTTTGAAGTTCAATGCCATTATTGCCCTTTTCGGCTTTCAGCTCATTGCCGTTTGCTTGAAAATAATCTCGTCCATCCGGTGCAGCGATATCGAACAACACGTGATCAAGCGCGAGGTACCGGCATCCCTTTATGCCACAGGACAAGCCAATCGTTGTGATGCCGCGATCAGGCACGGTATATGAAGGAGAGGCTTTGACAGAAAAATCAATGTGGGAAAGAGCCAGCGAAAGCGGAGTATCGATTTTTTTAGGAAGAAGCCCCGCAATATAGGATTCATTTTCGGGGTGTTCGATGGCGATATTCACCTGAGTGTGGGCGGCATCATTCACATAAACGGATTTAAGATCATCTTTAAACGCCAGTCCGCCATAAATACGAACCGAAGCGTTTGGCATTTCAAATTCGTTATAAAATCTAACGGTAAAAGGCTCAAACGAAGGGTCATCTGTTATTTTTTGAATAAGAGCCTGGTGAAAAGCAAAACGCGACTGATAGGTCAATGATGATAAATCCGGATAGGAAGTAATCTGATTGAATATTTCATCCTGATAAGTCGGAATATGAATAGTTTTATTATATTCATAATTACCGCCTGCCATGAGAATATCCGGTGATATTTCATATTCCTGGTCATTCTTTTTAATTTTAACAGTTTTATTCAAGGCTGCTTCAAGAGAATACAGCGGTTTTATTAAATCAGCCTGACTGTCATATAAACCGGAGTGTTCATCATTTCCCTCAGCCAGAAAAATATCTTCGCAATGTTGTGTTGGTGTATATTCAATGCAATCAAGCGGTGGAATGGGTTCACCGCAATACAAATCAATACATTTTTTAACGGGTGCACTTTCATAACTATTGATGAATACGGCTGAAGAAAGATCGTAATCATATCCATCGCAGTTTGAATCAATGCCGTCGCCATAGAAATCAAATTCTCTGGGTTTTGAAAAGAGTGGAACACACTTTCTATCTTCACCCTGCATCAAATCTGCATCAGACTGAAGATATCCGAGGGTGCAAAGATTAACAGAACCGTCAGGATTTACGGTTTCATTATAAAACTCTTCATCACTTTTTCTGAAAACATCAGTTCCATCTTTTGTAATAATACAAACGTTTCGAACATCATATTTTAAATAACAACCATCGTTAAAGCATCTATAATCTGCGGGACAGTCTTCATCACTCAAACAGGATACGCAATGCTCGTTACTGCAGAACAAGCCATCACAATCGTCATCAGAGGTGCATTCAGGAACGCAGATATTATGTTCACAGAGACGATACTCAGGGCAATCGAGATTTGTCTCACAAGAAATGACGCAGTGATTATCGGTGCATTCAAATGCCTCAGAGGGACAATCTTCTTTTGAAACACATTCCGGCAGGCACGCATGATTTCGGCAGAAAAGTCCATCGCCGCAATCCAAATCCACGATACAATGGACACATCGGCTATCATCGCACAACTGCTCATTTTCACAGTCTGAATCTTGAGTGCATTCCGGCACGCACATCTGATTTTTACAAATCAGGTCATCTGTACAGTCATCACTGATTTCGCATTCCGGCGAGCATATTTGTTTTTTGCAAAGATAATGATCGCCGCAATCGTCGTCATTGCCGCACTGCGGCGTGCAGCGATTTTGTCGGCAAATGAGAGTATCCGCACAATCGGTGTCTGATTTGCACTCAAGAATGCATCGATTATTTTCACAGATTCGCTCCTGACTGCACTCGTCATTCGATTCACACTCGTTCACACAGCGATGCTCCAGACAAATAAGTCCATTGGAACAGTCAGAGTCTTTTCGGCACTCTGTCGTGCAAATATTATCGCGACAGACGAGATAGTCTTTACAGTCATCATCTTCACGACACTGAATGACGCAGGTCTGTTCCCTGCAAATGCGATTGTCCTTGCAGTCTTTGCTGGTTCTGCATTCAGGACCACATTGATTGTTTCGACAGACCTGAGTTCCGTCGCAATCGTCACTGTCGTCACATCCAGGAACACATGCACGGTCCTGACATATTGAGCCTTTGGAACAGTCAAACTTTGTAATGCATTCATACCCGGAAGGCTCGCAGCTATCCGTTTCTGTATTGCAGATTTGTCCTTCAGGGCATGTTCCATTGCATGGACTGGGAAAGTCCTGCACATAGCTGACACGTTCATTGCAGGCAAATGCAAGAGCCGAAAGGAAAACGCATGATATATATAATGTATTATTTTTCATTTAGGTGCCTTTATCCAATTATTTTGAAATAATGAATGTGTCTATATAAAGATTCGTTTTTCCATCGTGGTCTTTAGTGCAGGAGAAATCGTCTTCCAATTCCTGGCTTGGGTCAACAGCCGTTCCCCCCATACCACCGGCACATCCCAGATATTGCTGCGAATCACTGCAGGCATCAAAACTGCCGCCCATTGAAACCTGATCATCCCGAACACTCATTCCATCCTGACCAGAATTTGCATCTGACGCAGAAGGCGTTTTGGAAATCGTTTTTCCCGTACGATTCTGCGTTCCATAGGTGCTGGGAGTCTCAATAAGCTGAGTGGGGAGCTCGAAGCCGCAGTTTTTTAATGTAAGGAGTTTGTCATTATTAAACATCTCCTGGGTGATGCCAGGCACGCTGCAAGCAAAGAGGAAAGGATAGACCCATCCAGCTTTTCCGCCGGCCCCGGTGCCGCCGGCCCCACCGCCGCCGCCTCCGCCGCCATTGCCGATCGTTTGCGCCTGAACATCTTTTCCAAGGAACGTTCTTTCACGGGCATAAGACAAACTATTTCCCCCGGCCCCGCCATAAGCTCCCTGGCTCCCTCTTTGAGCAACTCCGCCATTGCCGCTGAATGCACTCACCATACTGTTGTTTAAATTCAGGGTTGTCTGCCTCGTGACTGAATTTGAATTGATCAAAATGCCGATGGCAGAAGTCCCTGTTCCACCAGCTTCACCGCCTCGGCCTCCGCAGCCGCCCACGCCGCCGCCGCCCGCATAACACCAGGTATCATCAGACAGACTAGCAGCCCAGCATCGCTCGACAGAGCCCCCGGCTCCACCTCCGCCCGGCTGCCCATATAACCCTCGCGCCATCGTACGATCCGATTTTACATATATCTTACCGCTCGCGCTATCCACCTGATAGGACATCTCAATCTTCGACTGGTCGCCATTTTCACCGGCTATCCCTCCCTTTCCTGGAGCACCACGAAATGCCTGAGAGACCGCTTCACATTCATCATCAACCCCACCGGACTTCATCAATGACTTGCTCGTATTCCTGCCCGGTTCCGCCGTCAATCCATCGCGGGAAACACCATCTTTGCCATAAGCATACTTATCATACGGATATCCATCTGCATCCCGGCCATACCGATCCCGCAAATACGACGCATCCTCTGAATATTCATTCTCGGGATAATAGCTCATGGAAAAGCCGCCGCAGCCGCCGTAACTCGGCTTGATAACATGATCCTCCAGTCCTTGTCCACACAATGGATACCTGGAATCATAGGATCCTGTTTTAGAAACACAGTCATTAGAATTATAATGTTCTGATATATATTTATTATCTATGCTCTGTGAATCATATTCATTACGTTCAGCCACAAACTCAGCTGCCGCCGTTATGGATGGAACTTCATCAAAATAACTATACCCTGGCAGCGTATCACCTCTAACGTTCAGCTCAACATTATTTAACGTGATAACACTTGCACCGTTCGATGCATCAATTCCAACAAATGTGACGCCATCGGCCAATGCCTGTGACTGAACACTAGTTTGAGACTGCATATTGAGCGATAAATTGTCGAGACGAATTGACAGACGGCCATTGGAAGATGCCGGTTCAATCAATGCATACGACGGCGATACCGACTCACCATCATCTTCCGGTGGCACAAAGCTTCTCGTTATCGTCGATTTGGATTTATCATCAACAGTCCAGAAATCTTTCTCAGCAAGCACATCAGCATGATTATTTATCTGATGGGAAAAGCCTCCAAATAGTCTGACGCTTTCTTTGGGCTGTGTGACTTCATCTATTAATGGTTCATAAGTTGGTATTTCCATTTCTTTGCCCTCAACCAGAATTTTCTTCGTTGTACTTTTATATATTAAATATTTTATTTTATTAACATCAAATTTAGAACTATTTATTCTCTTTTTAATAATAACTTTATGAAATTGATATGGCGTTAATATATGACCCGATTCTATTTCACCACTTATATCTGACAAATCCCCCGTCGATAACTCATAAATGGCTTGAAGCTGTTCATTTCTTGACAACGTCGGTATCTGAATTGAATCAGTCCTTTCGTAACTGCCGCTTGTAATCAAAACATCATGATAAAATTCAAAAGTTTCATCTTTCGATTTATTTAACGCATCATTGATTTCAATACATGGCCTAACCGCAGTTCCATCAAATTTGCAGTTATTCGTTTTGCTGCCGTACGCCTCGCCCTGTTCCTTACTCGCGACAAACAACGTATGTTCCAGATCATAATCTGCACCATCACAGTTTGAATCAATACCGTCGCCGTAAAAATCATATTTTCGCGGCGTGAAAATCGGAGAACACTTTAAACTATATACCCCAGTACTGTCATCATACTTGTTCGGTGACAATACGCCCAATCGACATAGATTGATCGATCCGTCCCTATTCTTTACTGCATCAAGCTGGTAGCCACCTTTATCAGCATCCGTAAAATATTTCACGCTCTCCGATCCGCTGACCTCCAATCCGTCCTTGTAATTCTCATAATCAGAGTTTATTTGAATTAGACAAGGCAGCATCCCATCTTCATCAACAACACCGTTACAATTGTCATCTTTGCCATTCATTTGAACATTGCCATTTTCATCCAAACCATCAACTTCTCCATTGCTTGGGGCAATACAACTTAATCCATAATCTATATTTTGATGACAATAGGTATTGCAAAGCTCTGAACACTTTTCATCCGCTTCATCAAACTGACATGAACAATACCTGGCCTGCCATTGATTTGAACTATTCAAATAGGCATAATATATATATTCATCAGACTTAATTTCACCTTGTTTTGCCTCGCCCGTCTCCAAATCAACGATCGTATTCTCTTCGTTTATGCGATATGCACGTTTGGAACTGTCAATACCACAGGAACAGTCCTTTGTCCCTGCCTCACAAATCAGAACGGGATGAGCCATACAGGCCACCTTGCCCTTGTCATTACAAACGGTATTGGATTCGTGACGCTTTTTACAAACCTGACCATACGATGCCTGTATTCCATCAAAACGATCCTGCCACGGCTCGACTGACTGACTTCCATCCGGTGTTGAATCACAATGAGCATTCGCACGAAAACTCCCGTCTTCGTTGCGCAGTTCAATGCAATCAGTTTCTTTAGGACACAAATCGGAGCAAATTGCGGCTTCTTTATCAAACAATATGCTCGATCCATCATTATCGACACCATCACAAATATCGCGCGCCGCAGGATGAATGGATGCATCTGCATCGTCGGCATCAAAACACCCTGGATCGGACGAAATTCTGCATGACGACGAATTATCCGGTTCAACAGCCACATAACTCACGTTATTTCCATCGCTGCCGGCTTCTTTCCTGGTTTTACTGGTTGTAACCCACGATTTATCGGCTGAATAGCAAGTTCCATAGGCATCACCATGACAGCAAATGATTGAATCATGGTCCAGAACCACATAAGGCGTAATACTTGTTTTGACCTCTTCGCCTGTTTCATCATGCGAAATAACGGTGCCCGAATTTCTCGTTGACTCGCTGTCGATACCCGGATAGTGAAGTGACCCCAAAAGTTTGGACGGGTTTTATTTAGGCTTCGAGGATTGAGTTTCTGTATTGAACAGGGCTCAGTCCTTGAAGCCTACTTTTTATCCTAACATTGTTGTAATACTCAATGTATTCTTGCAGTTCTGTGATGAAATGAAGGGCACTTTTGAACTTTTGAGCATAGAGCAGCTCTGACTTCATTATCCCGAAAAAGTTTTCAGCTACAGCATTATCTAGGCAATTTCCCTTCCTTGACATACTCTGAATGATTCCATGTTCTTTCAGCTTTTGCTGATAGCCTCTGTGTTGGTATTGCCATCCTTGATCTGAATGCAGGATAATTCCTTCGGTATTTGTTACCTTAACAAATGCCTTGTCTAGCATGTCATAAATCTGAGCCAAATTTGGACTCTCAGAAATATTGTAGGAAACAACCTCTCCATTACATAGATCGATGATTGGTGACAGATATAGTTTTGTTTGAGCAACGTTTATCTGAGTGACATCAGTTACCCATTTCTGATTAGGCAGCTTGGCATTAAACTTTCGATTGAGAATATTGGGCGCAACTTTTCCGACATTGCCTTTATAAGACCTATAACGAACCACTTGAGTTTGGCACTTTAGTCCAAGCTGGTCCATAAGACGTTGTACAGTTTTATGATTTACTACATAGCCTCGATTCTTTAACTCAGAAGTAATACGTCGATACCCATAACGACCTTTATGCTCATGAAAAATTGCTTCTATCTCTGACTTCAGCTGAGCATGTTTATCCTCTCGTTTTAATGCCTTTAAGTGATAATAAAAAACAGAGCGTGCCATCCCAACGATCTCAAGCAAAAGGCTTAGACCGAATTCAGGCCTTAATGCTTGGATGACTTCTGTCCAGAAACGTTGCGCCTGAACTCCTGTTCTTCCATTAAGGCCTTTGCTTTTTTTAATAATGCGTTCTCTGCTCGAAGACGAAGGTTTTCTTCCTGGAGCTTCTCAAGTTCTGTTTTAGGAGCTGTTTTCTTCTCTTTGGCCATCTTTGGTCTCCCTTTAGGCTTGCATTCATAAAGCGCTGAATATCCATGTAAGCGCACTGTTCGGCTCCAAGCCTCCAATGCACTACGACTGATGCGATTATGAACATAAATCTCTTGATGACCAAGTCCTTTATCAAGTGCAAGACGAACTATTCTTTCTTTTTCTGCACCACTCAGAATGGTGCTATGACCATGATGAAGACTGCTTTCTCCATATAGGCTGTATAGTTCTATCCATGCTTTAGCTTGTTTTTCATCGACTCCTAAATGAAGCTTTATCCAGCTCAACGACTTGCCAGCTTGATATGCCTTCACAACCATAAGTCTCTTTTCAAAAGAATGACGCATAAAAAAACACCCCTAAGGCTGGTGTCCAACTTTAGGGGTGCAGTTCATTTTTTCAGGGCTTTTAATTTCACTTTTTTTTAACATTAAATTATTTGACTACGCAAACACCCTTGTCACACTTCTTGCCGTAATCATTGCAATTGACAATATCGGTCACCTTGTTGTTACGACAAATCGTAATGTTTGTTCCATTGCAGTCGTATGCACCCTCTTCACAGGCCCTATCTACGCATTTGTTGTTCTGGCATACTTTATCTTTGCAGTCTTCGCTCATCTGCCAGTTATATGTCATACTCCAGCCGCTGCCTCTGACACACTTCTGAACTTCACTTCCGTCATCGCTGCATCTCAGCTCATTTGCACGATAACACGTTGTATCAGGCGTCGAAGCCTTGGTCGCACAATACGCATACGAAACCCCCGTACGAGTTGTTGCTTCCTGGCAGGCAATCGAACATGTCTGCATTTCGCTGCTCACGCCACTATCACAGGTGTACAGCACATTGCCCTTACAACTGACACCGATGGCACTTGCATCAAGGCCTTCCTGACGTGCAATCGCGTTTTTCGTATTGTTATCAAGGCCCGTGCAGGCAACAGCCGTATCTTTCAAACAAACACCGCCCAGAGCCACGTTGCAAGTATCGTTTCTGTCACACGTTTTGTCGGTCTTCCATTCTCCATTTTTACAGGTCTGAACTTCGTTTCTATTATTATTCAAATGGCAACGAACGTCATTTTCTTCACAGACACAGGCTTTTTTGCCTGCATCACAAACCATGTCCGCACCGCAGTTGGAAGCCTGCCAGGCACCATTTCTATCACAAGTTTCAAGGGCACGGTTATCGCTGCTGCAACGTTTGTCACCATTGCTGCACTTGCACTTGTTGTTTTCACACATGCCTTCGCCGCAGGACATTGTCGTTGCCCAATAGTTATACGCCTGTCCCCCGCCAAATCCACCGCCTTGCTGTGTACAGGTCTGAACATCGCCATTGGCTGCACACTGGATATCGGCATTTCTACCCGAATTGCAAACACAGCCCGGGGTACTACCCATACCTGTTTTGGTCGAGCATTTGTCTTTGGCACCGCAATCGTATTCAACCCATGCACCATTGCGGCAAATCTGGAACACGCCTTCATCCGTGCACTTCATCTCGTTGTTTTGGCATTCAAGACAGGCACCATTCTGACAGCCATTTGCACAAGCCTTAGAATCATAACCGGAACCATCCGCTTTGCAGGTATTGAGATTATTAGAGCTCCAACCGGCCTGGCACACTGTCGTTCCCGGTACACAAACCACGCAATTGCCGGACGAACAAACTCTGTTTCTGTCACAAGTCTGGACTGCGCCCCATTTTCCATCATTGCCACAAGTCTGATAGACGTTATCGCCACCGGCATCCGTCACGCAACGTTTCTCACCTTTGGTGCAGGTCGTTGCCTCGGGATCCGTCACGCATGCCTTGGTCGCTTCATCACATTTCATACCGGCACCGCAAGACACTGACGAACCCCACTCACCCTTGTCGTCACAGACCTTAATTTTATCTGTGCCGTCACAGGCTTTTTCATTGGCTGCGCATTTCTCGTCACCAGCTTTATCAACGCAGGAGGCCACATCACCGGAATGAGAACAAACCTTGTTTGTGCCGCAGTCTTCGGCTTCTCCAAGTTTCCCTTCATCATCACAGCGTTTAATTTTGTCGCCGTCGCATTCGGCTTTGCAGCTCACAACACAAACAGGGGCTTCTCCGGATGCATCACAGGCTTTGCCGTCGGCACTGCAGTCTGTATCAACTTTCCAGATGCCACCGTCACAAACCATCACCGCACTCTTGTCGCTTGAACAGGACTTTTCACTCCCTGTACAAACGTCAGCAGACTTCGCAACACACTGATTGTTCTCACAAACACTGCCTTCAGCACAGACATTCACTCCCCAGATACCGCCCGAACAGACTTTCAGGGAATTGCTTCCCGTGCATTCCATTGCTCCTTCTTCACAGGCTTTCGCAACACAGGCATTCAAGTCTTCGTTGCAAACCGGTGTTTCTGCATCACATTCAGTGCTTTCTTCCCATGTATTGTCCGCCTTGCAGGTCTTAATCCTGCCGCTGCCATCACACTGCTGTTCGCCTTCCTTGCAGATTTTGGCTTCACTTTGAGCCTTGCAGGCAAACTCAATGGCATCGCAACGCATCCCATCCGTGCATTCACGATCAACGCTCCAGACATTGCCGGAACATTTTTCGATGCCCATCGAATCAGACGAACAACGTTCATCGCCGTCATCACAAATTTTGACGACGCATGCGCCTTTATTGCAAATCATGTTGGCATCGCATTCGGATTCTGCCGTTCCCCAGGCATTTCCATCACAGGAAACATATTTGGAACCGCCATCCTCAACACATTTTATCTGGCCTTCACTGCAGGAATCTGCTACATTGGCAACACAGGCATTATTCTGACAAATCAGGCCATCGGCCGCACAATCTTTATCCTCGACAAAGGAACCATTGTCATCGCACTTCAACAGCTTGCTGCCCTCACACTTCAAATCTCCGGCGCTGCAGGCTCCCTCACTGTTTTCAACACATGAATTATTCTGACAAATCTGGCCATCGGCCGCACAATCTTTTTCCTCGACAAAAGCGCCGTTGGCATCGCACTTCAACAGTTTGCTGCCGTCACATTTCAACTCTCCGGCGCTGCATTTAGCTTCCCCGCTGTCTTCACAAACGCCATCCTTACAAACCTTGCTACCGCAGTCTTCACTCGTCCAGGCATTTTCGCCACAGACGAGGGCTTTGTTGCCATCACACTTTTTGGCTCCGGCATCACAAACCTTCGCCTCGCTCTTATCTTTGCAAACATGAGATTCAGAATCACAAACCATGTCTCCGCAAGAAACGACACTGCCCCATTTGCCATTCTCATCGCACGTCATCGTGCCGCTATTATCCGGCGAACATTTAACCGCTCCAACTCTGCACAAATCGACATCAACACACTGATTGTACTGGCACTCCTGGCCCTCGCCACACTCAACTTCCGTTGCCTTAAACGTGGATGAACATTCAATGAGTACATTCTTCACCCCAGCTTTGCACGTCGTTACGGCACATTCCATATCCGGTGTCAGTTTGCACTGTCCTGAACTGGTGTCGCATTTGGCCGGACACTCCGTCTTAACCCAGCTCACGCCAATACATGCCTGCATGTGGTCTTCATCAACACACTGAACTTCGCCCGGCGTGCAGTTGAGCAGCATTCCGCCAACCTCGTCTCCACAAGCACTCGCCAGTGCACCAACGCTCATACATGCAAACAAAAATGCCATCTTTCGTGTACTCATGCTTTTTCTCCTTTCCGTTTTCGGAAAAATTTTACCTCTTAGGGCTTGAAATTATTTCTGAATGAAAAACACAAAAACCCGTTTAACTCATTAGCAATTCTGACTTTTTTTTTCAAGCATGATACGGGACGTTCATGTATCACCCTTGTATTGTCTTCTTTTAGCCCCGATTCATGTACATCAGCTTCGCTCGTTCACTATTTATCGTAATATACGTCGAGGCCGCATTCTCAATATGCAAATGATACAAATGTATCCCCGGCATATCGAACAAATTCAATATCACATGTCGTATCGGACTCGCATGACTCACAATAATGGCCCGTTCATACCGCTCCACCACACGCTGCATCCGCTCCCTCACCTCGTCCGCACTCTCTCCGCCTTCTCCATACCCCGCTTTCCACGGATCTTGTAGATGCGTCTGCCACAACGCATCTCCTTTCAAATCGTCGAGACGACATCCCGTAAATACGCCCGTATGAATCTCCGTCAAATCCTCGTCCACACGGCATTCCAGACCCAGGGCATCCGCCACACACTTCGCGGTCTCATACGCCCGACTCATCGGACTCGTGACCACAATATCCGCTTTCGGCTTCTCGCTCTGGAAAAATAACGCCAGTTCCCTGGCCTGCTCACGCCCCTTCTCATTCAACGGAATATCCGTCCTGCCCTGTATCCGACGTTCCCGATTCCAATCCGTCTCGCCATGTCGACACAAATACAAATGCTTTACAACTTCTCCCATCTTTTCTTATCTCCCAAAACGGCGTACTACACCCGTCTCATAAAACGGCCCTGTACTTAATGGAATTATATCTATGGATTTGCCTCTCGATAAACTCCTGACTTTTTTCTCTCATCATCCGGCCTGTGCCATCGGGTTTTCCGGCGGATGTGACTCCACTTTTCTGCTCGAATGCGCCCGACGTTTTGCTTCCAGGACCAAAGCCTACTGCATTCATACCCCTTTCCAGCCCGCATTTGAACTCAATGACGCCTCTGAATTCTGTCGCAATCGCGGCATTGAATTTCAAATCATTCCACTCGATATCCTGGCTAATCCGTGCGTGGCATCCAACCCGCCCGATCGATGCTATCACTGCAAAAAAGCCATTTTCACCGCGATTTGCGCACATGCCACGGCTGACGGGTTTGACACCGTCTGCGACGGAACCAATGCCTCCGATGACATTGCCGATCGCCCCGGCTGGCGCGCATTACAGGAACTTTCCGTTCACAGCCCTTTGCGAGAGGCAGGCCTGACCAAAGAACAAATCCGGACACTCTCCACCCAATTCGACCTGCCGTCGGCCCAAAAGCCCGCATACGCCTGCCTCGCCACACGCCTCATGACAGGTTTCCCCATCACAAATGCTGATTTACGGCGCATCGAAACAGCCGAAAACCGCCTTTTTGACCTCGGCTTTCGAGATTTCAGGATCAGACTTTTTCATGGCGCCGCACGCCTCCAGCTCACGTCTGACGATCTGGATCGAGCCTCTAAACTGAGAATCGCTCTGCGCGAGAAACTGGGCGATCTTTTTGATGCAATTCTCATCGACACACAGCCCAGAAATGGTGCATAACGCTGCCATCAGCACGTAAACCGGGCCATCTTCATAACGTTTCACGGGGCGTATGCCTTCAGGCATAGCCACGTGACGCCGGCGTATTGCATCGCAATAGCCGTCGCCCTCCATCCATTTCTCCAGTTTTTGGATTTTGACCCATTCATTCGCTATGAATACGTGCGTTTTTGGCGTTTTTTAACGGTGTAAACTATTTTTTTATACAGGATTTACATGAAACACACTTCATCAGCACTTATCGTTTGTTTCGCAGCGATTGTTCTTTGCAGCTGCGAGGACATCCCATCCGGCACTCCGCTGCCCATCCTTCACCCCGGAAACACCTGCGTATCCAATGAAATGTGCGCATCCGGTGTCTGCAACCTCGCCGCCGGTGTCTGCGTCGAATGCGTCCGCAACGACGACTGTCTGAACCCCGCAACCCCTGTCTGCCGAACCGATACCAACCAATGCGTCCAATGCCTTTCCACTGACGACTGCAGTGCCGGTTTCTGCAACACCACCTCAAACAAATGCGGCGAATGCGCCTCTCACTCCGACTGCACCGACCCCGACAGGCCCGTCTGCAACGCAGCCTCCCAGAAGTGCGAGCCCTGCACGCAGACCGCAGCCAACGAACTGCTCTGCCCCGAAGTCAATCCTGACACCCCCGTCTGCATCCTCTCAGGCACGCACAAAGGACGCTGCGGCGAATGCATGGAACCGGCCGACTGCCCCTCCGGAGTGTGCATTCTCAATATTTGCCGCGACTGCGACAGCACACATCCCTGTGCCGATCCCAATACTTTTTGCGAGACCATCGGCCTGAACGCCAATATGTGCATCTCCTGCAATGAAAACGTCACGTGCCCGGCAGGTCTCGTCTGCTCACCGTCCGGCGGCTGCGTTCAGTGCTTTGAAAATATGCACTGCCATCACGAGGAGGCTCCCGTGTGCGACGTCACTCGAAACGTCTGCGTCCCCTGCACCGCCGAATCACAGGCTTTGACCTGCCCAAAAGACCGTCCCGTCTGCGACGAAACCATCTTCCAGTGCGTCACATGCCTCCCGACCGACGGCAATTCCGGCAATGACACATGCCTCGCAATCGATCCGGAAAAACCTTATTGCCTTGCCGACCCCGATAATTCACTCAACAACACCTGCATCACATGCAACAGCACGACCGACGCCGGCCAGTGCCTCACCGACGCATCTGCCCCCATCTGCCGCATCGACGAAACCACCGGTGCGGGAACCTGTTCACCTTGCACGAACAGCGAACAGTGCCGGGTTAAGGAAAACACCCCCGACCTGTGCGACACAAAGACCGGCGCCTGTGTCGAATGTCTCGAGGTCACTGACTGCGCCGCCGGCATGCTTTTCTGCGAACAGGGTCAGTGCATGAACTGCCACTCCAACGACGACTGCCAGTCCGGACAATGCCTGAACGGCCTCTGCTATGAATGCGCCTCCGATGAAGACTGCTCGACGCCTGAACGCCCCGTCTGCCTCCTCGATTCAAACAGCAGACTGAACCATCTCTGCGTCGAATGCGATCCCACCGGGACGTCCGAAGCTCAGTCTGCCCAGTGCGGCGGCCGCATCTGCAATGAAATCACCGGAAAATGCGATCCCTGCACATCCGATGACGACTGCACGCTGGCCGATCGCGGCATCTGCGTTTCCGGCTCCTGCATGCCATGCGACGACAAAACCGACAGCCAAAACTGCCAGATGGTCTGCAGCCAGACCACCGGAAAATGCGACCCTTGCATCGATGTCCCCGCTGACGGCGCCGAAATCAACTGCCAAATGGTCTGCGACAGCCTGCGCGAAACCTGCGAGCCTTGTGACAACGTCTCTTATTTCTGCAAATCCGGCGTCTGCCACCTCGAGGATGACGAAAACAAAGGCATCTGCGAACCCTGCAGCGCCGAAAACTGCCCCAACGGAACCTGCGGCGAAGACGGCCTGTGCCACAAAGTCTGCGAAACCGGCACGCTCTGCACCAAACCCGGTCTCGACAGCCAGCGCGAATCCTGCTGCACCGGCACACAAATCTGCACCTCTGCCGCCGTCTGCATCACTCCGGGCGACGACTGCCGCCGGGACACCGACTGCCCGATTTGGGAAATCTGCGACATTCCCGACGGCGCCGAAATCGGAAAATGCGTCCCCGTTCATTCCGACCCGGAAGCCTGTTTCAACATCCCCAAATTTGAAGCCATCACGCCGAAAATCAAATGGCATTACACCACACCGTCAACCCCGACGGCAACCGGCGTTGTTTCCACACCGATCGTCATCGACCTCACCCATGACGGCATTCCCGAAGTCGTTTTCACCGACAACAACTTCACCGTCACAGCTCTGAACGGAACCAGCGGCGAACCCTTTGCCGTCACCGGCGAGTTCATTTACAACAAACACAACGACATCTCGGCTGCAGACATCGACAACGACGGCGAAATCGAGGTCCTCGTCCCGTCCGCCAGCACGAAAGCCGCCGAAACCGGCCTCTACATTCTCAATCTCGTCAAAGACGACGCCGGCTACAAATGGCAGAAAAAAGCCTATATCCCCGTGCCTCTGGCCGACCTCACGCAGTCAACTCAATACTGGGCCGATCTGCACCCCACGATCGCCGACATCGACGCCGACGGCATCCCCGAAATCGTGACGACGCGCGGCATTGCCAAGGGAAATGACCTCACAAAATGGCAGTGCACGATGAAAATCGGACAATATCACGCCTGGTATCACTACATGTTTGCGGTCGCAGACCTCGATCAGGACGGCCTGCATGAAATTATTGCCGACAAAATTTACGACACCGGCTGCCAGGTCATATCGAACGAGAGCACGAGTGCCGGCTGGGGCTATGCCGCCGTGGCTGACATTCTCCCGTCAACAGATGAGGAGGGCGAACTCGTCCCCGAAATCGTGCGCGTCAAAGGCGACTCGAGCACGAGCGGCGGCGTCGGCGTATGGAAAGTTTACAAAAAGGACGGCGTCCTGACCGAAAAGAAAGTCTGGGCCGTCACCAATCCCGGCGGCGGCGGCGGAAACCCCGTCATTGCTGACTTCAACGGCGACGGTCTCAACGAAATCGGCGTCGCCGGCGCCACAAAATACGTCGTCTTCAACGGCCAGACCGGCGAGGTCATCTGGTCTGCCAAAACCGATGACGATTCCAGCTTCCGAACCGGTTCCTCCGTCTTCGATTTCGAAGCCGACGGAAAAGCCGAGGTCGTTTACCGCGATCAGCAGAAAATCCGCATCTACAACGGAAGTGACGGCGCCGAACTCTGGTCCGATCTCAGCACCTCCGGAACCGTCATCGACTATCCCCTCATCGTCGATGTCGACGGCGACGGTCAGACCGAAATCGTCATCACCAGCGAGCTCAAAGGCTCTTTCCCTCACGACCGACTCGGCATCACGGTCTATGCCGATACCTACGGCAAATGGGTTCCCACGCGCAAAATCTGGAACCAGCACAGCTATCACGTCACTAACATCAATGACGACGGCACCGTGCCAAAACGCGAAGAAGCAAACTGGCTCAACAAACGCCTCAACAATTACCGCGCAAACACGCAGCCCGAGGGCTTCTACAACCAGCCAAACTTCATCCCCGGCCTCCTGCTCGAAGACAAAACCCTCTGTGCCGCCTCTCCTCAAACCCTCGGCCTCAAGGCAACCGTCGGCAATCTCGGCGACAAATCCATCGAGGCTGAAATTCAGATCTCATTCTACATCCAGAACACCGATGCATCCGTCTCCTATTACCTCGGAACGACCTCGATTCCCGGCCTTGCCGCAGACGCCCGCACGACAACAACCCTGAACTGGGACGGCAAAACCGCCTACCCCATCGATGCCGAAGGCCACATCGGCTCGGCGGTCACAATCGACTCCATCGCGGGATTTAAAGCCGTTTTCGTCGTCGACGATGCCGCCAACACGGGCAAATCCGAATACGATGAATGCAAAGAGGACGACAACAGACTCGCAACGTCCCTGTCCCTCAATCTGACAGGCTGTTGATTTTTATGATGGGCGCGTCTATCGCGCGGCTTTGCCGCGCAATACAACGCGCTTGGGCGCGGGCTATCGGCTTTGCCAATACGCCCGCGCTTTTTTATTTTACGAATACAGCGCGTCTATCTTTTCCGAAAAATGCTGCTCAACCGCATGACGCCTTATTTTCAGAGCCGGTGTCAGCATCCCGTTCTCTACCGTGAACGCCTCAAATGTCACGATAAAACGCTGCGGCTTTTCATACCCCCGGAAATCTGCACAGACTCTCTCCAGAACCTTCGACATCGCCTGGCGAAATTCGCTGTTTTCATCCCTGAGCTTCGAAGCCGGAAATTTCTTCACAAAACTCTCCGACGGCTTCAAAATCACAATGTTGTACGGCCGCCCGCATCCCACAACAACTGAACTGTCGATTTCCGGTGCCGCATTGATCTTCTCTTCCAAAGCCGTCGGCACGACATATTTGCCATTCGCCAGCTTGTACTGCTCCTTCACCCGTCCCGTGATATACAAAAATCCATCCTCGTCCACATACCCCATGTCGCCCGTGTGAAGACGCCCCTTCTCATCAATAATTTCCGCCGTCCCCTTCGGATCGTTGTGATACCCCTTCATCACACACTCGCTTGTCAGCACGATTTCCCCTACGACGTCGCCATCCTCTCCGAAATCCTCCAGCGGTTCGATGTCAACGCGAACTGTCGGGAGCGGCTTTCCTACCGACCCAATCTTGTCCGAAAGATAGTTGATCGAAATGACCGGCGAATGCTCCGTCATGCCGTATCCTTCAAAAATCCGGACTCCGAAATCTTCAAAAAAGGCCGCAATTTCACGCGACAACGATGCCCCGCCACTGACACAGAATTTCAGGCTGTTCCCGAAAACAGCGCGAACCTTTTCGGCAACCAGTTTGTCCATCCACCGATATTCAGCCTGTTCAAAACGATGAAGCCTGCCCGTTCGCCCCTTGTGCATGACGGACTGGGCATGTCGAAATAACACCCTCTTGACCGGACTCGACTCCAGTTTCAAATGTATCTGCTCGTAAATGCGAGTAAAAATCTTCGGCACCGCACAAAGAACAGTCGGGTTCACTTCGGTCAGATTTTTGGCAATCGTTTTGGGCGACTCCGCCAGACCAACGGCCGCTCCCATGGCCGGAAACAGCGTGAAATCAACCGTTTTGCCAAATCCATGGGCCCACGGCAAAAATGACAAAACCCGATCCTCACATCCGTAATCAAACATCTGTGCCGAGATCATGACGTCATGCGCCACGTTGTGATGCGTCAGCTCCACGCCGTGCGGCCTTCCTGTCGTGCCGCTCGTATAGATGATGTCGCACAAATCCTCTTCCCGCGCCGAATCCTCATTCTCCGAAAGCGCCTCCTCTTCCTGCGAAAGTTCGACAATGCCTTTGCCACGCTCCGGCTCAATCACAAAAATGTGTTCAATTTCAATGTCTTCAAACAACTCTAGCTTCTCTTTCACGGCATCACATCGAACGACAGCCATCTTCGGATTTGCATCATTAAAGATAAACCGCCAGTCCTCTTTTGACTGAACCTCATACATCGGAACGATGACAGCCCCCAGACCGTAAGCGGCATAAGCCAGAAGCGCAAAAGCAATCGAATTGCTGGCAATAATGGCCAGACGATCGCCATGACCGAGACCGTTTTTCTTCAAAAATGCCCGCATTTTCAACATGCGAACGTTGAATTCGGCATACGTCATCCACCGATAGGCCCCATCGACCTTTTCACCAAACAGCGGCCGATCCGCATACAGTGACGCCGAACGGCGCATCATCCCTGAGAGCGTACTTATCTTGAGTTCCCCGTTATAGGAACCAACTTTTCCGGCATCGACTTCATATCGGTTCAACTTGAATTCTTTCATATTTATTTGGCCTCCATGTCCACTTTTTTATGAAATGAAAATTAATATGCAAAGGCTCACGCCTCGATTGCTTTTCGAACTCAAATACCATCGAAATGTCACCGAATTGTCAGAACGAATATCTTTGCTTAGGGAACCTCTGATTAAGATTATTTACTTTTTTTTCCGGGGCTCTGCCCCAGACCCCGCTTAAGGGCTGAGCCCTTAAGAATCCGCAATATTTTAGGTGGTATAAGCATTTGGAGCTGCCTAACAATTGTTCCTCGCCGGGGCCCCGCCCCCGGCTCCCTTCAATTTCTGCCTTATTATTGTGCTTTATTCAGAGGTACCTTAGGGAAGGTCTGTTTAATTGTTTTTTCTGGGGCTTTGCCCTTTCCTCAGGGAAATTCTGAACAAAACACAATTTGATGAGAACCGGGGGGGGGGCGAGGATTTTCGCCATCCAGTTAATGGCGAAACCCACAGAGCCCAGTGAGCAAATGAAATGAACGAGTTGGAGAGCCGACAGGCTCGGGAAACGAAGTTCATTTCATATTGCGAACTGAGGACAGGGGCAGAGCCCCGACGGGGTCTGGGGCAGAGCCCCGACGGGGGCAGTAACATAAGGTCTGGACAATGCCGCATTTTAGTTTACATCCGGCCTGGAAAATCATTAAAAGACGCCGTCGCCGATAAAGGCGATCGTTGCATGAGAGAGAGCGTTGAAAGTTAGAAAGCTGATACCAGAAATGATGCTTCCCGTGGCCATCGCCATGACTGCCACGGGATGTGTAAAAATGTACACACTGCCGGATGCTCCGCCCAAATCCGAGTGGCAGGTTGCCGAAGCACCGACAGAATCTCCGGAAGAAGCCATGCGGCGTTTTCTCGATGCAAAACGTGCAGCCATTCAATGCTTTGCCGCACTCGCGGAAGGCAGCTGGGATCGTGCCATGACATGGATGAGTGCCGACACGGTTGCTTTCTTTGAAGAACATTCCAACGGCGGCGGTGCCGCCTCCGTGTTCGAAAACAAAACACTCTGGATCGATGGAAAAGAAATCGAATTTGACCCCGTCGGCGATGTGTTTATCCGTGATTTGAACGACATCCGCGATGATTTCGGCTCTCGAAAAGACGAAGAATCGGCGGATCGAAAGGTTCTCTATGCCATCGGTTCTTCGGGTTCTGCCCGACAAATCGTTTTCGTTCGAGAAGAAGACCGGTGGCGGCTTGAAATGACCGGCATCGTTTTTGACCTGCTCACGGAATGACAGTCATCCGTTTGGTCATAGGAGGTTCAACATGTTATTCGATCGCTGCATACTGACCAAACGTGACAATGAATGGACAGCCCTTGTCGAACTTCGCCAGAGAATCGGCGAAAGATGGCGGTTTGCCGCATGGGTAATGCTCATTATTTTGATTATCGAGAGTTTTCGACTGGCTCTGGCCGGCTTCTGGTATTTCAACGCCATCGAATACGGCATTCTCGGCCTGAGTCTCTTTTTCTTTATCGCCTTTTATCGAAAATCCTCAAAAACGTTCAAATATCGTGAAACGGTCCTCCGAATCCCGCCTCCTGAGGTATTTCAGGATCAGTTCGGAAACGTGACGGGAAGCCGGCAGCTTCTCTATCTGCCCGAAAATGGCTCGTTTAAGGCGTACAACGTCAATCAGTTTACGCACGTCGTCTTTGGCCTCATCGATTATCCATGGCCGGATCGCAAGGATGTCTTTATCGATGCCTTTGCCTTGTATCTGGCCGAAAAAAACGGAACGCCGCACGCAATTGTCGAGGGCTGTTTTGACAAATACACGTGCTACACGCTGGGACGACGCATTTCGGCTCTGACAAAGCTCCCGCTCATTGAGCTCGGCAAGGGCCAGCCATTTGCCAAGACAGAAGCCCTTGAAAAAAAGGATTCATGATTTCCAGGAAACGATGAACGAAATGGCCGTCTGTCCAGCCTGAGCCGGTTTTGCCTCAAGCGTTCTCATGCCGCCAAAAAACCAAATCGGACGGCCGTCACAACACAAAACCGGCCACTGTTTCTGCCAGTGTTCAGGAATGCCCTGGCGCCGAAGCGCCTCGCGAACACGGCACAAATTCCCCGTCGCCGTCCGCACTTCGCTGAACCGGGACGCCGGCTCTATGCTGAATTTCCCCGTCATTTCTTCTGCATTCAGGTGAAATGCCGACGTCGTGTTCCTGAGCGGCGTCTCCGGCAAACTTCGCCAGGCACTCAGACGGCAGATATGCCACACATCGAGGTCGGAACACGGTACATCGAGCTCAAGCACGAGGTTCTCCTGTCTTTCATCATCGCTCCAAACCATGACTCCTCCGTGTGTCCAGCCGATGTGAAGCCGGCCATTTTCAACCTGCCGGCATGACTGCCGACGCTCAGAAACGACGTCCGCAGAACGGACGATAAAATTGTAATCCGGACAATATCCGGGAATGACGAGACGCGCCGCATGACGAAGGATCTGACAGGCCGATGAGCGCCCCAGTTCATTCCACGCATTCCATGGGCAAAACCAGCATCCGGCGAGCATTCGCTGTGATTTAACAAAATTTGACGCCAAATCATCCAGGGCATCGGCGTCGTGCCGGATCGCAGTCAGCGACCGAAAGAGGGTTTCTTCTGACGAGGCTTCTGCCTTGATTTGAGGCAGTATTTCATGACGAATCCGATTACGCCGATAGGCATCGGACTGATTCGTGGGATCTTCTGCCCAGGCCAGACCGACCTCTTTCATGAAATCATAAATTTCGGCCTTTGATGCCATAAGAAGGGGCCGAATCATGCGAATATTTCCGAGACTGCGACTGGAAGCCAGAGTCAAGCCCTCAATGCCGCAGCCGCGTCCGAGGCGCCAGATGGCTGTTTCGAGATTTTCATCGCCGTGATGCGCCACGGCCAGAGCCGCATGCGGCTTCCCGTCCAAAGCCGAAACGAGCGCACCGTAGCGCGCCTCCCGGGCCTGTTCTTCGACATTGGATGACGGAATGCCATCCGGCCACGACAAATCGGTCTGAATGAACTCAATCCCCAAAAGCTGCGCCAAATTCCGTGCAATCGCCGCATCGCGGCCATCATCCTCGCGAAGCCCATGCCGAATGTGATGAGCGCGAACGCTCACCCCCTCTTCCACGCTCATGATGGCGGCCAGACAGGCACTGTCAGCACCGCCGGAGAGTGCCACATCGACGTGCCCTATCCCCAGAAGCAGCGATTCCTGCTCAATAAACGCATGTATCCGACGCCTGAGCGCATGACGCCGAATATCCGCCTGAAGCGTTGAATTCATAGATTAGATGTTTTCAAGTGCATTGAGCGAAGCATACGTATAGGTGTTGCACCTGGACACATCCCCGGAATCAAAGCCGCGTTTAAACCAGGCTTTGCGCATCTTTGCGGAACCATGACTGAAGGTATCACGGCGCGTATTGCCGAGCGTATCGTCGCCGACCTGATTGGCGGCCTTGAAGGCTTCCATAAAGTCAGTCGACTCGAGGGATTTGAAAGCCTGATTTTCATTGTATCCCCAGACACCGGCATAACAGTCGGCCTGAAGCTCGATCTGAACGGAAACGAGGTTGGATTCGGCCGTTTTTCCCTGTTTTTTAAGGGTCTGTTCTTTCTTGTTGTAGGTTGCCAGTTCACCGGTGAGATACTGAACGTGGTGGCCGATTTCATGCGCGATGACATAAGCGAACGCGAAGTCACCGGTTGCGCCGAGGGTTTTATTCATCGAGGTGAGAAAATCGAGATCGAGATAGACGGTCTGATCGCCCGGGCAGTAGAAAGGTCCGGAGCTCGATGTTGCGGCACCGCACGCCGAATTTGTGTTGCCGGAAAAAACGTTCATTTTGGCGGGCACGTAAGTTTTTCCCTGTTTTTTGAACAGATCGGCCCAAATATCCTCGGTGCTTGCGAGGACCTGGGACGTGAAGGTAAAGAGCTCGTCCTCGTTCGCAAAATCGCGGTTATTTTTATAAAAAGCGCTGTCTGTCGTTGATTTTTTGGCGGTCACAGTCTGGGTTGTGGTGCCGCCGGCGAGCTGGTTGACGACGGTCGGAGAAACATTGCCGCCGCTCAGGAAGAAATAGATGAGAACAGCCACGATACCGACGCCGCCGACGCCGCCGGCTGCTTTTGTTTTTGTGCTGACGCCGCGATTATCAGTGACATTGGAACTCGACCTACGACCAGACATTTTCATAATTAAACATGCTCCAGAAAAAGAGAAAGCCGTATCCGGCGCCCCCGACGCGCCCCCAAACAAAGTCGGCCATATAGCACAAACCAGCCGCGATTCAAAACAGCCGAAAAAAAGTTACTGTTCAGCTGGGGCTTTGCCCCACCCCCCGTCGGGGCTCTGCCCCGAACCCCGCCAAAGGGCTGAGCCCTTTGGAATCCTCAATATTTTAGGTGATTTAAGCCTTTTGGGCTGCCTTACAATTGTTCCTCGCCGGGGCCCTACCCGGCTCTCGTCAATTTCTGCCTAAAAATTGCGTAAATTCTGTCTTTTATTAATTTCTCAGCAGATTTGTGAATTTACCTCGGCTTGAGCAGTAAATCGAGTAGGAGGCTAACCATTATTTGGTTAGCCGACCTCTCACACCACCGTGCGTACCGTTCAGTACACGGCGGTTCTTTTGCTATGCTTTAACAGCCTTATAGCGTGATAGTAATGAAACAAAACC
>JAZRVP010000184.1:0-3089 GCA_045599245.1 Myxococcota bacterium
GCCTTCGAAACCCTCTACGAATGCCTCGAAACGGTCATCCGCCTCGTCGCGCCGATCCTCCCGTTCCTCGCCGAAACGATGTATCAGAACCTCGTCAAAGGTGCCCGCGATGACGCCAAGGAATCCGTCCATCTCGAGATGTATCCCGAAGCCGACGAATCGAAGATCGACATGCTCCTCCGCGACGAAATGGCCGCCGTCGAGAACTTCACCAAACTCGCCCTCAGCGCCCGCGAAGCCCAGAAACTCAAGATCCGTCAGCCTCTGAGCAAGATGATCCTCGGCCCCGCCGACGAAATCGGCCTCAAAGCCGCGCAGCGCTTCCAGGACATCCTCAAAGACGACCTCAACGTCAAAACCGTCGAAATCCTCGCCCCTGGCACGCCCAGCCCGCTCGATTACGAAATCAAGCACAACTTCCGCGCCGCAGGCCCCAAATTCGGCAAATCCATCAAGGAAGTCGGTGCCGCCCTCACGGCCAACAAAGACCTCGTCATCGCAAAGGCGCGCGCCGGTGAAGCCGTCACGCTCACCATCAGTGCCGGCCCTGTCGAAGTCACGCCCGACCTCATCATCATGCAGGCTCTCCCCAACGAGAAACTCGCGATCGCCGAAGAATGTGGCTACTGGACCGCTTTCGACACGGAAATCACCGAAGATCTCCGCATCGAAGCCTTCATGCGCGACGCCATGCGCAAATTCCAGCTCACCCGCAAGGAAATCGGCCTCGAAATCGAAGACCGCATCACGATGACCTGGCAGTCCGACTCCCAGACCCTCATCGACATGTTCGCCGCCTGGGGCGACAAAATGGCCGAAGGCCTCCTCTGCATCAAACTCGAACGCGCCACCGACAAACAAGCCATGGAAGCCGCATTCGAAGGCGAAGCCATGACGTTTGAAATCAAGAAGGCGTAATGATTATTGATATGTGGCGGTGGCTATCGCTTCGCGATACGCCACACGCGTCGGGCCTATCGCCTGCGGCGATACGGCCCTTTGCCGCCCGCTATGTTCTCGGCCTTCGGCCTGCGAGCATACGCGGGCGGTGATGTATTCCCTCACGGTTTTCGTCCAATGAATTGATTTTTTCGTCCAAAAATGATTAATTTTGGACGAAAGACAGGAATGTCTGGACGAAAGGCGGAGTGACGGTATGAGGGAATTTGATTATACAGCATTGTCCAAGCGGTTATGGGATACCGAGATTTTGACGTATGTGGCGAAGATCCATGAATGCAAGGGCAGACAGGATCTCTATATTCGGCAGAAGCCGGTAGAACTCGAACGCCTGTCGGAAATTGCTCGCATTCAAAGTACGGATGCGTCGAATAGAATAGAAGGCATTATCACGACAAGCACACGACTAAAACAGCTTGTATCGGATAAAACTACGCCGCGTAATCGTGATGAAGGTGAGATCATAGGGTATCGTGATGTATTAAAGACAATTCATGAGAATTATTCATATATTCCTGTAAAACCATCTTATATATTGCAATTGCATAGAAATATGATGATGCCTGCAGGGATTTCTTATGGCGGTCATTTTAAGAATACGCAAAATTATATTAAAGAAATTAAACCTGATGGGACAGAAGCCATTCGTTTTACGCCAGTGGCTCCTTATGAAACTTCGGATGCAGTCAGGGCTATTTGTGATGCGTATCAGTATGCTTTATCGATGGAACTGATTGACCCTCTCATACTCATTTTTTCATTCATTGTGGATTTCTTATGTATTCATCCTTTTAACGATGGAAATGGCCGAATGAGCCGGCTTCTCACATTGTTGCTGCTTTATCAAAATGGCTATATGGTTGGTAAATATATCAGTATTGAGATGCAAATCGAGAAAACGAAAGATATTTATTATGACGTTATTGATGGCGCTGATCGTGGTTGGCATGAAGAGAAAAATGATCCAACGCCATTTATTCGGTATATGCTTAAAACGGTACTTGCTTGTTATATTGAATTTGAAAATCGCGTTGGTTTGATTGAAAACGATGGTATTAAAAGTTCTGCTTACGATATCGTAAAACAATACACCTCCCAAAAATTGGGTAAATTCACAAGTGCTGATGTGATGCAAAATTGTGCAAACATAGGACGTTCATCAATGCTTGCTGCTTTGAAGCAGCTTGTTCATGAAGGAGTTCTCATCAAATTGGGCAATGGTCGTTCAACTGCTTATGTCGCAGCAAAAGCTTGTGAAGATGAGTCTAGCGAGGATATACATGCCCCATAATACCCGTTCCCTTTACCAATCCACCATTGCCGATTTCATCCAACGGGATGCATCGACGATGCCTCGGGTTCGTTCGTCCAATTATCTCGAAGATGCTGCGACCGAAATACAGGTTCAGGGGCTTGAGCTGGATTACGCTTGTGTGCTTTGGGATGCCGATATGCGTTATAAAAATGGTCAGTGGCAATATTATAAATTCTATAAAAATAAGTGCAAACTTCATTGGGTACCTGAAAATAATCCGGAGACGCGCAAATATATGCTCAAAGCCTATCGCGTTCTCTTAACGCGTGCACGTCAGGGTATCGTGAACTGCGTGCCTGAAGGCAATCCTCGCAAGAATGCTGAAGGTTTCGACGAAGATCCATCGCGTCTTCCTGCGTTTTACGATGGTACTTATGAATACTTGAAAAGCCTCGGTATTGTTGAATTATAATGGGCGTTGGCTATCGCTTCGCGATATGCCACACGCGTCGGGCCTATTCGGCGATGCCGATACGGCCCTTTGCCGCCCGCTATGTTTTCGGCACCAGAGACGTGCGATGGCTCGTCTTTACTGGTACCTGCGCGCGTACGCGGGAGGTAATAAATAGGGTGTGCGTAGTTCTAGCTATTATGTTATCATTCATACGCTTGGTATGCCCAAGTGGATAAATGCAGGGCCTATTTAGGAGGAAAAATGACAATTCCAGCTTACAACGATATGTTTTATGAGTGTTTGAAACTCTTCAAAGATTATCAGTCACATCATGTGAAAGAGATTCGTAGCTTATTAGCGTCAATGTTTAAGCTTTCAAAAGAAGAATGCGAACAATTATTGCCGTCAGGAACGCAAACG
>JAZRVP010000185.1:0-10051 GCA_045599245.1 Myxococcota bacterium
GTCAGTGTTGAGAAATGGCAGCACGGCAATTTCACCGTGGAGGTGTATGGCTATGAAATTATCGCAGATTGATTCGGCCAGACTTTTGCCGCGTTTCGCTCGAAATGATTTCACCAAAGCGGCTTGTCATGCGCTTGATGAGGTTTTCAGAACATTATCTGAGAGAATGGATGCGTTGCCCTTGGAAGCGTCTGCAAAAGCTATTTCATTATGCAGAGATGACGAGCTGTCACAGCTTGCATCTGACCTTGGCGTGCTTCCCTATTATCCCGATCTTGAACGCGACTTGCGTGAAATACTCATTCTGAAGGCAGGTTTGTGGACACGACTGGCAGCCACACCAAAAAGCATCATAGAAATGGTCAATACAGTGTTTTCAACTGATTCGACATCTATGTTTGAGTCGGACGATCCATCGAGTTTTCAATACACCATCATGGTTGATGAGGACATCGTGTCGAATGAGACAACACACAAGCGGCTTCATTACTGCCTGCGAACAGTGGGCCATGCCACAACAAGCCCAACAATCCAAGTCAACTACAACGTCATCGTTTCTGAACAAGTCCATATCAGTTCATCGCCTGTTATCTATGAAATGGAGGCCTATTTATGAGTTTTGAAACTGCAAGTGTCACATCATGTGGCCAGTCGCTATTAGCTCGCGCGACAGCGACAAACAAACTTGTATTCGTCAATGCACGAATTGAAACAACGACGAGAACGGCCAGCGCCATCGGAAGTGCAACGAGCCTTCCGACGCTCACAAATCCTGTTACCGGATCAATTAACAGCGTCACTTATTCGTTGAACCAGACTCGTGTTACGGTCAGGTTTAACAATCTTGCAACAACGTATAACTTTCATACCGTATGGCTTATGGCCAGACTTGCGGATGAGGCCGATTCAGCAGCAGTGCCCATTTGCGCTATTGTTTCGTCAGAACCGATTTATATTCCTACTACGTCTCAAAGCGATACACACATCGATATTCACATGAACCTGTCATTCGTGAATGCCGATGGTACAGTGAACATCACTGAAGGGCCGGCCTGGATGATCTCAGATCAAATTCAGTATCGTGCGGAAGTGCGTGAAGAACTGGATGATATTGAATCCGATATTGATGATCTACAAGATACCGTCGTAACGAAAGCCGACACCCAGACGATCACCGGGGCCAAAACATTCAACGCCACAACAACGTTTGGCGGTGCAGTCCAGGCAAACAACACGCTGAAAGTTACCGGAACGGCAACGCTCGGCACTGTATCGGCGGGAAGCACAACCACTGGCTCGCTGACCACATACGCAATCACGCCCCGTACAGCATCCACTAGTGATTCAACGGGGTATGATCTCGGTGCAGCCAACAAAAAGTGGAAAACCGTTTATGGACGACATGGAAATTTTGAATTATCTGTATCTACTGATATATTGAACGTTTCAAGCGACAGTTATTTACATCATACAGAAATATTAAGCAGTTTATTGGTAGAGGGTACCATAAGTATTCAAGACGACCTATACGCATATGAAATATATTCTAACAGTCATTTCCCTAATACGCATTCAACAAGTACGTCATCTGGTTTTGATTTAGGAGCTGACAACACGCGATGGCGATACGTCTATGGTCGATACGGTAATTTTAGCGGATCAATATCCACGGCAGGTTCTTTATCTGTGACTGGTGCAAGTACGCTAACAGGCAATACAACGATTGGCGGAACACTCGGTGTTACGGGATCAACAACGCTCGCTGGGGTGACTACCG
Organism: Myxococcota bacterium; assembly: GCA_045599245.1. GTDB lineage: Bacteria > Myxococcota_A > Bradymonadia > UBA4248 > UBA4248 > UBA4248. The sequence continues at coordinate 1,778 of JAZRVP010000185.1, forward strand.
GGGCCGTTTCGTCCTATGCCATTTCACCTCGCACTGCATCTACGAGCAGTTCTACTGGATATGATTTGGGGGCCGAAAGCAACCGTTGGAAGTATGTGTATGCCAGATATGGTAATTTTAGCTATTCTCTCACTGTGAATGGAACTGTAACTGCTACGACATTTTCTGGAAATCTCACAGGAAAACTGACGACTGCTAGAAATATCGATGGCATGGCGTTTGATGGTTCGGCGTCTATTACTCATTTTGGAACGTGTAATACAGACGCGGCCACTGCCGCTAAAACAGTATCGCTGAACGGATTTTCGCTCACACCTGGTGCTAGAATCCTTGTTAAATTTACAAATTCAAATACAGTATCTAACCCAACGCTCAATGTCAATGGCACTGGTGCTGTACGAATCTATTTGAGAGTGAATGTATCGGCAGCCACAACCGCAGTAACATCGTGGGAAGCCGGTGATACTGTTGAATTCGTCTATGATGGCTCGTATTGGCGAAAAGTAAATCATACAACGAATATTTCAGGCAATGCGGCTACTGCTACCAGTGCGACGTCAGCTACTTATGCATCAAAATTGGCGACCAGCTCTACCGATTATCTGTATTATCAGTCATCAACATACGGCCTGTTTTCCACGCAAAGAATATGCCCTTCATCCAATAAAGGTGCATCGCTTGGTCACTCAAGTTATTATTGGAATTATGGTTATATTGATACGATCAATAGTACAACAATCAATAGTACAACAATGTCAGTGACTGGTTCGAGTTCAATGAACTCTATTACAACCTCAGGAAACATCACTGTTGGTGGTAGATTATATTTCGGAACTGCATACATTAATGCATACAATAACGGGATAGATTGTTATACAAATTTAACACCAGGAAGTCAAAATAGATACGAACTTGGTTCAAGTGGCTTTATGTGGGACCGTTTGTATGTAAATTATATTTCAGGTGCGGGTGTAGCTCATTCCATCGCAGGATATGGAGTTGGGACTTCGCAAGATCCGTCACATCCAATTGGTTCACTCATTTTAGCACAAATAACAACAGCGACAAATCCATCAGGTACTCAACTTCCGAATAGTACATCTGCAAGTCCGTCATATTTTGGAGATGTGCCAGCCTCAAAAATTAGAAAAGTATCGCTATTTGCTTCAGGTAACAATGGAAATACGACGTGTCACCAACATACCCAAGCAACATTAAGCGGAACTTGGAGAATTATTGGTGATGTCTGGTCATCCAATGTATCGAGCTATCCACCAGTTGTTCTCGCAGTTCGCATCGCATAAGGAGAATTACAAATGCAATTTAACAACGCAGTATATATGAATCCAGACCATACCTGTTTTGATGTAAATGTCATTTTGGATGACAATACTCAAATGCCTTACACCTTTAACATAGGATGTCATGACGAAGCACCTGTATTTCAGGCCATCAAAGAGGCTTTTGAACGCAATGAAATACAACCAGCTGACTATGTGCCACCGGTGATATCAGAGGATGTTCTTGCTTTTGATATTCGCGATAAACGCAATACACTTCTCGCAGATACAGATTATCTCATTCAACCGGATTATCCCATTTCTGACGAAGATCGCGAAGCCGTTAAAGCCTATCGACAGTCATTGCGCAATATTACAAAACAAGATGGCTTTCCGCGTAATGTCGTCTGGCCTGACAAACCGGAGGTGATTAAATGATAAATAATATTGCTGAAATTTATAAACAATTATCGGATAAGCCGAAATTGATTCAGAAATGGAAATCTGTCGTAATTCGCCGGATTAAACAATTCGCACGAAATATCGGAAAAGCCTCGCCGTTTCTTGATAAACCGCAAAAGAGCATATTTGGTGTTAGAAGTCGAAAAAAGGATGACACTTTGACGATTTATGGCGCCAGTCCGAATGCAGGACGAATGAAAGGCTTTGACGCGCCTGTGAACGAGTGGCTGGCCGTCAATCGATATTTCCGAGTGTTGCGTCACGGCAAATGGCGAACGATTCATAAAGTTCAAAAAGTAAGTCGAAATACTGGTGTGCCGTTACAAGACGTCGCTTACTACGGCACATCACAAAAGCCAGATCGGTTCTATGGCATTAAAAAGGGCAAGGCGACGCTCGCTTATGGCAAAACCCCAAATGGCCTTGGCGTTCCTGTTTATGCCAAAGATTCGTTCGCCGATTGGCTTATGACAAACCATCGTGATGAGTTAGAAAACATCATTCTCGAATGCGGACGCGATATTCTCGCAGACCTCGCCATTAAAGGGGGAGTGAAATGATAACGCCAATTCCAGCTACTGTCATTGTTCTCATATTTATTGTTATTTTCGGCGTGCTTCTGCCGATATTGGATAAAACAGAAATGTTTGGCAAATTCATTTCTTTACGTTGGTGTATTGTCGTGACGTTCGTTGCGATGTTCGTTGGCTGCATACTTGATTTCGAGCAATTGAACGATTCTGTTCGTTTGGCCGTCGTGCTCGGTGCACTGATCGTTGGCGGAATTTTTATTCTTATCCGAACCTGGGAGAAAGCAGCATCAAAAGGATGGTCAATTGGAATAAGAAAAATTGAGGCATCAAAGGGGGATGCAAAAGTTACCGTCGATGTGAACGACAGTAATTCGAAATAGTGATCGATTAGCGGACGTATCTGACGCATCACCTAACACTCTCCAGTATGTTGACTGTGGCCAATATCGGCCACAGTCAATGAGGCGGTTATGGAAGTCAAACGAAAGATTATCAAAGAGCGAACATTTGTCGATCCGGAAGACGGAAAGACCAGGTCTCGATGGGGATATCGAGGACACAATAAGATTTCGTGGATTATCGTGCATTATACCGGTGATCGATATTCGCAAGGGCGCGCCAAAAAGACGGCTGACGCCATGCAGACATGGAAGCGGACGACATCGACGCATTACCTGGTTGGAGACGATGATATTTATCAGGTCGTCGAAGATAGACACGCGGCGTGGCATTGCCCATACGAAAAAAGCAACAAGTGCGCGGCGAGCAATACGGTTGCGCTCGGCGTCGATCTCGTCGAACACAAGCGCAATTCACGCAGTAAATCAGTCAATGATCGCGACTGGTATTTCACCGACAAAGTCATCGAGGACGGCGCCAGACTCGTGGCCGAACTCGCTGATAAATACAGCATTCCGCAGAGCCATATCGTGCGGCATTTCGATGTCACTGGCAAATGGTGCCCACGTCCATTTGTTGGAAATGATACCAACGAAATCACAGGCGATCTGCATGAAAACGCGTGGATTATGTTCAAGGAACGCGTGCGACTTGCGCGAACAAACAAGGAGCTCGCGGAATGCTGAATCTATCGATTAAGACAGAATACATCATCATCGCTGTACTTATTGTCGTGTTCGTGATCGCCTGTTTTGTTCGTGAATCATGTCATGCCAGCAAGGTTGAGCAAATGCAAAATCGCATCGATGCACTTACTGAACAGACCGAACAACAACAAGCCAGAATTGCAGAAACAGAGGCCAGGCTAAGGGCAAAAGATGCAGAGCTTGTCGCTGTAAATCAGTTGTGCACAGTCATTGAGGAAACTGGTAATGAAATCATACAAACCAAAGAGAGAGTCCATGAAATCATACAAACCGACAAAACCAGTGCAACGTGGGCCGATGAGCCTGTGCCTGATTCTATTATCGATGCTTTGCATGACATCCTGTGTAGCACAAAAGCCAATTACCGTGACAAAGATTGAGTACGCCGTTCCTTCGGCCATCCTGTTGACACAGTGTGAACCATTGAAAATGTCATTTTCGACAAATGGCGATCTATTGAATGCCATGATTAATTTGATTGGCCAATATCAGATTTGCGCAGCGAGGATGGATGCTGTGATTGGTTATTTTGAGAATATACAAATTGTGAATGAGGGCGATCCATGAAACACCGTAATTATCAAAGACCGCCTTTGCCGTTTATTGGATCGAAATTGCGATGGTGGCGGGAATTGCAGATTCTGGCGAACAAACTGCCACAGGCTGGATGCGTGTTTGATGCGTTTGGCGGTTCCTTTTCTGCTGCGCGCGTCATTAAAGACACACGTCCTGATTTGACCGTAATTACGAATGACTACGGCCATGACTACCGACGCCGACTGAATTTAGCATCTCAAACGGCTGAGGTTTTGAAACAACTTCAAGCCGTTGCGCCTAAACGATCTTATGTCGAATACACGCGTTTTGACAAAGAAACCGAGGCGAGGTGCTTGGCCATCGTTTCACAGGCAGAGGATTCTGAAACGGCGCGTCGCTGGCTTCATGGAAAAGATGTTCGAAACGTCATCCCTGTGGGGACGCCTGTTTGCCCATCTACGTGCGATAACTGGACAAAGGGGCTAGTTGTCATTGATGACTATTTAACCGCGTCAGAGGCGAAATATTGGGCAGAATCGGGAGCATTTGTCATACTTGATCCACCTTATGAGGGAACGATCAAGATGGGATTCGATGCATCATCGACTTATCAGAATGGTCGCATCGAAGCGAGGGCCTTTTGTGCCGAGTTTATGCGCGTGAGTAAACGATGGTGCCTGTTTGATCGCCCAAATTCAGGTTTGGTATGCCAGGCACGTGAATGTGGCGCAATTGAGTTTGAAAGGTTACATGGACGTAATCGAATGAGCGCAGATGAAACGATGATGGTATCTGTTTTTATTTAAGCGAAACACATGTTCATTATTTACAACTGATTTTTTTTTCAGGCATATTTTACACCGTTGCCACGCTGTCTGGATATGATGCCAGACTTGGGGCTTTTCCCAACAACACGAAAAGGAGTGAAATATGCCAGAGAGAAAATTGAATCACAGCAGGCCGCCATTGCCGTTTATGGGCAGTAAAATGCGCTGGTGGCGAGAGTTGGAGCGGCTTTCGAAATCGCTACCGTATGGTGCTTGTGTGTTTGATGCATTTGGTGGATCGATGTCGGCAGCACGTGTCATCAAAGACGCACGGCCTGACTTGACCGTGGTCACGAATGACTATGAGCATGTGTACAGGGCTCGCCTAGAGGCAGCACCTGAAACCTCTGATATTCTGACAGAGTTGCAAGGCTTCGTACCTCCACAATCCGGTGCGTGTTTTGAACGACTTGCGCCGGACGTACAGGAGCGAGCTGTGACCATCGTCGAAACGGCGACTGACAGCCAGACTGCATGGAGCTGGCTCAATAAGAAATCGAGTATCCGAAACAAAGTGCCCACTACGGCGTGTGTCGATGTCGAACGGTGCTTTACTTGGACAGATGACCTGCTCGTCATCGATGAGCATCTGGACGCTCGCGAAGCCCGTTATGTGGTCAATTCCGGCGCTTTCGTGTTGCTTGACCCGCCGTACTATGGCAAAGACCAGGACAGCTATTCGGACGGCATTGAAGATGCACAGGCATTCGCACGCTCCGTCATTGAGACTGGAAACAACTGGTGTCTGTTTGAGTGCCCTGATTCACCATTGGTCAATCTCGCCATGCCGCTTGCTACCGCGATTATTCCTTATGCTGGCAAGCCAGGGCGGATGCATGTTCACGAAATCATGATGGTGCGACAATGGCCACAACCCAATGTCGAGGCCCCTCCAGTGTGTTCGGACATTTTGACCGCATCAGATTATCCACAGGCATTTTCCACAGAAGCCTGGGATTGTGGACAAGTGCAGGTATGATACTGGCTTGCGAACGCGGTTCCTACTTTCGCACATGATTTGAGGGGCTGTGTGCTCAAATACTCAAAGCATCTTTGAGTGTCGATAATCCATGATTTTGACCAGGCACGGTGTCTGGTCGATGATGAATCTGGCACACGGAGGTGCGTTATGGGTAAGGGTAAATATCACAAGGTCACTCGCGAGGAACATCGGAAGATTCTGGCTTCGCGTCATTCCGTTTGCCCAGTGCCATACTCAAAGATCGCCGAAAAGATTGGCGTTCCGGAACGAACAGTGAGACGGTATGCGAACCAACTACCAGAACAGATGAGGGTGAAACGCCACCGGACGTCCATGTTTGACCCGTACAAAGAGGAAATCGAATTGTTACTCAATCAGGATATGGGTAAGCAATCTCGAAAGATTAAAGCGGCTTTACGCGATTTCCGTGCAGCACATCCTGAATTGACCGTCAAAAAGACCGCCTTTTATGATTTTGTGCGCAATCGATGCGACTTAACGAACGAGCCACGGCTGGCGCGTATTCCGCTCGAACATGACTATGGCGAAGTGCAGATAGATTTTTGCGATTTGAAATACTACCGGCGAGGGCGGCACGTGGCAGGACACCAGTTTACGATGACTTTTGTCAAAAGCGGCGTGACGTTCGTGCAGGTATTTCCAGCCGAGAATCAACAATGTTTGTTTGAGGCAATGCGAAATATATTTGAATATATCGGTTTTGTGCCCCGAAAAATACTATTCGATAACGCGTCAACTGCCGTTTTGATTATTGGTGGCAAGGGCAAGGAGGCAGTGCCCACAAAGGAATATGCGGATTTCGCCTCTTGGTATGGCTTTGAATATACATTCTGCAACCCAGCCAGCGGATGGGAGAAAGGCGCGGTCGAACACGCCAATGAGACCAAGCGGCAGGCATACTTTTCGCCGTGCCCGGAAATTTATGATGAGCGCGAATACAACCGGGAACTGCTCGGCAGGTGCATGAATGACGCTTCAACGGAAAAGCATTATCTGTGGGGCGTGCCGAAAGTAGAATTGTTTGAGCATGAGCGAAAGGCCGGGATCGCGCTTCCTCAAAAGCCTTTTGACTGCCGTATGACCGAGCAACACAAGACTGACAAATGCGCACTCATTACCGTCAAGGGCAGTCGATATTCCGTATCTGACAAGCATCCTAGAAAATATGTTATCGTAAAAATCGGTGCATTCGATGTTGAAATCTATGAATTGACTGGGGAGCTGATTTGTACACATCGCCGTTCATATAAACTCGGTTCAACGACGATTGATCCTACCATGTATGCCGAAGCGTTGGCCTCGCGCCCACGGGCACGCATAAAAAAGAGCGACAACGAATACATGGAAGGCGAAAGCCATGATATTTTGCATGATATTAAATTGGCTCTAAAATCAGTACGTCCGGCGGCGAGGGCTGAAGCGTTGACCGACTATTGTGACAAACACGGCTTTAACATTTTGCCAATGTCATCCAAAACAAAACAATCCATGATTCTATATAACTTGAGCGCATACGAAGTATGCAAGGAACATTATGACCAAACCATCCAGTCAAACAGTCGCATGGTGCAAACGGCTCAGACTGGGAGAGCCGTTTGTAGAGGCAGTTCAGAGTAAGAAATCAAAAGAGCGCGACTTTCTGTTGGAACTCATGGAAGATGAGATTGAAAGACGAGATGCGCTTGCTATTGAGCGGAACATCAAAGCAGCGAACTTTCCAGAGTTGAAAACGCTTGCCGATTTCGATTTCACCGAAATTCAGTCCCCAACATCTGTGACCATGCCTTATTTCACAGAATGCCAGTTTGTCACAGACAAATACAATCTATTTCTCTATGGCAAGCCCGGCACTGGTAAGACACACTGCGCCATAGCACTCGGTATCGAAGCGTGCAAACGCCTCAAAAAAGTCGCCTTCTACCGATTCCCAGATCTTATCCAAGCTCTGCGTGATGCCAAAGACAACAAAGACGATAAATACTTCAAACGTCTCACTAAACTCGATCTCATCATTCTCGATGAATTCGGCTATCCACCGCGCGATCCAGATACAATCCAACTCTTTTTCGATTTCATCACCAATTACTGCTACGAAAAGAAAAGCCTTATACTCACATCGAACCGAACTTTAAAAGAATGGCTTTCCGATTTCACTGACCCGCGCGATGAAAAGATGGCCAATGCAGCCATTGATAGATTGGCTCAAGACACGCTTCTGTTTACTTTCCTAGGTGAATCACACCGCGTTTTGCAATCCAAAATGGCAACGCCTGTGGTATGATTCAATGTGGCCAAATTAGAGCGGAATGGGGTGGCCAATTTTGACCAGAAAATACACCTTTTCGCCCAAAATCGTTGTCACACGTGAGGATCACCCCCGCCAATGTGCGGTATCCCCGATTTAGTTGACAGTTGTTATTTACTGTAACGCCTTCTGATAATCAATTAGGACTTCCTGTGGAGTTCTGTATCCAAGGTTAGCCTGAATACGTTTAGTCCGATAGTAGTCGATATAGTTCACAATTT
>JAZRVP010000186.1:0-6922 GCA_045599245.1 Myxococcota bacterium
AAGGGGGACTTGAACCCCCACCCCGGTAATGTCAGGACTAGCACCTCAAGCTAGCGCGTCTACCAATTCCGCCATCCTCGCAGATGAAATTTATTAACTTTTGAAAGAGCATGCGAGAAGGGGGACTTGAACCCCCACCCCGGTAATGTCAGGACTAGCACCTCAAGCTAGCGCGTCTACCAATTCCGCCATCCTCGCAAGTATTCAAAGCATCCAATCGAACTTTCGTTCCATCGAACGACGCGCCTTATACGCGTCGTTTTCTCCCTTGTAAAGTTTTTTTCAAAAAAAAATTCAGACCTTCCCTAAAAAATCGCGGCACTTCAAAACAATCGCTTCAAACACTTCATCGCTCATCGGCATATCATGCCATTCTATCGCCTTATCCGCTCTAAACCACGTCAGTTGACGTTTCGCAAATCGACGCGTTTCACGCTTGGCCAAATCCAGAGCTTCATCAAGACTGCACTCGCCTCGCAGATACATCGCTGCCTGCTTGTACCCCAATGCTTTCATCGGCAATTGTTCGGGATCAAGTCCAGCATCAAACATCTTCTGCGTTTCTTCAATAATCCCGCCGCTCCACATCTCATCCAACCGTCTCTCGATCTTCGCATACAACTCTTCGCGAGGCGCTGTACATCCCAGGGCAAGCCTCTCGACAAACGACTCCTTAAACCCGTGAGATGCCTGCTGCGCGCTCAATCTCTCTCCCGTCGTTTCATACACTTCGAGTGCGCGCTCGATTCTCACCCAGTCCGTCGAATAAATCTTCTGCGCCGCATCCGGATCGATCCCCTTCAGCCTCTCATACATCGCGCCAATACCCAATTGCTCTCTTTCCGATCTCAATCGCGCCCTTATTTCATCATTTCGAGACGGCGCTTCCAGCAATCCATGAACGATTGCACGGTGATACAACCCAGTTCCTCCAGATATCACACAGCATCGTCCTCGGCGTTCTATCTCCCGAATCTTCTCATGCGTATAGGACGCAAATTCTGAAGCATCCATCGGCGGTCCAAAATCGATTAAATTGATGCCATGAATCGGCACGCGCATGCACTGTTCCGGCGTCGGCTTGTCCGTCCCTACCGCTAACGGCCGATACACCTGCATCGAATCCACATTGATTAATTCTCCGCCCAACGCCTCCGTCAGTCTCACTGAAAATGACGTCTTTCCACTTGCCGTCGGCCCAACAACCTGTATCACTCTCGGTAAACTCATTAGTCCTTATCCCTTGCCCATTTTTTGTTCTCTCGCTAATATATCTGCTTTTGCTGACTTTTTCGTCTCGCTTTCATATCTTCTCTATGTTTTCCGGAGTTTTCCATGAAAAAATTTGTTCTCACTCTCGCACTCTTCATGCTCTTTTTCACCGGAATGGCTGCCTCCGCTTCCGCTAAAGATATGTCAAGACGTTTCGGTCTCGGCGTCGACTCCACCATCAGCAATTACGCAAATGACGGACGCGGCCTCTCCCTCGTCTATGTCATTAACAAATATTTCGGTATGCAGGTTCTCTTCGGACTCATCACGACAACGGCTGACCTCACAGATCCTAACACAGAACACTCTTATAGCACGACTATCATCGACTGGAACGTCTCTTTGAGAGCTCTCATCCCCGTCGTCATCTCTTCCGATGTCAATCTCACTGCTGTCGTCGGCTTCACCGCTTCCGGTCGTTCCTCCGACGGATTCTATTCAAACGTCGAAGCTTACGCCATTTATAACGACGGCTATCAGTTCTCCATCGACATCGGCGTACGGCCCGAATGGTTCATTACAGAACACTTCTCCGTCCATACTCAAGTCGGTATCGGCATCAACATCATTACCGATGAAGGTTCTACTCTCGCCACCGGCCTGAGCAAAGAAGAAAGCAACGCATACCACTCCACAGACGCCAAAGGCGTCAGCGTCGATTTCTTCAAAAATGTCGACCTCCTCGGAATGGCCGGCTGCACCTTCTGGTTCTAACTCTTTCCCTTGACCTTACGCCATGCACTCGCATGGCTTTTTTTTGCCTTCTATCATGAACATCAGAACCTTCCTCATTCCTTTCATCGCCTGCACAATCGCTTTGTCCTCTGCAGCATGCGCTTCTCATAAAAATAATTTCAAAGATCTCGTCAAAAACGTTGAAAATTATCACAAAGACCTCGTCTTCCAACGTTACGAAATCGCCGCTAAAAATATCACTCCCATTCAGAGAGCCGCATGGCTCGAAGCCATCAAAGCTCAAAATATGCACTTCGCCGACATCGAAATCATGTCAACCATGCCTTGCGAAAACATGGATGTCGTCAATAAAGAAGAAAAAGAACGATGCGCTGTCATCATCTCTCAAATTCAGTGGTACTCCGAAGGTTCTCCCTCCGTCCACTCCGCTACGGTCTCCACAACCTGGCAATTTGACGAAAAAGAAAAAGACTGGAGAATCGTCGAACAGGCTCAACAATAATTTAATTTTTTTCTGTCGCACCGCGTCACACTTTCACTTCTTATCCTTTTTTCTTCTGCCGGATCGCCTCTTGACGCTTTTTTATTCGCAATCCGGCCCCAAAAATAAAATTTGGCTTTCATTTCCAAAACTCCTAAATAACACAAAACCTTGCAGTTATGCGGGTTTTAACGCAGTGCATCATATCAGGAGCTTTGTCATGAACAGTGTAAAAAAGACTTGGTTCTTCGCCGCTATTTGTTGCTTCATAACGGCTTGTTCTGAAAATGTCACGGATGATACCCAAAGCCCGGTACTCAATAAAGACCCCGTCATTCACGTCATTGGCGACGATTCCGAAAACAAATCCCCCGCTGACATCAATCCGCCTGCCAGGGATCCCGATGTTACCGATCCCGTCGTCGTCCCTGATCCCCCCCTCAATCCTCAAGACCCCGTCGTTGAACCAGCTGAACCAGCCGATGACGATCCAAAAATCGACCCAAATCCCGTTGACGACCCGCACTCGGACGATAATCCTGACGTCACTGACCAGGATCCCGATGACGAGGACAAACCAACTCAGCCTGAATATGACCCAAACATTCCCGATGATGACCCCATCATCAAAGATGTCGATGGCGTCCCTGTTCAGCCCCTGACCTACAAGCCTTTCACAACGCTTCAAGTCACACATAAACCCAATATCGGAACTGCATACTACAAGCCCGAATATGTAAAAAGCCTCATCGCTGATCACATTTTCAAAGTGACCGAAAAAGCTCAGTACAAAACATACGGCCTCGGACAAATCACAACCGAAGGCGAACCCTGGATTATTCGCGAATCCCTGCTCAGAGCCTCCGCCCCTTCGCTCTCTCACAAAGGCAAAAGCCTAGCTTATTTCTGGCAGATTTCTGACCCTCAAATCATTGATGAAGAAAGCCCCTGCCGAATGGAAGGCGTAACGATTTATCCTTACGTCTTTGCCAGTGCTTACCGCCCCCAGGGACCCTATTCAACTCACATGTTCGACCTGCACGTCCAGACCGCAAAACGTATTTCCGACCTCAGCTCGCGGCCTTTCGACTTCGCCCTCATCACGGGTGATATCGCCGACAACGCTCAGAAAAATGAAAATGCATGGTTCCATCGAATGATGGCCGGCGGCATCCTCAATCCCGACACAGGCATTGATGACGACCCAATCCCCGGACCAGGAAACGACTTTAACGATCCCTTCTACTCCCCGGGCATCGGTTCTATCCCCTGGTATCCTGCCATCGGAAATCACGACATCCTCTACATGGGGTTCACACCTCACAATCAAAAAATCAGTGATGTCTGTACCGGTGACGAGATCGTCGACCTCTTCGATTATGCCATTGTCGCCAATCACGAATACCGTGATGGATACCGAAACGGCTTCCAGGACGGTTCTTCCCCCGATGCTGCCGTCGTCACTTCGGGAAAAACTCCCGCCGATCCCGAGCGTAAACTCCTCTCAAAACAGGAAGCCCTGCAAACTTTCTACGACTCTCCGGGACTCCCAAAAGGACACGGCCTCGATCCCGACATCATGGCAAAAGGCTGGGGGTATTACTCCACCTATCCAATCGAGGGAAAACCCATCCGCCTCATCTCGCTCGATACAAACAGCGGCGTTTACTCCGAAGCCGACATGTCTTCCGAACAGTTCATCTGGCTCAAAGAACAGCTCGACGATGCCAATGCAAAAAATGAACTCGTCATCCTTCAGTCCCATCACGGCACCGAAAAACTCTCCGGTTTCGTCTCTCAGGATAAATTCCGTGAACTCGTCGCTTCTTACCCAGGCGTCGTCATTCACATCACCGGACACGGACACTACAACGACTCCTCTGTCTTCCGGCACGGCGACGGCGGTTACTGGGAAGTCATGCTCGCTTCTGTCGTCGACTTTCCATCACAAACCCGCGTCTTTGAAATCGTTCACGAAGGAAACGGCCTAATCGCCATTTACATCACCAATCTCGACCCAAACGCCCCGCTCGACACCTTCGTCGACACCGCTCTCAACTACGCCGCTGCCCGAAAATTCTTCAGCACCGACGACGATCCCATCGGCGACTGGGTCAAAGAAAAAGATCACCGAAATCTCATCCTTCGTACAACCGTTCCGGAACGCATTTATAAAAATCTCGAAAAATACGAATGGAACGACATCATCGAATCCGAAGCTTTCCTGAATAAACTCGAATACAAGCCTTCCAAGTAGATCCGCGCGGTCTGTACGGCACTCTTGAATGGAATAATATGGGGAATGGGGCTATCGGCACGCCGATACGCCCCATCGACGCCGCTATCGGCCTTCAGCCAATACGCGGCGTCTTTTTTTTTCTTTGAGCACATCCTCCGTATTGCCAACGGCAATACGCGGCGCCATGTTCCATCCGAGTGAGTTTTTTGGCCTAAAATCTATTTTTTGACCAATTATGAAGACACGGAACAACCGTCATTCTGTTCAAACAGGAGGTCATGATGGGCGAAAAAGATTCTATTTTTAAGGAATACGCATCAGATAACGAACGTTTCGCAAACCTGATCAATTTTTTTGTGTATTATGGCAAACAGGTGATTATGCCGGACCAACTCAGACCGGGCAATATCGAGCAAATCGTTTGGTTTTATGAAAACACAGACAATTCCTCAAAATCCGCTCAAAAATCCGGAGCTAAAAAGTCAAAACTTGATCAGTTTTTGACCCGGTTCAGAGATTTATTCAAATTTGCCGTTTTTAAACAGGACGACAATACAGGATATCTGTTTCTTGGGCTTGAGGAACAAACCGATATCAGTCTATTTATGCCGGTCAGAATGATGCTCTACGATGCAATGGCATATTCGGCTCAGACCGAAGGAAATCTCAAAATAGAATATCCGGAAATTGCCGAAATGCCGGCAAGCCGACTCATTCCGGTGATTTCACTCATCGTTTACTTTGGGCATAAAAAGTGGACCGCTGCGCGGTCGCTTTACGATATGATGCCAAATCTCCCCGATGGGCTCAAAGCCGTCATCCCCAATTTCTGGATTAATCTCATTGAGCCGCTCAATATGAAAGAAGACGACTACAAACGCATGAGCACTAACTGGAGCGCAGTTTTTGAAGCATTCAAGCAGTATGTCGACAAAGGCCCCGGCGCATACTATAATTATCTGCGAACTAATCCGCGTATGACAAACGTCGAAAAAGCGGATATCCAAATCATAGAAACAATGACTGAATGCAGAATGCCTATCGACAAAACCAAAGGAGATAAAAATATGAACGTCAATAAAATGATGGAAGACTATTTTAAAGAACACGATGAAGAAGTCATTGCAAACGCAAAGCTCAGAATCATCGAAGATGCAACGCCTAAAATCATCGAAGAGGCTGCTCCAAAGATCATTGAAGAGGCTGCTCCAAAGATTATCGAGAATTATTCATTCAAAATTGCCAGACGTATGCTTGAACATCGTTATAACGACAATGATATTATGTCAATGACGTTACTTTCTTCTGAACAATTAGATGCTTTAAAAAGGGAGATAAGCAATGAACGTCAATAATTTGATGGAAGACTATTTTAAAGAACACGATAGTGATTAGTGATTAGTGTGCTGGCCATAGATAATGACAACATTTCAAATCGACTGGAAGCCGATGCCTTGCATAACCGGGGTGGGCGCGTAGCGACCGCCTCCGGTATGAAGCTATCCCCAAAAAAGGCGCCTGGAAGGCGCTGCTGAGTAGTCCTAATGTAAGCGCTTAATAAAGGATTCATTTAACAGCCGGAAGATCCTTATATATTTCATCCTGGCTTCTTTTGGGACGGCGTGTATGTGCAGCAATCGTTTGAGCCTTATTTGTCGGTAAATCCTTTGCTTGATCTCCAGTCCCTCCATCAGCCAACGAAATTCCTGCGGGCTGAGTCTCTTAAGTTCTCGTTCATTACGAGGCCACTGAAAACGCTTTTCGCGTAGCCGTTTATAGAGCAAAATATAGCCCGTCCCATCCCAATAAATCGCCTTAATTCAGTCAGACTTATGGCCACAAAACAGAAATATCGACTCCTCATCAATCGTTTTCCCAAACTGAAGTTGAATCATGGCAACCAGACCATCAATCTGTTTTCGCATATCGGTATAACCACAAGCTATATAGTAATTGTGAACGTGACTGAAGTCGATCATTGTGCCAATGCCCTGACTAATTCTGCCAATTTGGTCATTGATGTTTCCGATGGTAACTCAATTTCAACGGAATGATACTTCAGATTGAATTTCGATGATGCTGTATTCGCTAATCCATACTGGGATGTTGAAAACGCTGGAAGTTTCACAAGCTGTACATTCTCAGCAGAATCCATGTGCTCCAAAACAAATTCTCTGACGTGACGGAGACGGTAATAATACTGCTGTTCTGTCAAATCATTGCACTCACACCAA
>JAZRVP010000187.1:0-56701 GCA_045599245.1 Myxococcota bacterium
CTGTTGCGTCACAGCCGATTGAACGCGACGAAGTCGAAGACGAAGACGATGACAAACCGCGACGTGACTTTTCACGTTTCTTTGACGAAGAAACGGTGCCGGTTTCCGGCCTGAAGATGACGTCGGATGACGAGGAAAAGCCGGTCAAAGTCGAAGAAAAGCCGGTGCCTGTTGCATCACAGCCGATTGAACGCGACGAAGTCGAAGACGAAGACGATGACAAACCGCGACGTGACTTTTCACGTTTCTTTGACGAAACGCCGTCAGAGGTTGTGGCCGGAGATGACGTGTCGGATGCGGCTGTGGCTGAAGAAAAGCCCGAGCGCAATTTTGCTGATTTCTTTACGCATGACGGCGAAGAGGTTCAGGAGACGGATGAACACGAGGCGCAGCTTCGTGAACTCGAAGAAGAACAGGCCAGAAAGGCCGCCATTGCGGCTGCAAAACAGCCGCTCAAACTCGCGCTCGATGGCTCCGAAGACGAAACACAGAATGCGCCCGAATCGTATCAGGCGCGCATGGCAAGGCTCATCGCTGAAAAACAGGCTGCCGCAAGAGAACAGGCACTTCGTGAACGCGAAGAGGCAGAGCGGGAACTTGAGGAACTTCGTCAGAATGGCGTGGAAAAACCGGTTGTCGAACAGCTCAAGCTTCGCCCCGATGAGAGCACGGATCCCGACGAAATTGTCGAGAAAAAAGCCCCGGAAGATCTCGTGATCAAGGGGTTTGCATACGATGATCTCGATCGCATTCACTCGAATACTGCAGTGCGAGAGGAGGTCGAAGAGGATTTCGACTTGTATGCCGCCATGGCTGATAAAAAACGTCAGGATTCGTGAATTATATCAATCATTGCGATTTCGTAGTATTTCATTGTAAGATGAAATAATGGCGTGTATGCGGCCATTTTATCTTTGTTTTTTGGAAAATGAAACGGATGAATCGACTAACATCGTTGGGCGCAATTGGGTTGATGTTGTTGCTTGGGGGTTGTGGTGTATCACAGCCGGCCGCGCAGTCACCTGAAACAGTTTCAAATCAGCTGGCATCTGAAGAAACTCGTGTTCAGAACAATGAGACGAAAGATGCTTCGGAGACGTCATCTGATGTTTCTGTAGATGAAGCAAATGTAATAGCAGAGCAGGGAACCGGCGAAACAGCTTCCGAGGCGTCTAATGCGGTCGATGAAAGCGCTGTTCAGAGGGTCGATGCTCAAGATGAACAGAGTGTTGCCTCTGTGCAGGCAGCGGATTCAGAACCGGAACCCGATCCTTCTTTTGTCCGGTGTGAAGTCAGAATTGAAGAAGAGGGCGTTTTTTCTGCTTTTGGTGCAGGTCCTACGGTTGAAGAAGCTAAAGATAATGCCGTGGATGAAGCCTGTGCAATTCCTTGTGCTCAGCACAGTGAAGGAACACAGCTTTCGGATGATGAACTCAATGAACAGATCGAAAAATGTACCGAAAAATGTTCTGAAGAGGCCAATGTAACGGCTGTTTCTTGTTTTCAGTTCGGAAAACTCGTCTTTTCTGAAAGCGGCGAGAATGATGATGCCGGTGAAGGACTGCAGGAATGAACGTCGGGCAAACGTTATCTCACTATATCCTTGAAGAAAAAATCGGGGATGGCGGTTTTGGTGATGTCTTTCGGGCCAGAGATCTCAATTCCGGATTGGAAGTCGCCATAAAGTGTTCGCGCCCGAACGATAAGGAAAATCAACTCCGTGATAAGGAGCAGCGGTTTCTGCGTGAAGTGTCATGCATTTCAAAACTCCGTCATCCGGGCATTGTTCAGATGTTCGATTACGGGGCCTTGCCGGATGGCACGTTATTCCTCGTCATGGAATATGTGAGCGGCAGAAATCTGGAAGTCCTGATTAAACAGGACGCACCGTTCTCTTATTCGTATGCCAGTGACATCATTCTCCAGATTCTTGATGCCCTTTCTGAGGCGCATAATCAGGGGATCGTTCATCGCGATCTCAAACCTGCGAACATCATGCTCGTTCGACAGGGACTTCGTTCCGACGTCGTTAAACTTCTCGATTTCGGGATTGCAAAGGCATTTGACGGGACGGAACCCGATCTGACTCGACAGAATTTTCAAAATGGAGCCGGTTTCGGTACACCTCAGTACATGCCGCCTGAGCAGTTTTATGGAAAGAAAATCGGACCGCATTCCGATTTATATGCCGTCGGTCTCGTTTTTTATGAACTGCTCACCGGAAAACAGGCTTTCAGCGGTAAGAAGCTCTCCGAAATCATTGAAAAACAGTTAAAGTCGTTTCCCGAAATACCGCCGCCGTTCTGCGAGGGACCTCTTGATAACGTCTTTCGTCGCGCACTCGCTAAACAAATCAGCATGCGTTACACGACGGCTGCGGATATGTATTGCGATATTGATGCGATCACGAGATATCAGTCTCCGTATCTCAAAAAATATTCAAATGTTTCCGGCGCCGCAACTCGGGCTTCTCTCGATGCTGTCGAGGAGGATGATGAAGTCACCAGTACGGCCGTTGAACAGGCGGAATATCCCGATTATGCGGATGATGATGCCACAAATATTGAACTTTCTGCCTATTCGGAAGGCAATCTTAATCCCGATGTAAGTGACTGCAATACGCTCATATTTACGGGAGAGGCGCGGCAGGAGCCGTCTTCTATCAGCATTCGGGATTCAGGGGGAAATGTCCATCCGGTTGCTCGTGATTTAGATGCAACAGCGGCCATTCCGGGATACGATGAATTTGCCGATCCGCTGGAGATGATTCCGACGGATGACATGAGTCGCCTCAATTTATCGGTTGCAGCACAGGCCGCTCGCAATGCCGGAGGACGAGATGCTGTCGAATATTTGCCGCCGACTGTTCCAAATTTGAGACCGCTTTCTAATCAGCCGCCGGTTCCGAACACAATGTCCCTGAATAACAGGCCTGTTCCGAATGCGCCGTCGGCAAATCGTGTCCAGAACTCCGGTGTGGCCAGAAATTCTGTGGTTGCACAGCCGCCGAAACCTGTAAACAATTATCAGGATAAAGAATCGAGACAGCTTACGAGCCCTTATCAGGCTGCTCTTTTCAGAGAACGTTTGAATAGTGCGGAAATTGATGTCCGCACAAATGCAGTTCCGGCGCGGCCTGATCTGGCCAATGTTGAACGGCGCGGTCCCATTGGTATCAAGCAAAATGCCCCGTTGCCGCCGCCTGCAAGACCTCGTTCGGTTGAAGTAGAGGAGGATTTGCCGCCCGTCTTTCATGAGCAGAGAACCCATTTTCTTCAGGGAAATAACCTGAGAAAAGTGACAACACTCGGTGAGGAATCGCTCTTTGCCAGGTTAACGTACAGACTAAAAACGACGACATTGGGCGCAAAATTTCTCAACAGTGCCTTTTATCGTGCATGCAGACATGGACACCATAGAATGTCGATTTTCATCGACAAACTTTATGATGAACACTTTGTTGAACTTGTCGTTTGTGTCTGTCTTCTCATCATTCTTTTAACTTTCCTCGTGATTCTGTTCATTATGCCGTGACAGAACGGATGGTTTTTTGGAATAATAATCCCCATGCCTTGGCTTCGAATGTTTTTTAAACATAAAATTAAAGTTTATGCAGAAGTTGATGCAAAACTGTCGCCGGTTGTGGATGGACGGGGATTGGTTCAATACCGGTATCAAAATACGGTCAATGCCCAGGCATATTCGACACAGAAATCTCAATTATCGATGATTCCAGGCGCAGAACCTGTCGAATTGGACGAGGAAGTGACGAAGCCTCCAAAGTCGCCAAAGCCTCGTAAAACACCCGTTTCCGAGGTAAGTCAGGTTTTGCCGGACGATACACTTCCTCCAAATACGATTGTTGTCTATACGGATGGCGGCGCGAGTCCGAATCCGGGGCCGGCAGGATCGGGAATTTTGCTGCTTTACAACAATATGTCGTTGGAAATTTGGGAATATCTCGGGAATTCAACAAATAATATTGCAGAATTGACGGCTGTTCTCATCGCACTAAAAAATATTAAAAATAAAAAACTTCCAATTTTGCTCTATTCTGATTCCAGTTATACAATAGGGGTGTTGACTGGTACAATGAAGGCCAATAAAAATTTGGATCTCATTGAGAATATCAGAACAGAAATGGCAAAATGCCCCAATCTAAAGCTCCTTAAAGTCAAGGCTCATGTCGGTGTCGCTCATAATGAGCACGTTGACAGGCTCGTTGCACTGGCCAGGGATACTCGGCAATCCGGTGTTAGACGCTCTTCATGATGAAGATTTAAGTTTGCATCGACTTTTTCCAGGGAAGGAATTTAAATGTCAGAATGTCATTGCGATTTTCGTGAAGATTGTTGCTGCCAGGAAGATGATGTCCGGCAGAACAAACGATCTGCACGCTCTTTGGTTGTTCATCTCTTCGTCATTTCTGCCGCTCTCGCTGCCACCATCGTTACGGTTAAACTGCTAAAACGCCGTTAGCCTTAAAATGTGCCGATCTCGTGGTTTTGCGTTACATTGACTCTCATTGAGAGTTATGCCTCTGGAGTGTACGATGAGGAGACTGGTTTTATTGGCTGTGGCATTGGTGATTTCTGGCTGTGCCACTCAAAATGGCGGATTTACAGAACGCGATAAGGTCGCGCTCGAAAATCGCATCGATGAACTCGAATCCGCTCAGCTGCGTCAGAAAACTAAAATTGCTAATCTCGAAAAAAACGTCTCACAACTCGAGAATCTCGTTTCAATGATCTCTCGAAGAACGTCGATGGACGCCCGTGAAGTCGTGAAAATTGAACCCGAAGATACCAAAGTGTCTGCCCAGTTCAATTATCAGGCTGCCGCCGATGATCCCGCACTTCAGGATGACGCTTATCAGGAAATTATCATTTCTGAAGAGAAAAAACGCGCCTATTTCGGCTCTCCTTCATACGCTTCGTCCTCTTCTTCTCGCGGCTCTTCCCGCGCGTATGATAACGTTACCGATGAAAAATTGCCTTCCCTCGGTGACAGTGCCGCAGCTGCTCCCGTCGTTTCCAATTCCATTCCCAATACGCCGATGACCTTCTATCAGGAAGGCATTGACCTCTATCGCCAGGGAAAATACGAAGACGCTAAAATCAAATTCGAAACATTCCTGGCAACTAAACCCGATGAGTCCTACGTCGATAACGCGCTCTATTGGATCGGCGAATGCTTTTATGGCCAGGAACTTTTCCACGAAGCCGCAAACTATTTCCATCGCATCGTCAAGGAATATCCTAATGCAAATAAAGTCCCTGACGCCCTGCTCAAAGTCTCTCTTACCTACCAGAAACTCGGAAAAATCGATTCCGCTCGCGAAATGCTCAAATACCTCATGGATGCTTTCCCGGGGACTGAGGCTGCTCGCATCGGAAAGGAAAAATACGAAGCTTTAAACGCAAATCAGTAATTCCTTTAGTGTTCAGATATTTATGCCTCGTTGCACGGAGAATTCAAAATGTTGAAAAAGTACTCACTCGTCCTTTCTTCCCTTCTTATGGCAGGCCTGCTCTCTGGACAGGCCTTCGCACAGAGTGCTGGAACAAGCGCCGATTCTGGTGCCGCTTCCATGAGCTACAGTTCCCAGATTTCATCTGTTCAGGGACAAAAAACTTCTTTCGGGATTGGTCAGTCCAAGGCTCCAAGACGCGTCGGCGGCCCGCGCTCTCATGAAGTCGTCGAAGGCGATACCCTTTGGGATATCAGCTCCTCTTATCTCGAAGACCCAATGCAGTGGCCCGCTCTCTGGTCATATAACCCTCAAATCACAAATCCTCACTGGATTTATCCCGGCGATACCGTTTATCTCGAACCTGGTTCCGATAACACTTCCATCGTCCCCGTTCAGGAAGATGCCGCTCCCGGTTTTGTTCCCACAAAACTTACAGGGCGCGGAACCATCGTCGTCCCCGGATATTATCTCACTGAACTGCCCGAAACTCGCGGTCATGTCCTCTATTCCGATCAGGAAAAACACCTCCTCGCTCCGGGTGACGAAATTCAGGTCGACTTCGTTAACGAAGATACCCGAAAAAAAGTTTACGGCGGACAACGCTTCACCATCTTCGAACAGTCCAATCCCGTTCTCAATGAAGACGGCGACCCCATGGCTTATAAACTCATTCGCGTCGGCGCAATGGAACTCGTCGAACATCATACCGATACCCTCTCAACCGGCAGAATTACTCAGGCTACCCGCGAAATCGAACGCGGTAACCTCATCATCCCCGATGCTGACCTCTCCTTCTCCGTGAAACGCGTGCCAAACGCTAAAAGCATGGAAGGTCGTATCATCGATACCATCGATGTCGTGAGCCATATCGGCGCTGAACAGTTCATCATCATCAATCGCGGTACCGAAGACGGCGTCGTGCCCGGAAACCGCTGGGTCATCTTCGAACAGCGTGAAGGCCTCGATATCCTGCCTCAGGGTGAGGGCGCTCATTCTCAGTATGCCGATGAAAATAATAAGAAAAAGAAGGACGATGATGACAAGGATATGAGAGACGGCGAAATCGAGCGTCCCGATGAACGATACTGGGTCCTCGGGCATGCCCCTCAGGCTCCGCAGTGGCCGCCCAGACGCGATGAACTCGACGATATCTACGGCGATCGCGAATACACAACCGACGACCTTCCGCTTCGCAAAATCGGTGAAGTCCTTACCGTCGATTCTCAGGATAAATTCTGTACCGCTATCGTCACAAGCAGCAGCCGTGAAGTCGGTATCGATACCCGCGTCGTCCTCATCAAAGGTTTCTAATTCACACCTCTTTATGTGTGTTTAGGTGCCGCCCCTTTCGCTTCGCGATACGGGCGCGGCCATCATGCCTACCGCTTCGCGATTACGGCATGATTTCATTTTTGCGCCGCACCTGTCGCTTCGCGATACGGTGGCGGCCATCATGCCTATCGCTTCGCGATTACGGCATGATTTCATTTTTGCACCGCCCCTGTCGCTTTGCGATTTCATAATTGTCGTTTTTTGGCATGATTCTTTCTTAAATTCCGCTCTTAATTTTCGGAATTAGTCCTTATGTCGGCCACTTTCCTGATTGGCTTGTTTTTTGTTTTCTTTGAGGAGCTGTAAAATGACAAATCTACAAAAATTCGTGACAACGTTTGCTGCGATTTCATGCCTTTCCTTGGGATTTACGGCGTGCAGTGACGATTCGGATGATTCAAAACCGGCTGCAAAATGCGACTGCGCAACTGGCGCCAACTGCAACGATCTCGAAAAAGCAGGCTGTGAAGCGAAAACATGTGACTGCGCAACCGGCGCCAACTGCTCCGATGCTGAAAAAGCCGCCTGTGAAGCGAAAACATGTGACTGCGCAACCGGAGCCAATTGCAGCGATGATGAAAAAGCCGCCTGCGAAGCGAAAACATGCGACTGCGCGACCGGCGCCAATTGCAGTGATGATGAAAAAGCCGCCTGCGAAGCGGAAAAATGCGACTGCGCGACCGGCGCCAATTGCAGTGATGAAGAAAAAGCCGCCTGCGAAACGAAAAAATGTGACTGCGCGACCGGTGCCAATTGCAGTGATGAAGAGAAAGCCGCCTGCGAAACGAAAAAATGCGACTGCGCGACCGGTGCCAATTGCAGTGATGATGAAAAAGCCGCCTGCGAAACGAAAAAATGTGACTGCGCAACCGGCGCCAATTGTAGCGATGATGAGAAAAAAGTCTGTGAACTTGATAAGCTCATCAAAGCCGGTTTGCCTCTCGACAACATGACCTATTGTCACAATGCCTGTGATGACTACAAGAATTGTTTTGTAAAGGATGCCGCCGACAAAGATTCCTTTTATTGTTCAAGCTGCAGCGTTAATTGTGCCACAAAATTCGCCGATTTCCCCGTTTGTGACGAAAACTCTGGGCTTTGTGTCGCCGCCACCTGCAAAGATGACCAGTATGCACGAGAGGTTGATGGCAAAGACGATGGCACTGGCGTTTGCTCTGAAGACGTCGAGTGCGGCGATGGCTATGCCTGCGATAATGACAAGTATTGCGACGGGCAGTGCCTTGCTGGCGAATACTGCTTTGGTGAAGACCCGGACGATTCCGATTTGGGCTTTTGCTCGAAATGCTCTTTTGATTGCGGCGTAATTTATGGCAATGTCTGCAATGAAAGTGCAGGCCTTTGCATGGCGACGGCAACCTGCCCGGCCGGCACGACTCCGATCGATATTGGTGGCGGTCTGGGGGAATGCAGAGGTGGCGATGTTCCAGTTTGCGCGTCTGACTCCGATTGTGAATCTGAGCATATTTGCAAAGACGGCACCTGTGTTCCTGATGAAGACACCCCGATATTCCGTTATGTTCGCATCGACGATGTGTCCGAACCCTGCAAGAAAGGCAGCGACGGCAAATGCACAACGGAAGATCCGGGCGCCGATATCGATGCCATCGTCGTCGTCAAGAAATCTGGCGGTGCAATGCTGACGGCTGACAGCGTGATTGGTTATCAGCGCGCTGATGGTCAGCGGGGCACCAAAGATAAAACGATGGCAGCCGATCCCGATAAAGCTCTCGGCACTCCGGATGCGTTTATTGACTATGCCAACAGCGTCATCGGCGGCAGATGTAAATATTATTCTGATGCGGCAAAGACTGAATACACGTTCGTTTCCCTCGGCGGTCAGGGGGGTTATATCGAAGTCCAGATGAGCGGCGCGATTGAACAGGGCGACAAACTTGATATTCTCGAAGTTGGCGGCTGCGAAATCGAAAACAGCAACTCCTCCGATGGAAAGAAAGCCATTGGCGAAGCCATCAAACTCTCCATCTCCGCTTCCGAAGATGGTTCCTCCTGGGTTGCAATCGGTGAGAAAACCTCTGGTGATGCCAACAAGGGTCTTCTCTCCTTCTCACTTGACAACAGCAGCTGGTTCAAATGATTTTAAGTTCGTTTAGCGCATAAATGAATGAAAGCCCGGCGATGACCGGGCTTTTTTTGATCATAGGGGGCATTTGTTCCCTGCCGGGGCCCGGCTCTCGACAATTACTGCCTTAAAATATCGTTTTGTTCAGCGGTTCCCCCAAATCAAGTCTTTCAGGCTTTTGGAAATATTCTGGTCTTTCTCGCCATTCTGTTTTATTTGTCGCATTTGATGCTTTGACATCGCGTTTTTTTGACTTCATCACAATATGGAAAACATAATGAAATACAGTTTGTTTTTAATCATTGGTTTGTTTCTTTGTCTTGGCGGCTGTCAGTCGAAACAGCCCGAGCCGTCGCCTCAGCCCAAGGCGGTTGATGAAAATGCCGAACAAAATGCAAAACTTAAAGAATATTTTGAAGTGGATAAGGGGCATGTAGAACGAAACAAGGCTCAGTTCGAAAAATTGAAAAACAAAGGCGAAATGCTTCCACCACGGGATTCGATCGAGTTCACGGTCGTGAAAAATGAAGGCATATCCCTTGACGATGCCAACCATTCCTACCTGTTCGTTGAAGCAGGAATAAAACGGTGCTATCGCCAGGCTTTGTCTTTTGAGCCCGAACTTGCGGGCAAAATCACGATGACTTTGAAACACGCCGCCGGTTCAGACAATTCTTTGGCGGATTTTCAGTCCGACATGAAAAATGACGAATTCGAAAAGTGTGTGAAAAAGGTGGGAACCATCTGGCGGCTTCCTGAAGGCTCCGAACTGGCCTTTGATCTCAAATTTACCAGTGCTCCGCCTCCCTCATTGGAGGAAATAAAGGCTATGAACAAGCATAATCATGAGCATGACCACGGTCATGACCACGATGATGAAGGTCTTGAACAGGGCGATCACGATCATGCACCGATGCCGGAAGCCGGCATGAAACCGGAGAATCCGGCGGAGTAGTTCTGAGATCACGATGGTGAACTTCACGCAGAGTTACTGTTCAGCCGGGGCTCTGCCCCGAACTCCGCCGGGGCCCCATAGCCCGGCTCTCATCATTTTCTGCCTTATAATTACGAATAATCCGTTTTTCGCCAATCTCTGCTCGTATTTCAGAAGATTTGTGAATACCCCCTGCCTGAGTTGTAAAAGAACGGCGTGTATGAGCCTGTGACAAGAAATATTTAGTTTTTTTCAGATATGTTATAACGACCTTCTTTCGAATGTCGTGTGACGTTCATTTGGAATGTGTAAAGAGGTCGTTATGTCAAGACAGGCAGTTGTCGTCGGCGCCGGGCCAGCCGGTATTTCTGCAGCGATATATCTCGTTCGTGCCGGAATTTCGGTTCAGGTCATTTATAAAGATATGGGAGCTCTCGGAAAAGCGGTTTCGATTGAGAATTATTACGGCTTTCCGGAACCCGTCAAAGGCGCAGATCTCTTTGAAAACGGGCTCAAACAGGCACGTGCACTCGGGGTTGAGATTATTCAGGATGAAGTCGTGGGCCTGAGCTGGGAAGAAAAATTGACGATTCTTACGAAATCTTCTCAATATCCAGGTGACGTCATCATCCTTGCAACGGGGGCCTCTCGCATTGCCCCTAAAATCGACGGACTCAAACGGCTTGAAGGCGTCGGCGTGAGTTATTGTGCCGTTTGTGATGCCTTTTTTTATCGCGGAAAAGACGTCGGGGTGATTGGAAACGGAGAATATGCCCTGCACGAAGCGATGGAACTTCTCGCCACATCCGGTTCGGTCACGATTTTTACGTTGGGAAAGGAGCCGGAATTTGTGGTTCCCGAGGATGCAAAACTTCGCATCGATATGAGGCCTGTCATTCGGCTCAATGGAGAGAATTCTCTCGAATCGGTGGAACTCAACGATGGGGCAATCGTTCCGCTGGCGGGACTTTTTGTTGCGGTCGGCGTCGCAGGAAGTTCTGATTTTGCCAAAAAAGTCGGCGCAGAAACAGAGGGCGCGCGCATTTCCGTCGATGAGAACTGCGTGACAACGATAGATGGGCTTTATGCCTGCGGCGACTGCACCGGCGGGATGCTTCAGGTCGCAAAAGCCGTCTGTGACGGCGCAAAAGCAGCCGCTCATGCCATTAAATATTTGCGATCTCTTGACTGATACTCCCTTTCTTAGTTTCGGGGGCTCTATGAACTCTTTTCTTAAAGCAGAATGGAAAACCATGGTTTCGGTCGTCGTTTTTTGCGGCGCCATCTTCTCTTGGTTTTATGTAAAAGAACTAAAGCTCGAAAAAGAAAAAAATGCCGAGTATGTCTATGAATGTATCGTCGCAGGAACGAGCATTCTCGATTACAAGTTAGGGGCGAAGCTTTCTGATCTGAACGATCGCATCACGGATTTTAAAATGACGAAAGATGACGGGCTGAATATCTCAAGATATGAAAGTCCGGATGGCGGTGTCGTTCTCAATTTCCGGAAGGATGTTCTCTCTGCCATTGAGTATTATCCTGAAAAAATGCCGTTCAATTCGAAATGCGTGACGGATGCCGCAACCTGGAAACAGAAAAAAGCTCCGGTTCGACAGTCGATTGTCAGCGATAAAACGGTTTACGTCGTTTACGCTGGCCTTACACTCGTTCAGGAAAATCAAAGCATTTCTTCCGATATCGATAAGGCTCCGGATTACAAAGATGTCGGCTGGATCGTAACGTCGAAATAACGTAACTATTCAGCCAGGATTAATTCACATATCTACTGAAATATGATCAGAATATTTCGCAAATATAAGGCAAAAATTGCAGAGAGCCGGGGGTGCCGAGAAGGCAGGCGTCCGGTGGACGGCTGGCATCGCAGAGCCCGGTGAGCAAATGAAATGTTACCCTAAATTCCCCCTCGCCATAATGGAGAGGGGAAACGTCACGTAGTGACAAAGGAGTGAGGCTGGCTCGGGAAACGAAGTTCATTTCATATTGCGAACTGAGGAATCGGGGCAGAGCCCCGACTGTGATGTAACGAAATAACAATTCTGTGTGTTTGTTTTTTTTGATAAAGCGTGGATGTTCGTTTTTTCGAGATCTGACGCATCTGGCCTTTGGGCCGAAGGAGTTTTGTCATGAAGTTATGGAATAAAGCAGTGATTGGTCTTGCGGTTGTCAGCCTTTTTGCAGTGACCGCATGCAAAAAAGAACCCGAAAAAAGTGCAGATCCCGGTGTCGCACAGCAGGCAGCCCCTCTGATGGCTAAAACATGGGACAAATCGGTCGTCAACGGACTTCTCGAATATGTCCCGGCGGATACCGCGTTCGTCAGTGCCACAACTCGTCAGCTTTCTATCGACAGCCCGGAGATGAAGGCTCTTTTCGGTAAAATCAACAAACTCACGACGGATGTCGATAAACTCCTCGAAACAGATGCCGTTAAGGGTGAACTCGGGGCCGATGCCGAGGCTGTCAAATCTTCGATGAAGGCTACAAAAAACATTAAAGATTTGCTTTCCGATTATCCCAAATTTGCGGCTGATTTCGGTCTCGATCCCGAGGGACATTTCGATTCCATCGCCTATATGAACGGCAACACAATCGTCGGAAAATTCACCATCGCTGATATGGAAAAATACCGCACGAAAGTCATCTCCACATGGGATGAAATGTTCAAGGCTGCCGCCGATGAGAATGATCCGGCGACTAAAATCGAGCCGAAAGAAGTGACTGCCGGCGGCGAAAAATGGCTCGTCTATCCCGTCAAAAATCTTCGCACGGTCGACGATTGCGCTGTCTGCAAAGTGATGCCAAACGCACTCGCCGTGAACTTCGGCAAAGACATCGCCACATACGCTTTTGTCGATGAAAATGACACGGCTTCTCTCGAAAATCTGCTCAAACCCGTCGATAATTCACTCAAAGCCGATGCTCTCGGAAAACTCGCCGATGATACCTCGGCTCTCGGTTACATCGATAACGTCAAACTCTTCCAGCTCATGACTTCCGACGCCGGAAAGGCTCTCCTGAAAGATATGGACATTACATCGGAACTCACACCGGAATGCTCCGCCTACTATCTCGATGTCGTTAAAAAATTCCCCAAGACGTCTTTCGATGTGCATTTGGGCAAAGACGGTAAAATATCGAGTGCAATGACCGTCGTCATGACCGACAAGGCCGAACTTCAGAAAATTCAGGGGCTCCATACGCAGAGCCTTAAAGTCGCAAATGATTCTTCACTTGCGGCTGTCAGTTTTAACCTCAATTTCCAGAATACGATCACTTATTTGACTGAAAAGGCGGCGAGTTTTGCTGCTTCCGATGTCAAATGTGAGGATGTGAAGACGTATGCTACGATGCTTCAGGAAGGCGTCAAATCACTTCAGGATCCGCAGGTTGCGATGTTTACCACCGGTATTTCCGGTCTCAATGTCGCGCTCGACAAATTTGACAGTGCCACAAAATCCTTTGAAGCTGTAGCCAATATCACGGGACCGACCGTTGGCGTGACACTGCCTCTTCTGTTCAATCTCGTGAAAGCCGCATCCCCGAAACTCAAAACAATCGATCTCAAGAAGGATGAAGTCGTTGCCATTGATTTGACCGAAATGGCCGGAATGCCGCTCAAACTCAATGCATACCTCACCGACACCGATCTCGTGGCCGGCACCGCTAAATACGATGTCAAAGCCATTGCCGGCGGTGAAAAGAAAATCAATAACGATTTCATCAGCTTGTATGTCAGCATGGCGCTGGCCGCTCTTCTCGATGCCAAAATCCCAGATGTATTCCGCGATATGGCTTATGGC
Organism: Myxococcota bacterium; assembly: GCA_045599245.1. GTDB lineage: Bacteria > Myxococcota_A > Bradymonadia > UBA4248 > UBA4248 > UBA4248. The sequence goes on from JAZRVP010000187.1 coordinate 13,662, forward strand.
ATTTCGTTCGGAACCAACGATGACGGCATTGCTGTCAACTTCGTGTTTAACGAATAGTGCGCGTGCACTGATTGGCTGAAAGACAGAACGCGTTTTCTTCACATTGCGAACTTCCGCAGGCACAGCCTTTGGGGTCACTGCACATAAAGCCGAGATCGCCCACACACTGGTACGATCTCGACTGAGATTCCGGAATGATTGAATCTCCGCATCCGAGCATCTTGCCGGGAAGTTCGCGAATCGCATCGGGATTGCTGCAGCTGCATTTCATCACACCTGTATCGATGGTGCAGCTGCATCGATCATCCGCCTCACATCGCGTGGAACCGCACATGCAGTAATCGCTTCGGTTGCACGTCAGGCCGGCTGGCATGAGCATGTCTTCCAATACACACGGTTCATCGCTGTCATCGTCACAGTCGTCTGTCTCGAATTCGCACACGTAGTCTTCGATGTGATCGCTGTGGGCATAATCGATTTTCGGAGCACCGCTGCTTTGTGTGCATCCGCGCCACGAACCAAAGAGCAGATTGTCGGCGATTTCGTAGTCCATATACCCATATTCTTCCGGAATATTAAATCCGTACGTGTGATCGCGAAGTGTGATGTAGTGCGTCCCCGAAACGCATCGGTTTTCGGCACAGAAATAATGATAGGGACATTTGGCGGCACCGCACAGACAGCCGCTTTCCTCTTCACAACGCTCGGTCTGGTCTTTGGATTCCATCAGTTTGACTTCCCAGTACCGATGTGAGGCAATCCCCGTGTCGATCTCGGGCACATGGCACTGGCCCGCAATACAATATTCTCCGTACTGACACGATTTCGTTCCGCAGACGCAGTCTTCATTGACACAGACGTTCACTTTCCCCAGCTGATTACTCATCATGCATTTGTAACCCGCCTGGCTTCGTTCTTTGCCGCACATGCATCCATCTTCGGTCAAATCGGAACCGGCACAAATCGGCTTCTGACAGATTTCTCCCGGTTTGACGGTGCCCTTTCCATAACACTGACACGGTTCGGGGCCGGCACATTTCCAGACATAGTTCACTGCTTTTGAAAAGGCCAGAGCCTGGGGATCACAGGCATAGTGGTCGTCCGGCATGACGTCTTCGTATGACAAATCACACGTGCAGATGCCGTCCCGACAAATGCCGTTCAACGGACATTGGCTTTCACCGCATTGACAGCCTCCGGGCTCTCCACATCGCCATTCGCCTTCAAAATGCGGAAAATAGGTCTTCTGAACGCAGTGCCACGACTGCGCATTTGGCTTTTCTCTGTCGCTGCACACGCACTTTCCGGCAATACATTCCTCGTTCATTTGACAGGATGCCTCAGCACATTGACAGGATTCACCACGACAGATGCGCTGCACTTTCAAGTCTTTTGCTTCGACGACGGTCGTTCCTTCGCAGTTCCATGATGAAGTCTCCTGAATGTGCTCATTGCCGCAATAACACTGCTCATTTGTGCAAAATGCGTTTTCTGGACACGTGATTGTGCCGCACAAACATCCGTTGGAGGATTTGCACTGCCACGATTTCAGGTCGTGTGAGGTCACGGGAGAAAGGTCCGGGGCATAGCCGGGAACAAATCGCGTCGATCGACATTCATAGCCGGCCGGCTGTTCCGGCGCTTTTATCGGCACATTCTTCGTGCCGTGACAGTATTTCGTGCCGCCTTCGCACGATTTCGTGTCAATGATATAGCCCTCTACATCCACGCCATACTCCAGGGCGTCTTCCGGATCATCGCATTCTTCATACTCGCTCTTTTCCTCGTCCTCGTCGTGAAAATCTTCGGCATCAAAGGGACATTCCGGACGCACTCGCGTAAAACCGTTCGGCGGATTCCCGAAGGATTTGATCGTGACCAGGATGCGGTTTGTATCGGCATTGGGGGCAATGACACAGTCGCCCGTCTTACACTGCGTTTCTGACGACGTATCCGTTTCACCCTCGAGATAATACATGCAGAACGGATAATCATCGCTGACCGTGAGATGCCCGAAATCCGCTTGAATGAGTGACATCGGAAAGTGAATGCGGCCATCCGGTGTGCGGCATCCCTGCGGCTTTGTGCAGTACCAGTAGCCGGCTCTTACGGCATTTGAACTGATGGATTGCGGCTCAAGGCATTCGAATTCTGCATACGTTCCGTCATCCGTAATGACTTCATCCGTGCCGCACGATCTCGTGTCTGGATTAGATGCCTGATCCTCTGTGCTCGGGGCTTCGTTTTCGCTCTCGTCTTCGTTGTCTTCTTCACTCAATGGATACCATGTGTGACTTTCAGGGGTGAACATGCCGTCAACGACGTTCCCGACGCAGTAACGGTCGCGCTCGATCATTCCATCGCTTCCGCATTTGCACTCGCTGATCATGCAGACGGCTTCTCCCGTGAACTCACTGCATCGGTATCCCGGCACAAAGTCGATGCCGGATGTCGTTTGATTGCCGCATCGCAGCTCGTTTTCCGACTGAGTGACGCCGATGAGGACCCTTCGGTCGCCGACCATACACCCCGTTTGCGCAAAACAGCGAAACAGTTCGCGATCGCCGCGCTTGATTTTGACCCACCCGTCAGTCTCTGAATTTATGCTCGGGGTGTTTGAAATATATTTCGACTGTTTGTTGTTTGGTTGAATTATGTTTTGTTTTGAGGTGGTTTGTTGCTTATTTTGTTCGCCGTTTTGATGGCATCCGGATATTATTAATGGAATTATGGAAACGAGAATGAGCTTATATGAGTTGAAATGCGACATAATATAATCTCCCCAGGCTCTTTTGGAACGGGTCTGGGTGCTGTTTTGTTTCGGTATTGAACATATTGGAGTCTGGCAGACCATGCCTTGGGGGAACGCTATCATAAAAGCCTTGAAAAGCCATTCACAATAACGCCTTTTATTGCGCCATGAAAACGCGTAAAATAAGTCTTTTGGGGAATACGCATCCCTTCAAATTCATTGAACGGTCTGTGACTGTTTTGTGACCGGCACACGCTGGAAAACCTACTCAAAAAATAAAGGAAAGAAGAATGACATATCGTATTGAGCATGACCTTCTTGGCGAATTTCAGGTACCGGAGGATGCACTTTATGGCGTTCACACGGCTCGAAGTATCGTCAATTTTCCGCTGACAGGACGACGTGTTCATCCCGCCTGGATTCATGCCATGGGGGATGTCAAGCTGGCCTGTGCGAAGACGTCTCGAAAGTTCGGTGCCTGGAAGGATGACGCCGCGAAAGCCGATGCCATTGAAGCTGCCTGTCTCGACGCGGCACAGGGAAAACTCGATGATGCCGTCGTCGTCGATCCTCTTCAGGGCGGTGCCGGAACGTCCCTCAACATGAACATGAACGAGGTTATTGCCAATCGAGCCCTCGAAATTCTCGGTCTGGCAAAGGGAACCTATTCCAGAATTTCCCCGCTTGATGACATCAACTACCAGCAGTCGACGAACGACACGTGTCCGACCGCCTGCAAACTTGCGATTAGCCGTCAGATCGATGCCTTTTTGCCGAAGCTCAAGACGCTTGAACTGACGCTTCGCCAGAAAGCCGGCGAGTTTTCTGAAGTCGTCAAAGTCGGCAGGACGCAGTATCAGGATGCGGTTCTCACGACGCTCGGGTTTGAGTTCAAAGCCTATGCGGAAGCCCTTTCCCGCGATTTCACACGTCTTGCCTCGGCAAAAAAGAACATTCTCAAGGTTAATCTGGGCGGCACTGCGATCGGCACGTGTGTGAGTGCGTCTCATGCCTATGTCGAGAACGTCGTCGATGTGCTTTCGGAGGTCTCGGGGCTCGATATTCAGCAGAATGCCGATCTCATCGACGGAACTCAGAATCTCGATGAATTTGCATTTGTGAGCGGCCTGTTAAAAACTCTGGCGGTATCTCTTCTCAAGATGTCGACGGATTTGCGTTTTATGTCGTCCGGGCCGCAGGCCGGTATCAGTGAAATTGCGCTTCCGCCGCGTCAGGCGGGAAGTTCCATCATGCCGGGCAAGGTCAATCCGGTCATTCCTGAAGCCATGACGCAGGTCTGTTTTACGGTGATTGGACACGATACGGCCAATACCTATGCGACGAGTCAGGGCTGTCTGGAGCTCAATCCGTTCCTGCCGCTCATTGCGGACAATCTTTTGGGCGATCTCGAGCTTCTCGGCAATGCCTGTCTGATGCTGACGCACAACTGCATTGAGGGGATTGTGCCCAATGTCGAGAAGTGCCGTGCCGGTGTGGCCTCTTCGACGGCGCTGATAACGGCCATGGTCGAGCGCATTGGCTACGATCGTTCGTGTGCGATCGGGATCGAGGCGATGAGCGAGGGCAAGTCGATTCGCGACAAACTGCTGGAGCTGGGGCTTCTTTCGGAAAGCGAAATCGATGCGCTCACGAGCGCGCAAAAGGTCCGGGCGACGATGGCGGACAAAGACCGTCATTGATGTGAATTTTGGGGCTTCGCCTATCCCTTCGCAAAGCGAAGGAATACGGCTTCGCCATGGCTATCGCGGGGAACGGTGTCCCCCGCAATACGCAGCATTTTTTATATTCTGCACCGCGCGGCGTATTGCGCATGAGCGCAATAGACGCGCGTCCCGCATGGCGTATCGGCCGAAAGGCCGATAGCCATGCCCCTTGAAAAACGGACCAAAATCGTGATTAGATAGCGCGCCGTATTGCGAGCAATAGGCGTGCGGCGCCGTATCGCGGCGCATCCCCAAAAACTTCAAAGGAGGAATGATGCAGATTGCCGATTTTCTTCACAGGACACTGTCGCCGAAAGCCGCGCCGCTCATGGCGTATGAAAGTGGAATTTTGACGCATTTCGATGCGTATTTGCAGCAGATTTGGCCGGCGGGGCGCGTTCTGATTGCTGTCGAGAGCGCTTATCGAGGGTATGCCGAACAGAAGCTTTTGCCGGCGCTCAAAGTCCACGGTTTTGAGCCGGTTTATTGTCTCTGTATGCGGGAAGCCGGTGTGACGTATCGCAATCAGATCGAGGATGCGCTTGGGGACGGCGCCGTCAACGGAATGGTCGGCATGGCGGCTCTTGGCGGTAATGGGGTGTTTTCAGCCGTTCGCGAGATGGCGTCGTCGATCGATGTGGCCTGCTGTGCGCTTTTCAATGAACTGATGCCACGAAACGGACTGGATGTGTGCGGCGAAAGACCGTGTGCGGATGCCTTTTTCTTTGATTTGGATGCGATTATTGACGGCTGTCATGGCGATTTCAGGGATGCGGTTCAGAACCTCGAAGTCATGCTGTATGCGATGAAGGCGGATATGGCGGCGGCCAATGCGGCCGGTGAGCGCGTCGATGCCGTCGTATCGGAGGCCATTTCTGAGGCCATGCCGCCGCGACTGTCCCGAGTCGATAAAGTGGATGAAGACGAGGCGGCTCAGATTTGTGAGGCGTATGTGTGGTGTGCAGCGGCCCGAAGAGTGAGACAGGCGCCGGGGTCTTTCGAGTCGGTTCTTGCCTATGCCGGAGCGTGCCGCGATATTCCCGACTTTTCGGCGGCACAGCATGCCGGCGTGATGGCTGCCATATTCGATGCCGCTCTCGAACTTGAGTCTCTCGAAATTTCGCCGGAGGACTGCGCCGCAAAACAGCCCCCAAAAGAGGTGCTCAATCGAACCCTGCAGCAGATCCTGCTCGAGGACGGGATATCTTTTGAGTGGATAAAAGGCGTTCCATTTATGGATAGAACCGCACTTCGGCTTCAGCTGCATTCAGTGATGATGAATTGGGATGATTTGGGAGCAAAATTGCGGCCCATTTCGGATATGATGCACGCCATCGCGGCGCAGAGTCTTCAGGATGAGGATGAATTCGACTCGCGGCTTGTGAGTTTGTGGACAAATGCAGGGTATTTTGCACCGAAAAATACGTTTCTTCGGCTGTTTCATGATATGAGAGTGGTCGAGTCCGCGCTCTATCTTTAACTGCGGTTGACAGGATAAAAGAATGAAAAAAGCGATAATATTTGCGGCGATGATGCTGTTTCCTGTGAGTGGAATGGCGCAGTCGTTTGACAGTGTGGATGCGTGTAAGAGTCTTCGAAATGAAGTGAGCGCGGCCGTAGAAGCGGCGAAGCCGCTTGAAACATTGCTCGTGTCGGAGCAGGTCACGGAGAGTGAATATCTGGCGCAGCTGTATGAAGGGGTCAAAGTATTATCCAAGTCCGGGGAGATGTTTTTCAAGGCATCGGACAGTCATGAGTCGGCGTGTAAAACGATTTTGACGCAGGGCGAGAAGCAGGGGGAGCTTCGTCAGATCTATGAGTGGTATCTCGAGCCGGTGCGGGCAGCGTATCAGTTTTTCAAGCGTGCGCGGGAAGCGGCGGTGAAATTAAATCGTCAGTCGGACGTGGACATGTTCAGCAGTACGATGACGGAGTATGATGCGGCGGTGATGAAGCTGGTGGGTGTGTGTGAATCGGATTTGGCTGGCACGGAATATGCGAAGGGCTGTGCGAGCTTATCGACGCGTCTTGGGGATGCGTTGAGGTAGTTTGTCAGGTGTTGAGAAACGGGCTGAGAATAAAAAATAAATAAGGTGGGATTGTTTACAAGCCTGCCCCCGTTTGCTACATTGGCGCAGATTTTTCGACTCACTCGAAAATCTCTGACTTGAAGATAAGGATGTTTTGGTGCTGAAACGTCAGTCTTTGGCACTTTATTTTTTGACTTTTCAGGAGGAAATTTCCATGAAAAAAACACTTTGGGTTTTGAGTGCACTCGCTTTGGTTGGTCTCGGCTTCGCAGGTTGCGGCGATGAAGAATGCGGCGATGGTTATGCCTGCGATAACGATGAGTATTGCGACGGTCAGTGCCTTGCTGGTGAATATTGCTTTGGTGAAGATCCTGACGATTCCGATTTGGTCATTTGCTCGAAATGCTCCGTTGACTGCGGCGTGATTTTTGGCAATGTCTGCAATGAAAGTGCAGGCCTCTGCATGGCTCAGGCAACCTGCCCGGCCGGTACGACCCCGAGCGATCTCGGTGGTGGTATGGGTGAATGCAAAGGTGGCGATGTTCAGGTTTGTACGTCTGACTCCAATTGCGGCGCCGGCCAGATCTGCAAAGACGGCAGCTGCGTTGCTGATGACGGCACCAAAACGTTCCGTTATGTCCGCATCGACGATGTGTCCGACCCCTGCAAGAAAGGCAGCGACGGCAAATGCACAACGGAAGATCCGGGCGCCGATATCGATGCCATCGTCGTCGTCAAGAAATCTGGCGGTGCAATGCTGACGGCTGACAGCGTGATTGGTTATCAGCGTGCTGATGGTCAGAAAGGTTCAAAAGATAAAACGATGGCAACCGATCCTGATAAAGTCCTCGGCAATCCGGATTCGTTTGTTGACTATGCCAACAGCACCGTCGGCGGCAAATGCAAATATTATTCAGATGCTGGCAAGAGCGAATATACGTTCGTTTCCCTCGGCGGTCAGGGTGGTTATATCGAAGTCCAGATGAGCGGCGCGATTGAACAGGGCGACAAACTTGATATTCTCGAAGTTGGCGGCTGCGAAATCGAAAACAGCAACTCCTCCGATGGAAAGAAAGCCATTGGCGAAGCTGTCAAGGTCTCCATCTCCGCTTCCGAAGATGGTTCCTCCTGGGTTGAAATCGGTGAGAAAACCTCTGGTACAGACAACAAGGGTCTTCTCTCCTTCTCACTTGACAACAGCAGCTGGTTCAAATGATTTTAAGTTCTTTTTGAGCTAATCATTCAAAGCCCGATCGCATTGCGGTCGGGCTTTTTTTGTGGTGTGCGAAGCCGTAAAAAACAGCTCAAATGTCGTTGTGATTAGAATGGGTGGATTTGTGAATTGCCTTTGGGTGGGGTGTAACCATTTTTCACAAAATACGTGATTTTTTATTGACCGCAGGCGTTGAAATACGCGAAAAGTAACAGGTTTATATTTTGTGCGAATTCATGGAGTGAACATGCGCAGACTTATTGAAATCCTTGGTATTATTTTATTGTGCAGTGTGCTTTTGCCGGAAGTATGTCAGGCGCGGGATGAAGGGGACAAGCTGACGGCAAGAGAATTGCTGACCTCGACGAGAGGGTATGCGTTAGGCAATGCGATGGTGGCCTCGGCGAGCGGTACGTCGGCAATGTGGCACAATCCGGCAGGTATCACGTCGGCTTTGATGGCTTCGGCGGATGCGGCCTATATATTGGACAATGATATCGATGGACATGGTTTTGAGACGAATGTTGTCGATATGAAAAGCAACCGGTATGTGGGTGCCGGTCTTGGGTTTATGTATCAGTATTCGAAGCCCAACAGCATATCGCAGCATTTAATCGATGTTCGCGTGAGTCTTGGCGTGCCGTTGGCGGATAATCTCATCAGTCTAGGTGTGACCGGGGCATATAATTACATCAAATTGGACGGCAAGAAGCATTTGTCACAGTTTACGATGGATGCCGGGCTTGTCATTCGACCACTTGAATGGATGGCACTTGGGCTTTCGGCGCAGAATTTAATTGTGGGTGACTACAAGACGATTATGCCGAGGATGATATCTGCCGGTATTATGTTTGGAAGTCTTGAACTGGGCTTGAATGCGATGTTTGAGGCATCGTTTAATCTGAGCGCAGACGATATTGCCCAAAGCGGGTCGTATGGATTTGGTCTGGAGTATGTTTTGAAAAAATCAGTTCCGATTCGCCTTGGATATCGGTATGAGACAGATGATCATCATGTTTTGACGGCCGGATTGGGTTATCGTCATCACGAAGGTGTTTTTGGACTTGATTTATCGTACCAGCATCATTTTGAAGAGTTTTCAAATGATGTATTCTCGGCATCGTTGAATTTTTATTTCTGATGAGTCATTGGCAATTGGGCAAGACCCGGTAAAAATATGAGGCGCGAACATGGCCAAACCAGTCAAAAACAACAAAACAGTGGATGAACTCGAAGCCGTAGTGACCGAGTTTGATAAGAAACTTGAAGTTCTTCGCGTCCGTTATGAGCAGTATTTTATTGGTGTAGAGAAAGTAGCACCGTCCACGATGCGCATGGATGTAGCGCGCATTATGCGTGAACTGGAGCAGGTCAATACGCAGAATACGGCGTTAAAGTTTAAGATTCGTCAGAGCATTCAGAAGTTTACGAGTTATTCGCAGTACTGGAACCGTACGATGCGAGAAATCGAGGATGGGACGTATAAACGCCATCTCGATCGAGCGAAACGTCATCAGACATCGGATGCGGGAGTTGGTCGCACGGCTGAGAATATGGAAGCTGTGCCAAAGGCGGCGGTAGCAGCGAATCCGGAAGTAAAACAGGCGGTTGCGGATGAAGCGGAAGCATTTTTAGCGAGTCTTGGCATGTCGTCAGGCAGTTCAAGAGGCGTGAAGCAGGCTGCGCAGCAGCAGGCACCGTCACTTGCGGGAATTTCGCAGCAGGCTCAAAGGGCACCGTCACTGGCGCAGCAGCAGGCGCCGTCACTGACGGGTATATCGCAGCAAACGCAGAGAGCGCCGTCACTTGCGGGAATTTCGCAGCAATCTCAGAGGGCGCCGTCACTGGCGGGGACGTCACAGCAGATGCAAAAAGCGCCGTCGTTGGTGGCCATGACGTCAGTTTCGTCAGGAGGAGTGGTTCGTCCTGCTATTCGTCAGTCAGGTGCGTCATCGGTTCAGCCGGCAGTACCTGCGGGGGCTGCCGCCAATACAGGGGTTGTTCGACCAACTATTCGTCCTGCGGTGAATCAGGCGGCAGTGAATTCTCCGGCGCCTCAGGCGGCACGTCCTGCCGTTGCACCGCCGGCACGTCCTGCCGTTGCGCCGCCGGCGCGTCCTGCAGCAGCCTCATCGTCGATGAATCCGCCGGTACGTCCTGCCGTTGCACCGCCTGCGCGTCCGGCAGCGGCTCCCCCCGCAATGAATCCTCCGGCGCGTCCGGCGGCGGCGCCGCCATTACATCCCGGAGCACCTCAAATCGTTCGTCCAGCTATTCCCGGTGCAGCCCCAAAACCTCCGGTTCCCGGTGCGCCTAAAATTCCTAACCGTTAAAGAATTTTTGCAAAAATGTCTGAAACTCCGCAGTCGTTGTTTGATGAATTGGCCGAAGAATATGAAACCATGCGTTGTGAACTGTCATGGGATCCGTTCGTTCACATAAAAAAGGCTTTTGCCGGCCGTGATTTGAAAGATCTTCAAATATTGGATGCCGGCTGCGGAACTGGCGAGTGTTGCCGGTGGTTTCAGAAACAGGGTGCCGAGCCATATGGACTCGATATCTCGTCGGAAATGTGTTTTAGAGCGGCCGAACGTTCCGAAAATATACCCTTTTTAAACCACGATTTGAGCGAAGCACTGCCGTTTGATGCCGAACGTTTCGATGCAGTCGTGGCGTTGGGATGTCTCGAATATATCGAAACAATCGAAGAGACGATTCGCGAATTCAGACGCGTCCTGAAACCGGGGGGGCTTTTTCTCGGGTGTTTTGAACGGTATGGTGAGGATTGCCCCGGCGGAACGCAGCCCGATGTCGTCTTTTTTGATGACTGGATGCGGTATCGTCAGTCCGAAGATGACATTCGACGCATGATTTTGTCGATGTTCAGCCGCGCAGAATTTGAGCGTGTCCACGGGTTTATGATGACCGATGATGACGGGAATGAAACCGGTGAATACACGCAGTATGTTCGCGTCATAGCCATGGTTTAAGATGTCGACGGTCGAGAGTCTGGCGAAAGAGTTTTCAGAGAGAATGTGCGTGTGGTTTGAAGCCTGTGGCCGAGATTTGCCATGGCGTCATTCGCCGTCTCCATACGAGGTCTGGGTTTCTGAAATCATGCTTCAACAGACGCAGGTTGTGACGGTTATTCCGTATTATGAGCGTTGGATGCGTCGATTTCCGGATCTTTTGTCATTGGCAGAAGCTTCGTTGGAGGATGTATTTCAGGTGTGGTCCGGGCTTGGGTATTATCGTCGAGCACGTTATCTCCATGCCGGAGCCCAAAAAATCGTGTCGGAATATGGCGGTGAGTTTCCCCGTACGATTTCGGAGCTTTTACGAATCCCCGGGATAGGTGCCTATACGGCGGGCGCAATTGCATCGTTTGCGTTTGGTCAGGATGAACCGGCGATTGATGGAAATGTTCAGCGCGTATTGGCCCGCGTATTTGGGATCACGGATGATTTGAGTGGTGCAAAAGGCCGGCAAATGCTGGAGAAGGTGGCACGAGAGGTGGCGCATCACGGTCATTGTTCGCATGTCAATCAGGCAATGATGGATTTGGGCGCGAGCTTTTGCGGCAAAGCAGCTTTGTGTGACGGATGTCCACTGAAAACGATGTGTTTTGCCTGCAGGAATATGCGAACGGAGTCGATACCGTATAAGAAGGCGCGGGTTGAAAAGTATGATGTTTTTTGTGCGGCGTTAAGGATTAGGGATCGAGAGGGTCGTTATCTGATTGGCCGTCGTCGAGGTGATATTCTACTGGGCGGATTATGGGAATATCCGATGATCGAGTTGTCACGGGGCAAAGGTGAGGCGCATCGTCGGGAAGGAGAAATGCTTCTTCGCCGTCAGCGGGAAGGCCTGTGGTGCATGTGGCTGGAAAAGAAGGGGATTGAAGCAGGCAGGCGAGATGTGAAGAAAGTACGAGAGATACATCATACGTTTACGCATATCGAGTTGAGAGCGGAACTGGATGAGATGGAATGGGGCGGCGTACAGCGTGAAGCGCCGCAAGGGGATGAGAAGTATGAATTGTTTAAGTGGGTGAAGGAAGAAGAGATAGAGTCTCAGCAAGCGATATCGAGTTTGATGAAAAAACTGATGTAGAAATAAAGATACTGCTCGGGGCTCTCATCAATTTCTGCCTAAAAATTGCGAAATACGCCATATTCAATAGATATATGAATTAACCCTGGCTGAGTAGTAACCTAGTAACGAAATAAAAAACAAAGAGAGTTTGTTTGTGTGTTTTAAATGTGGTAGAAGTAGAAAATAGAACTATTGTCGGAAAAGGATTTCGGCAGAAAAAAGTCAATCAAACAGAGCGGAGAAAAAGAAGATGAAACTGAGTCACATTGCCGGGTTGGCACTTGCTGGATTCTGCATGATATCGACATCAATAGCGTATGCAGATAATACTGTGGCGGTGATGAAGATAGATGCTTTGGGCGATAATACGGATAAAACTGCCGATATGATGCTGCAGGCATTGCAGAAAGAGATGAAGAATACAGAATATACGCTGGATGCCAACGGAAGTGATATTACGTATTCGGAAATGCAGATGGTGACGGGATGCGATAAGGATGGCAGCATTGTTTGTTACGATGCAGCGTGCGAAACGTTAGGAGCCCCGGCAATCATCATGGGTTCAGTCAAAGATGGCGGTGAAACGCATCTGGTTTGGTACATAAGAGGAAAAGGAATTTTCCGCGAAGTGAGCGGTAAAGCCGACAGTGCTGAAGCCGTGAATCGTCTTGCAAAAGAAATGGTAGTCGGTGATGTTGGTAAAGTCATCGTGACATCGAACGTTCCCGGCGCAGACGTGTTTATCGATGGTAAACGCGTGGGTATGAGTGCTGAATTTGAAGAAACAGCAACACCGATTGAACTCGTCACCGGTAATTACATCGTTCAGGTTCGTAAAGAAGGATTTACGGCGAATGATGATACGGTCAAAGTGACGATTGAAAAAGACAATGTTGCCCATATTCACGTCGATATGAGCGTTACGCGCGATCCGGAGGAAGTAAGAAAGGCCGTATTGATTGGCGGTTATTCGAGCCTTGGCGTTGCGGCAGCGGCTATTATTGCCGGCGGTGTGTTGACTGGATTGACCGTCAAAGGCGGTAAGGCTAGCGATGATAACGACAGTTATATGGCTAGTAAGATAGTGGATGCTTTGGAAGCGGACGATGTCGGCGAGATGGACAGGCTTGAGAGGAAGGCAGGTAATATGTTTGTTGCCGGCGAAGCCATGCTGGGTGTCGGTGGTTTCTTCCTGGCAGCTGGTATTGCCTTGGTCGTGACAGGTTTTGTCTATGACTTTGCTGGTGAAGATGTCGATGCAGCCTATTCGAACAACGCCTATGTTCCCGAGGTCAATTTCAGTTTGACGCCGGATTATCAGGGAATGACGATGGGGTGGCGTTTCTAATAGTTAATTTGACGGTGAAGATTTGGCGCCGCAGCATTGCTGCGGCGTTTTTTTGTTTTTAGTTCGTGTGTCGCGAGGGGGCGATTACCGGTGAAAGGCGCGGGCGTATTGGCTTTGCCAATAGACCGCGCAAGGTGTGCCGTATGCATCGCATAGGCACGCCGTTTCCCAAAATGAAAAATCGCCGCGTATCCCAAAGGGATAGCGGCGATGAAACGAGCCGTATGCGTCGAAGGCGCATAGGCGCGCCTTGCAAAGAAAATTATTTCTGAGCAGGAGCTTCCTGAGCAGGAGCCGCCGGGGCATTGTTTGCCGGAGCTGCATTTGAGTCACTGCCGCCGCCAATGGCCGCGAGTATGATGCCGATGACGAGACCGACAGCACCGCCGATGGCCATCATGTTTTTGGTTTTGAGATTTTTCTTTGTTTCGGCGAGCATGTCGTCGGCAGATTTCGTCGAGATGATGACTTTTGTTTTCTGAACAGTACGGAGACGGAATTCGCCCATGGCGTCACAAACAGTACCGACAACGGTCAGATTGCGATCGAGGCCGATGATTTCTTCGATATATTTAATGCGTTCGGGGTGATTGTTTCCAGACATGCTGGCTGCCATTGCAACACCGGCAGCAGCGGCTGTGACGGCATTGGCAATACCGTTATTCATCATGCCATTGTTCATCATGCCGTTATTCATCATGCCGTTGTTTTGCATCATGCCGTTATTCATCATGCCGTTGTTTTGCATCATGCCGTTATTCATCATGCCGTTGTTTTGCATCATGCCATTATTCATCATGCCGTTGTTTTGCATCATGCCATTATTCATCATGCCGTTATTCATCATGCCGTTGTTCATACCGGTCATGAAGTTGCCCATATTGAGGGAGAGACGGCCGAGGTTAAGCATTCCGCCATTCATCATTGAGGCATAATTGGATTCGGATTTATCGATGGTTTTGACGAGACCTTCGAAAGTGGCGTTTTGAGGTTCAACGATGATTGAGCCGGTGCCGTCGTTAATGACGAAGTTCTGGACGGAGCTTTCGCCGGAGTCGAGGGTATCTTCGTGGGTTCTCGATTTTTGAACCTGTCTCTGGTTGCCGTTTGCGTCAGTTTCGGTTTCCATGTAGTACTCGGTTCTGACGACGGTAACGCGATATTTGTAATAGAGGCATGGCATATTGCCGATGGGGCTAGTGAGCGGCATCTGGCACTGAGGCTGTCCCATGACGGTGACACTTTCTTTGATGACGCCATCGTCGCCGATATCGCTAAGGCTGGCTTTTGTTTCCTGGAGAACGGGAAGGAGTTCACCGAGTTTTTGTTTGGCGGAACCGCAGAGTTGGTTGAGCCGTTTTGATGCGTTCATACGGCCGACGAGACCGATGATGCCGACGATGAGACCAATGATGAGAAGGAGAATACCGAGGACTTTCATGCAAATAATCCTTATGTGAAAAAGAGTGGATTTCGGCAGTCATGTGCCGATGTCTCAATACGTTAAACTTCAGTGACTTCGGTTCCGACGATGCCGGCGCCGCGTTCACGTTTTTTCTTTTCGACGGGGCGTTCGTTTTCGGGAACGATTTTGTGAGGGGCAGAGGGTTTTGCGTCTTCAAAGTCTGATGTGATGCGCAGGTTAAGTGCATCGAGGAAGAGTTTTTTGAAGGATCCGAAGGGGGTATTGTAACGGGAACCACGGATTTCAATGGCCCAATAGAGAGGTCTTTTTGGAGTTTGAGAGAACTCGCAGAAGAAAGGTTTGTCCTGAACGCGGAGAACGAGTTCGTGGAAGACGGGATCGGAGAAAGGGTATTCCTTTTCGATAAAGATTTCGTGAGCGGCGGGGCCTGGTTCGAAATAGACTTCGGTCCAGGTTTCGGCGATGGCTTCATCGACGGGGGTAGCGAAGCCGCGAAAAGCGATTTGCTGAACCATGGCAGCGAGTGCTGCACGAGGTGGTTTATAACCGGCGCGTTCGCTCGTGATGACGACATCGTAACGATGCGTACGTTCATTTTCGGGGACATCGGGCTGATCGGACTCGTCGTGATTGTCGGGACTGTCAGTCTTGGTGGTTGTTTCGACGGTGTGATTATCAGTGACGGGAGCCTCCTCGACGGTGTCACTATCAGTGACGGGAGCCTCCTCGGCGACAGAAGTTTCGGTTACGACCGGAGCCGCATCAGAATTCGATTTTTTTGAGCGTTTTCTGGTTTTCTTGTCTTCTGTCAGTGGTTTCTCAGCGGTCATGGAAATATCCTTTTTGGGAATTTTGAGAAAAAAGTGATTAAAATTTTATCAAAGAAGTGAAATTGATAAAAGTTAAATTGTGGAATGATCGTGAAGAAAGCGATTATTTCCATTGAGAGCAATGGCAATTCCGTTTGTCGTTATGTAGCATGAAATGGTTGTGTATTGTGAGAAAATAGCAATGGAGATATCGATGAAAGGACGAATTGGTGCGGTAGTTATGGCGATAATGAGTCTGTATGGGATGGATGTCTATGCAGAAACGGCGTCAGAAGTGGAAGAAGCAGCCTTTGCACTTTGTGTTGGTGACAATCAGGAGTCGATTGTGTCGCAGGCATGTACGGACTGGATAGTGTCAGGGACGTGTTTGTCGACGTATGTGATGCGTCAGGAGGCGTTGTCCAAACAAATATCGGAAGACAAGTTACATGAATATCGATTGGCGGCCGAGGCGCGTCTTCCAGAGACGTGCGAACCGTCGATGGCGGTTCGTCTGAATTTGGATATATTGGCACGTGAAAAGAGTCCGGAGGAACGTCAGAAACGATGGGAACGCATCATATTTTGGAGCAATAAACTGGTTTCGGAACAGCGCGTTTCAGTGGTGAAAGAGCTTGTTTATCAGCCGGATTTTTCGAGTTTGAAGGCGCAGGTCGGTGTTCGAATGTTTGTGGAGCATTGTCGCAATGAAGCTGTGAATATGCTTCCCGAGCTGTCGAATGACACGGCAGATTTTCTGATGCGTCTCGAAAAGGAAGATTCGAGCTATATCGATAATGGTGCACAATTGGTGCTGTTGTTGGACGACATCAAAACGAAACGTTTTCTGTCGGCGCGGGAACGATGCGGCATCGTGGATGTGACGAAGCTGGATGAGGCACAGAAAAAGCTACTGGCATCTCGCGTCGATGCCTTTGCATTGGGGATATTTGGACATGCTGATTTTTCGGATGCAGTCTGTCTAACGGAAACGCTCGATACTCTTCATGCCGATCGCATGCAGCCATTTTATGAGATGATACAGTCGTATCATCGAAATGATATCATCATCGAACATCAGGCAGCTTATGCGTTAAAGCAATGCGATTTTGAAAAAGTCGCCAAGATTATGAGCGATTATTATGGCATTAAATATTCGCAGAGTGATTGTCAGAACATGATGACGCAGATACTTGAGTATGCTGAAAAGACGCGATTTCATGGGCTGATCGAGGCATTGATGTTCCATTTTGATCAAATGCCGGCGCAGGCAATTGCAGCCTATAAGGCAAAATATGGCGTGAGAATGACGCGTCTAGCGATCGAGGCAACAGAACGATTTTTGATGGAAAAGAATGCATCAAGGGCGGAAAAGACGGGGATTCCGTTGATGACATTGGCGCCGGAAAGCATGAAAAATGAGGTGTTTCTTTTGTGCGGACGCGTCCGATTTCTGCAGCAGAACGGGATGCAGGCGCGTCAGCTTTGGGATCAGGTGATTCAGAATGTTCGCACAGGGTCATTGGCGGAACGAGCATATTACCTTTCGATTTTGTCGTTTATGTCTGAAGGCAAGCAAGTGGATGCGGATATGCTTAGGCGTCAGTTTGAAGAAACGATCCCGGCGAGTTCGTGGCTCAAAAGACTTCCGGAGCAAAAGGCGAAATGATTTGTGATAAAGAAGACAAGATATCTGCAAGGAAAGAGGCACATTTGGCACTTTGTCTCGAACCGAGTGTTCGAGGCCAAGGTGCGGGTCTTGACGATATTCAATTGCCATACGATGCCCTGTTCAGTCTTTCTGAAGAGGAACTCGATACACGTCGATGGATAGGCGGCAGGGAAATACGGTTTCCGTTAATGATCGGAGCGATGACAGGCGGGACGCCCAAAGCCGCAGAATTCAACACGGTTCTTCGCGGACTGGCTCATCGATATGGACTTGCAATGGAACTTGGATCGATTCGATGTCTTTTGAAGCATCCGGATCTGTTATCGACGTATGGCACGGGAGATGTCGAGGCTTTGTTTGCAAATATCGGAGCCTCAGAGATACATGTCGATTGCGTGAATGCGCTTGAAGAGTGTTGCAAACGGCTTGGCGCCTCTGGATTATGTATCCATTTGAACGGTCTTCAGGAATGGGTACAAGAGGAAGGCAATCATTCATTTTGTTGTCGAGTGAATGAACTGTCGTCATTTATTGAGCAATTTAAACTTCCGGTTATCGTGAAGGAAGTGGGATCGGGGATAGGCGGTCATTGTGCGGAAGTGTTGTCGCAGCTTCCGATTCTGGGAATAGAGACGGCAAGTTTAGGTGGAACGTCATGGGTTGCGATCGAAGGATTGAGGCGGAAACAGTCGATATCAGAAGCAAATATGAAAGCGCTGCGATCGATAGGGTATGATCTCGTGACGTCGATAAGGGAGTGCCGACGAGCACTTGGACCGGAACGAATAGTGATTGCATCCGGTGGCATATCGAGTTCACTGGATGTGATAAAGAGCCTGTACCTAGGTGCCAATATGGCGGCTGTGGCACAGCCGTTGTATGAAGCGTATCACTCTGGCGGAGCCGAAGGCGTTGAAATGTTTTTGTCAGAATGGATAGAAGTTGGAAAACTGATATGGAGAAGCACGGGAATGACTTTAAAAATGCCCGATAAAATGTCATAAAAGTGCATTTTTTGGCAGTTTTCATTTCGAGAAGGAGACGTAAGATGAAACGAGCATTAGTATTTACGGTATTATTTTTACTATTTGGTGCATCGAGTGCGTATGCGAGTCATTACGATTTGATCGATATCGATTTGGTATCAGATGGTGTTGTGAAACAGCTTGCGGCAAACAAAATCGATAATACGGAGGAGTTGTTTACGATTTTGCAGCACAAGGCAGATCGAGCGGCCTTTGTGAAAAAGTACGGTATGAGCGCGGAAGAGGTTGAGAAGCTGGCGCATCAGTTAGAGCTGATGCAGATCGTAGGTGTTGGGCCGAAAGCGGCGACACTGTTGCTTCTTTCCGGTGTGGAGAATGTCAAAGACTTGTCGCAGGCGAATCCGGATGAGCTGTTAGAGACGTTGCAACGGGTGAATCGCGAGCAGAATATTACGGGTGTGCAGCCGGATTTGACGGTTGTGAGAGACTGGATTGACAAATCGAAAAAGGTTGTGAATACACTCGATTAACCTCATAAATTTTGAGGGAAAGTATTGAAGGCATTATAAGCGGCAGAAGGAGCGCACAGAGAACCAGGATGGTTCGAACCGAGAGCGCATGGAAGAGCGATGTCAGAGAAGAGCGCGAGGTATCTGTCAATAGCGCAGCGATGTGCGGCCCGAGGGGAAATCGGGCGCGCGATCGTGAAGATTGTCAATACCCTGAGTAACAACCCGGATCTTTTGGAGTCCCAACCGGAAGCGATAGATTTTTTAGCCGAGATACTGGTTCCCGGATTTGAAGAAGAGATCCATCGTCTTGAAGCCCGATATCCATCGTTCGGTTATAAGTTTCATGATGCCCTTTTGCATCATGGTCGGGATGAGTTTGCGACGAAACTGGAGCTGAGTTTCCACGCGTATTGTGTGGAAAGAATGAAGCAGGTTCAGTACGAAGAAGAGAGTAGTTTTTCGTCAGAACCGGAGCTGTCAGTTCGGGCATCACAGCCGCAATATGCGGCATCATCCGGTCTGTTTCGTGCGTCGCAGCGAGATAATCGGAGGGTCTCCTCCATGCCTCTCCTTCCGGAAGCATCGCTTCCGGACGATGTATGGCTTCCTTCGATACAGGCCTCGAGAACGAGTTCCAGTCCGCAGCTGGTGTATGAGAAACACGAGTTTACCTCGCATAATACGGATTCGTGTGCGACCGAGGGCATTCGTCGTTTCGATCGCATCCGGACGCAAAGTACACAGAATTTGCCGAAAGTAGAGGATTTGACGGAAGCCCCCGGTGATCACGTCATTCTCGATTTTGACGATCGCCTGAGTACAACGCCAAAAGCTGCAATGTTTGCAGCCGCACAGACAAAATTTCGTTCGTATGAAGAAGAACTCGCGCAGTGGCGCGAAGAAAACCCGGCAGATGTCAGAAAACCGATACGTCAAAAGGTACTCAATCCTGATGAAATCGTTGCGGAAGCGACCCATGCGTTAAGTGAAACGCCGAGTGTTGAGCCGTATATTGTGCGCCATCCCATACGATTTCATCTGACGATGCAGCACATTACGGTATGCGTATTTCTATGTCTTTTCGTCGTTGTCGGACTGATTTCGTGGAAGTTGGCGGAACCGACGTTTGAGAAACGCGCATTACTGGGCATTTCAGAGACCTACTTGACGGCGGTTGAGACGGGACAAAATAATCCGATAGAAAGCGTTGATAATGCGTCTCACGCCTTCGTTTCGGAGTCATGGCTTGAGAGCTACAAGCTGTTTCTGACGACGTGGCAAACGCAGTATTTCAAAGATGGAAGTGGATTTTCGATGGATTCAGAGGATCCGCATTTAGAGCGCAGATTAAGTGCGTCGCATGCAGCCTATATTACCCAGGAAACATCGAAAGGTCATTATCATCGAGCGAAGACATATTTTGAACAGGTGCCGCAAAAAGAATGGCGGGATCATTCGTATTTTAAGACGTGGTCAGAGGCACAGCTGAGTAAGGCCGGAGGCGACTATGTCATGGCGTCCAGTCGGTATGAAAAACTGATGCGGACGCCGCTGGCCCCATTTGCTCTTGTCGAGCTTGGACTACTTTCGCTTGAAGACAGCCCTGCTCAGCGCGAGATTCAGAACAGGTTTCTGGAAGCTGCAGGAAATGCGGAAGTCGTGCCTGCGTTGGCTCGATGCACCCGTGATATTTTATTGATTCATCCTGTCGAAGATGCGTCGTCGGTATCCTGGGAAAATCTTCGTTCTCCATATTTTGAATATTGTTCGATAGGGCAATTATTCAAGAGTATGCGTAATAAGACGTTGATCGATAGCGAAGCGTTGAAGCGTCTGGAATCGAGTTCTCCACTGGAACATGGCGAGGAGTACAGGATAGAAGCGATCATCGAGGCGGAACTTCAGGCGCAGCATGCCGAACGCGCCATCTCGTATTACAAAGCCCTCGATATGCCGGAGGGACATCCTGCGAGAACGCGTCTTTTGATGGGTATCCTCGATAAATCGAGTGCACTTGGAAGCTGGCAAAGTCTTCGAGAACTCAATGAAAAGATACCGTCAGATATCAGCTTTATCGGAGCAGCTCGCGTTATCGATACGGCGAGAGAAACGGGACGAGTTGAAATGAGCGGAATGTATCCGGAGTCGCTCTTTCGAATGGAAGTTGGTCGTTCCGGGATGGAACAGAGCGCGTTGGATGAAGCCTGGTCGGAGGCAGAGGACGGGCATGTGAAAAAAGCATTGTCTTTGTCCCAGGCCTATATGTCGTCTCATCCGGAGCATTTGGAGCCGCTCTATCTTCAGGCGATATTGTTGTCTCGTCAGGGAAATGGAAAAGAATCTGTGTCTTTGATGGAGCATTCGATGTTGATGGGGCGTCAGTCTGCAGCCCTGGTCGTGATGTCGAATTTGTATCGAAGCCGTCATCATTTGCCGCGTCATGCATCTAGTATTGCGATGCCGTACTTGAGATTTACGGATCCACTGCTCGAAAGCGCTCGATGTGAGTTTTTATGGAATGAGGGAGACGAGAGCGCCAAAAGTTGTTTTGATGGCCTAAAAAGCCGACATGGCGTTACGAAACTTCAGTGGTATCGAACGCATTTAAGTCGTGAAGGCCGGCCGACAGGCGCGTTATCAGAATGGAAAAAAGCCGGCAGTGGATTGTTCAGTGTCCCTGGGTATTATTTGGGGTTCGCCCGAAAACTTCTTTCTGAAGGTGAATTTCAGAGTGCGACAAGAGCATATACAAATGCTATTCTACAGGACCGAACGACTTCGACGCGCGAAGTGATCGAAGAATTTTCCCGAGTATATAGTTCGCGCCAGCGACGCTATGAAGGGACAAAAAAATTCGAAGAGCTGATAGTCGCGGGAGAACGAGACGGCCTTGAACCGGAGATACTTGGATACCTTCACATATCGGCGGCCTATTTATATCAGCCGGAGAATGGACATTCGACGGCACGGCAGCATTTGGGACGGGCATTAGAGTTATTGGGTGATCGGCCGGAAATTCTTCGCGGTTTGGTTCAGTATTATGAAGCGAAAGAGAAACCGGATCAGGCCAGAAGCTGGCGTCTTCGCCTGAAAAAACTAACAGACCAATGAAAAAACTCTCGATAATCATTGCCGCTTTTTTTCTGTTCACATCCTGTCAAAGCAAAGAAAACCACGAGGCAACTGACGCGCAGCAAGTGCCGTCTGCTGAAACGAGTCAGGTCGCTCCGGAGGTTGTTCCTCAGCCTGTCTATTCATACATGGATGAGGCTGCAAAGTATCCGCCGGCTCCGGAACTCCCGCCTTCTCCTGATACGTTAAAAATCGCCATTATTTCGGATATCAATCAGAGTTATGGGATGGCCGGCTACACGAATAATGTGAAAAAGGCCATAGAGGATATTGTTGCAAAAAAATTTGATTTTGTCGTCAGTCCCGGCGATCTGGTCGCGGGACAAAAACAGGGTCTCGATTATGCGAGAATGTGGAAAGCATTTCACTACGAAGTCGGGGACGTTTTTTTTGACAACGGAATGGAGTTTATCTTTGCCCCGGGAAATCATGATGCATCGGCATACGATAGTCACGCCAATGAACGCGTTGAATTTGCCAAGGCTTTCGAGAACCGCAAGCCAAAGGCACCTCTCATCGAGGGGAGTCATTTTCCGTTTTATTATGGTGTGGTGATCCGCGATGTTCGCGTGATTGCGTTGGATATTACGCGTCGATTATCGAATACGGATCCACAGCTCGATTGGCTTGAAACCGTCTTGAAATCGGATCAAAAGGTTCGGGCGAATCTCGTCCTTGGTCATCTTCCTCTCTCTCCAATCAATATGGGGCAGTTCTGGGAAGTTGCGGGCAGCACTCGCTTGCTTGAGATATTACAAAAGACACCGAAGACGTTTTATATCTCCGGACATCATCACATATTTTATCCGGGACATATCGGTGAGTTGAGGACGATCAATGCGCCGGCTCTTGGTAATGGTCCTCGAAGTTTGTTTGGGGCACCGGCGCGTCATGGATATGTACAGCTGATCATTCCGCCAGAGGCGCCGCCAACCGTTACGGCTCTTGTTGCCCCCGATTTTCGCCGCATGATTAATATCAAAAGTTTGCCAACACGTGTCGTTCAGGCGGAACGGGAAGATGTTGGTATGGCAGAATACATCATGGAAATGCTCGATGCCAATGCAAATGGGACGAGCAGTAATGTGGATCAGGGCGCAAAAGCAATGCCGAATCTGGCATTTTGATCGACTTCAAGTGCGGGAACAGTCGGAAGTTTGGCGAAAACATTAATGACACACTGAATGGCCTGCGGTGACATGCTCGAATGATGATTTTTCTCCGCAGGATCTTTGAGCGTTCCCGGAAGGGATTTTCCTAAAACATGACCATTGAGCGGTTGTGTAACATAGACAAATCCACCTGCTGTCCCTGCTTTTTTCAAACATGCTTTGGCTGCATTTGCTTGATTCTTGAACGTCGCGCTCCAGGGAGAACGTTCCATTTCTGGCACATTTTCATAGCGAAATGGACCAAGTGCAAAGTTAGTCTCTTTTGAACGCAGTGAAATTGTGTCATTTTTCATCGACGTGTTGATGTCATCATCCCATGACTTGACCCATGATGCAGACAGATTTCCTTTCTGAACGTACGAAAGAATGGTCTTGTATTGAATGGCACCAAGGAGTGTCAGAAGTGTGGATTGCCACGGTGTGCCGGCAATCATATCGTCAAAGAGGAAACCGAGTTCAGAATCGTTTGTTTCGAGTTTAATGAATGGAACCCATGCGAGTGTTTCAATCTGTGGCGTGGCTGATGACGGAGCGGTTTCGCGATGGATGGTGTTGAGAATGGCGTGTCGTTTTGGAGCTGGCTGATAAAAGTCGATGACTGTTTGAACGACATCTTCGGGGAGAGGTTTGCTGAGCGTTGCTTGCTTTTCGAGCATTTCAAGTCTGAGCAGATGATCGTGCTGAGCCATTTTCCAGAGCGAGACTTCGAGGTCCTGGCCATTTAAATTCATGGCTTCGAGAATATTAATTTGAGTTTCTCGATGATTCGGGTTTGCGAGGCGATTGAGGTAGAGAATGTGAAGGTAATTCTTACGACTGTTTTCTTCGTCTTTTAAAGATGTTTTCCAGGCCAGTCTTTGAGCTTTAATACATTCGTTGATATTTTGAATCTGTTGTTTTTCAGGAAGCGCGATAGATGGAATATCGGAAAATTGTAAAAAGATGTCATCAAAACAAGTCTGAGCATTCGTCATCCAGATGTTTTCTTGAGAAGAATCGGAGACGATAAAAGGGTAAAAGGCATTGACATCTTCGGCTTTACCTGCGCGAAACATGGAATCGTCGTGAATAATATAGAAGCCTGGTGCGAGTGGTTTGTCGAGATGGAGTTCGGCAAAATCGTTTTCTTTTTGAATGATATCGAGTTTATTTGGAATAGAAGAGGCGGGAAGCCATGCAACATTGGTGTCATCGACGGCTTCGAAAGGCGGAATATTGCTCACGGAAGTGCCCGCAATCTGCGTGATTTGAAGTTCATTGAGATTGAGTTCATCGGTGCGAATGGCGAATGCGTGAACATCTCCGGTGATATGGGAGCCGTCGGGTTTTGAGAACCCGAAACCACGATTTGCGTTTGTCGGCATCAGAATGTTTGAATTTCCTGGAGTGATTGCAGTAAAGGTGCCGTTATTCTGAATGACAAAACAGCCTTTGTTTTCAGGCATGATGTGTATTTTGGCAGAAGCAGAATCGATATTGTCACCGTCATCTTTTTTAATATCACCTGGGTGCGAAGACGAACAAGCGAGGATTGATAAAGAGAGCAAAAATAGGAAAAAAATGCGTGAAAATCGGTTAAACATAAATGAAAAGAGAAAGAGGCAAACGAAGCAGAGAACCAAAGAACAGATAGAGTAATATAAACCAAAAGGTAAGTATTCGCGAGGGCAAAGCCCCAGAAAAAACCAACAAATGGTTACTATTCAACCAGGGTTAATTCACATATCTACTGAATATGGCAGAGTATTTCGCAATTTTTAGGCAGAAAATGATGAGAGCCGGGGCCCCGGCGAGGAATAAGGGATAGGTAGCCCAAATAGTTTCTATCCACGTAAAATATTGAGTTTCCCAAAGGGCTCAGCCCTTTGGAGGTGTTTCGGGGCAGAGCCCCGGCTGAATTGTAACATATATATTATTCAGTTGTTGCGTCGGCTCCGACGTCGGCTCCGGCACTTGCGCCTCTTGCGATCCAGACTCTTGGATTTGGAACGCATTTTTGAGATTTTGCACTTGGGGGTTCAAGTGCATCTTTTACATAACGATAGGGATCGGCGAGGAAATATACAATGCCATCATCATCGACGCGGACTGTGAAATAATCGATGAAAACATCGAAACGCGTTTTGAGAATAAAACGACGCGGTTCAAGTGGTTTATCAGTTCCGTCGGCAGCCTTTGCCTTTTTTCCAGTTTTGGCATCGATACCATCGATTTCTTTTTCGAGATCATCGTACCACTGGCCATCGTACTGGAGCAGGAGTTTAGCGAGTTTTAGAGGTTCCCAAACGCGCATGCAGCCGTGGGAAAAGGCACGAATTGGATATTTAAAGAGATGTTTTTGCGGGCTGTCGTGAAGGAATGTGCTGTGTGGATTCGGGAAAATAAATTTGACGCGTCCGAGGGCATTCTTTTCACTTGGAAGCTGTCGAAGAACGGTGTGTCCTTTCTCGGTATAATATTCAAAACCGTGTTCCATGAGCCAGTTGGGGTCGGCATTGATCTTTTCGATATAATCTTCCTGTTCAATTCGTGGCGGCACAATCCAGTAGGGATTATATTCAATATATAACATTCTGGCGTGCATCAAAGGAGTTGCATTCATATAATAATATGTTTTTGTTTCAGAACTGCATCCTTTTTTTGCATTGCCGGTCACGACGGGGAATCTGTATGTACGCTGTCCGTCTCTCCAGACTTCGCCGTGGAAATCGGGCACATTGATAAAAATATAATATGGCGACTTAATAATATGAGTATTGTGCCATCGCCGGAGGTTTTCATCGATTTGTGCGACTCGTTTCTTTCTTGGTGTATTAAGGCTTTCCCAGAAAGATTTCATGATGCCTTTGTTTTCGTCATATTGAAGCTGATGAGCATCGTGATAGAGGTGAACGGCGCTCTTGATTTCTTCATCATATATGTTGGCTTCAGGGGCTTTGAGAGCCTCTTCTGAGACGTCTCCTGTGTAGAAACCTTCAAGTGCAAGCCGGGCTCTTAAAGCCGGAACGGATTTGTTTTCGCGGTTATATTTAAGCTGAGTCTGAGGAATATCTTTCCAGTCCTCAAGGGAAGCATATTTTTTACGGGCTTCCATGAGCTGTTTATAGGCGGGATGAGGCGGATAAAGGGCCTCGACGAGGTCTGCGACGCTGGTGGCATTTTTGACGCGATTGGCCTGTGCATTAGCGGCTTCGGTTTCGGCAGCGTGTGCATCTCCGGCTTCGTCGAGGTTGTCATCGCTGACGTCTTTTGGGGCTTCGGCCGCGTCATTTTGAGCGGTTTCGTCGCCATTTTGAGCCGATTTTTCCTTCAAGCCCGGGGCAGGTGCGTCCATGACAGCGGCCAGTGAATCGAACCATGCGCGCGTTCGTTTTGCTGCAACGGCTTTGTATTTGGCGTGTGTAGGTTTTTTGCCGAGTGAGGCGGTTTCTTCATCTGTGAGGTGTGTCATGTTGTCGAATGTCATGGCACGGGCAAAGCGCATGGATAAATCGGCGGTGAGGACTTCGACGAGGGCCGCCTGCTGCGCGGATTTGGTCATGTTTTTTGCGCGTTCTTTCACGGCCTGATTGAGTCTTGGAAGTGTGTTTTCGTCCTGAACCAATTCGCTGATAACGTTCTTAACGGCATTCGGATCGTCGATATCGATATTGCGATCGGTCAGTATTTGTGCGAGTTTTGCGGACTCTTCATCGGTGAACACGAAGGCGTCGTGTTGGCTCTGGCTGGCTTCATCCAGTGCATTTCTGGCATCAACCCATTTGGAAACGTCGATGCTGGAAAGCCCGTGAAGATCGAGCTGCTGTAATTCTTCGACGAGTGGAGAGAGTGAAGACGCAAGCTGATTATTGTCCAGAAATATGGGTTTGAAATCACGACTTGTATAAATTTCTTTCAAATCGGTTTGTTGAAGAAGGGCGACAGGTCCTTTTTTATCGGCTTCAACGAGTTTTTGTATTTCTTTTCCGAGGTCATCGGAACTGGCGAATTTCATTGCAAAAGCGGCGAGGGTATTGCCATTTTTGTTAACGAAATCCACGTATTTTGAGGTTTGCGGTGCGGCTTCTGGCTGCGGAATATTGTCGGTATCAGCCGGAAGCGGAGCTTCCTGATTTGGCGTGTTTGGGATATTATTGTTTTGCTGTGAGTTGGTGCAGGCAGAAAGAGCGAGCATAAACGAAAGCAGAAGCGTCCATTTTTTCATATAGTGAGCCTCCATGCTCAGAAAGAAAGTCGCGGCGTAAATCATGCCGGACAAAAAATGGATAAATATGCTTCATGGCTAAAGATAAAGCAAATAAGTCACGTATCTGTTTGGGATTGTGGGATGCGTCTATTGGCATAAAGCCAATACGCCGCATTGGTTCGCGCTATGGCAAAGCCATACGCGCGAACAAATTATATATCTTCGCTGGCACGAGCTGCCTGGAGGTCAAAAGTTGGAAGCGAAACGGTCATTTGTGATGCGTCAGGTGTGGAAATGAGTCGGGAAGTCGAGATCCAGTTCAGGACGGAGACGCCTTCGATGGCGCAGGACTGTTCGGCGTAACAGGTCTGATTTTCGTTAAGCATGGTAACGAGACGTCCAGCTTCTGTACTGGGGACGAGAGAGCTGTAGTCAAAGGGGATGGGGGCCGGCACGTATTTTAACTGGGCGGCTTGCTCCGGAATGGATGGAATTTCGAGCTGTGACCAGTAATAAAGTTTGTCGGTGACGTTGTCCTGTGTGTCAAATGAGGCAATCAGAGTGGCAACCGGAATGGAGATGGCTTCAGGGTCTTCGTCTTCATCGCTCTCCGGGTCATGTTCGGGAGGCGGATCGACGGGTGGGAGGTCGTCTGTTGGGATGTTATTGATGATGAGACCGGTTGTGTAGGCGTTTTTGACGGTGGAAAAGTCGGCGATGCTGGCATTGAGAAGGGCGCATGGCGCTGCATTGCAGGTTACATTGGAGGCCGAATAGGCGTTGAGAATTGAGGAGTGTGAATTTAACAGAGCAACGAGTCCGGCGGTATAGGAACCGCCTTCAATCGGTGCAATTGTGAAAGCATTGCTCAAAACGGTGGTGTGAAGTTCACCAGCGATGCCGCCGACCAGGGATTGTCCGGAGAGTTGGGCGTATGATGCGGTATTTGAGATTTGAGCGTTTTCTGCGATAGCGACGATGCCGCCGACATCGTGACTGGAGACTGTGATGGTGACATCATCCGGGGTTTGGGGGGATGAAACCGTCGCATTTTTGATGAAGCCGCCGGAGAGTGTGGCGGCGATACCGCCGGCCATGGATTCGGCTGAAATAGACCCGGAAGTGTACTGAATGAGTGAGAGTCTTGAGTCGATGGCGGTTGCGACAAGACCGGCTACGCGTTCTTTTCCGAGCATGGACAATTCAAGGGAGAGATTGGCAATTCTGGCGGCTTTTGTGACACCAAAAAGAGCGACATTTGAGGCTTCTGCGTTGCCGAGAATGAGTGTTTCTGTTGTTTTTCCGTGCATTCTGACGGCTTTAATGACGATGGGATCCTGGGTTTCGGACAGGAGTTTTTTCCCAATGAGAATGCCGTCAAAAGGATGGGCCTCGGTGCCGATGCCGATCCAGTTTGAGGCTTCTTCCTGGTTCATGACGTCACCGAGATTGATATCATTGACGAGCATGAGGGCTGTGGTTTGAACGGATGAATTGATGGAACCGTCGTTCCAGCCGTCTCGAAATGCCAGAAATTCTGTTGGGGTTGCGATGATCTGAGCGCAGATAGCATTGTCGTTGATGGTATAGCTGATTGCGCCGCAAGCGCAGTTATCTTTTGTCCATTTCCATTTACTTTCCGGGCATTCGTCTATGCAGTTAGGTATTCCGTCACCGTCGTTATCGGCAATATTTTGAGAGGAATCGGGGATTCCGCAGCCGCATGTTCCCGGCTCCGTTTTATTCGGATCATTTTCACAATTGTCGATGCAGTCCGGTGTGCCATCGTTGTCGGAGTCATCTTCGTCGGAGATGCCGCATCCGCAGACGCCGGGGCGAGTTTTTAGTGGGTCGTCGGGGCAGAGATCGACTTTGTCGGAGATGCATTTTGGGACTTTTGTATCGGGATCGATTTCGTCGTCGGAAGTTCCGCATCCGCAGATACCCGGGACCATTTTCTTTGGGTCATCCGGGCACATATCGACTTGTCCTGAGATGCATTTTGGGATTTTTGTATCGGGATCGATCTCGTCGGAAATACCGCATCCGCAGACGCCGGGAAGGGTTTTATCGGGATCGTTTGGGCAGAGATCGACTTTGTCAGAGAGGCATTTTGGGACGCCGGTATCGGGATCGATTTCATCGGAAATACCGCATCCGCATGCACCGGGTTCAGTTTTATTGGGATCGTCTGGGCAGAGATCGACCTTGTCAGAGATGCATTTTGGGAGACCGGTTGTGATGTCGAAATCGTCAGGGGTTCCGCATCCGCAGACGCCGGGAAGGGTTTTATCGGGATCGTCGGGGCAGAGGTCGAGTCTGTCGTCGATGCAGTCAGGAAGGCCGTTGTGATTGCGATCGTCGTCCGGTGTGCCGCACCCGCAGATGCCGGGGTCTGTTTTATTTGGATCGTGAGGGCAGAGGTCAGTTTTTTCGGTCAGGTGGCATGTGTAATCACCGACCACGATATCGAAGATATCAGGGATTCCGCACCCGCAGATGCCGGGATTGGTTTTTGTGGGGTCGAGCGGACAGAGATCCTGTGGTTCTTTTTGTGGATTGTCATTTTCCTCGCAGGCGCAGAGCAGGAAGCAGGCGATAAAAAAGCAGCAAAGGGAGCGTTTAGTCATCATGTCCGAAACCGAAAAAGCGCGGGCGTATCGGCGTTGCCGATAGCCCGCGTCAAAGCGCGGCGTATTTTGCGCGAAGCGTGAAATAGTCGCGTCCCCAAATTTTGGCGCCGTACCGAAGGCACGGAGCCGGCGCGGCCGTATTTTGCGCGAAGCGTGAAACAGGCGCGTCCCAAACTAAATTAATACTGGAAGCATGAACCGCCGATAAATTCGCGCAGGAGTGAATTTTGCGGGACATTTTCGGGATAGATGGAAACGAATTTGTCGATAAGCCTGCGGAGTCTGTAAGCGATAGGCTGAGCAGGGCTGTCTTCATCGACTTCAAGCAGGTATCTTTCGGCGTAAACTTTAAGGACGGAAAGTTCATAAACGAGAGATGTGTTGAAGACGGCATCGGCGAGCATCTGATATGGGAAGATGTGTTTTAGTTCTCCGCGACGGACGGAAGGCCAGCGCAAGATATTGGAAGCGGCGGTAATGGCGCGAGTGTGACGGTCACGGACGATACGTCGGATGAGTCGGATATCGGAGGCACTGACGCGGCTGGCGTTATCGAGCTGAAGCGAGGTCAGTGGGTTGATAAAGATGCGGAAAACGCCGTCATTTTGGTCGAATGGCATACGTGGATTGAGTCCGTGAATTCCTTCGAGCAGGAGAATATCGTGGTCTCCGAGGAAGAGTTCGGGTCCGCCGTGATGGTGGCTGATGCCGGTTGGGAAGTCGTATCTGGCGATTTTAACGGTTTTACCGGCGATGAGATCGTGGAGTTGTTCGCGCATGAGTTCGACGTCGAGGGCTTCGAAAGCTTCGAAATCGTACTCACCATTTTCGTCGCGGATGGTTTTTTCGCGATCGACGTAATAGTCGTCAAGGGAGATGCATTTTGGAGTAAGGCCGTTGACCTGAAGTTGAATGGAGAGTCGTTTAAGGAAGGTTGTTTTACCGGAGGAAGAGGGTCCTGCGATGCAGACGACTTTGACGCGTTTTTCGCGGTGAGCGATCATGCTGGCGAGTTCGCTGATGCGTTTTTCGTGGAAACCTTCACTGACGCGAATGATTTTACCGACGTCGCCGGCGATGCAGATATCATTGAATGCGCCGACGGAAGTGAGGCCGATACCGTTGAGCCAGAGATCGTGTTGTTTAGCGAGTGTAGAAGGATGGAGGCTTCTAGTCTCGGCTTCGTGGATGTCAGTTGAATCGAAGTAAAGGAGCAGTTCGCCGGAATTTTCGGCGATGCAGAATTTGCCGAGGATTTTGGCGGAGGAGACGAGGGGTACGATTTCGACGGCGTAAATATCGCCGCAAGAGACGAGGGCGACGGATGAGTTTCTGGATTTTCTGAGAAGTCGAATGGCGTCATCCCAGCCCTGAGCGGCGAAACGAGCTTTTGCCTCGTCGATGGAGCAGTAATCGCGTCTGAAGACGACGTCCTGTTCGACGAGAGACTTCATTTCGGCCTGCAGTTTAGAGGCGAGAGTTTTTTTGTCGTAACCGGCGTTATCGTCGATTTCGAAGATATAGGCGAAGCCGACACTGGGTCCGATGCGGAGTTTGAGTTTTGGATCGATGCGATGGGCGGCTTCGAGAGCGAGCAGAGAGATGCTGGCGCGATAGATATTTCGGCCTTCGAGGTTGTCGAGCGTGAGAGCTTCAGCGGTACCGGAAGTGAAGAGGGGGCGATTGAGGGAAATGAGTTTGTGGTTAAAGAGTCCGGAAACGACGGGGTTTCCGTTGATTTGATTTGGGAGAAGTGTAGCGAGAGGGGTACCGATGCGGACGTGTTTTTCCTCGCCATCGACGACGACATTGATCGAAGTTTTGACGTGTTGAGAGGGAGCGGAGTAGGCGTCGAGCAGGATTCTGGAGAGGTCTTCGAGGTGTGCATCCATGGCGCGGGAGAAGGATTTAATGACGCGCAGAATGGAGCCTGGGTATTTAGCGATAGCGGCTTGCAGATCGTTTTCATCGAACTGTCCGACGACGATTTCAGAGTCAGCGCGGAGCTGAACGCGAGTCTGCATCCAACCCCAGAGTCCCCAGTCGCCGAAGCCGTCGCCGGCCTGGAGCTGTCCGATTTCAGCATTTTCTCTCAGAACACTGACTTCACCGGAGATGAGAACGTTGAAACCGCGCTGGAAATGGAGCATTTCACCGGCTGGATATCGAACAATTTTCATGCAGTCCGATAAAGCTGAGAGTTCCTGCTTTTCGAGAGAAGAGAAGATGCCATTTGCCAGTAATGCAAAGTCATTAGCCTGCATGATAATTCCTTTATGAGAGAGGATTGAGCGAAAATCGGGAGGAAAAAGATGGAAAAGATTTTAGCCAAATCCGAAGAAACGAGAGAATTTTCAAAGACTCGGAGATACTCAGGATTGCGCGAGAAGAGGAGTATAACCGAAGTGGAATGATAGGCAGAAAAAGGCGAAGAAAAAAGGGATAGAAATAAAAAAAGTGGCATGCGTAAGAAATACGCAGGCCACTTTATGAAGCGGGAATGTGGTGATTATTCGTCGAACCACTGGTCGGAACTTTGTTCGCGGCTTTTCTTTTCGTCGTCTTTGAGGTCTTGAATATGTTTTTCGATTTCAGCGGCGCGGTCATTGAGGCCGAGGCCGCGATAGGTTTTGGCGAGGAGTGAAAGTGTTTCGATGTGGTCAGGGCGGTCGGAGTTGAGGGACTCGAGAGTAGCGCGAGCTTCGGGCCATTTTTTATCTTTGACCAAATCGGAAGCTTCCTGAAGACGTTTTTTGAGGTCTTCTTCAGCTTTTTGAGCGATGGCGTCGAGTTCAGCGGCTTTAGCCATTTCAGCTTCGGTAGCGTCAGGATTTTCGAGTTTAACGGCGACGGCCTCGGGATCAGTTTTTTTGACTTCCTGAACTTCTTCTTTAATGGGAGCAGGTTTAGTTTCAACGACGGGGGCCTGTTGGGGGATGTTAATGACTTGTCCGGAAGTATTGAAGCGCAGGACGCAGATGACAGCGGCGAGCGCGACGAAGATGATGATGCCGGTAATGATGAGTTTCTTTTTACGGGCTTTTTTCTCAGCTTCTGCTTTTAATTTTTCCTGCTTGAGTTGTTTAGCATTTTTCTTTGGGTTAGCGGGGGCACTCAAATCAGCCATGCTGCCCATGGGGGCGCCGACTTTGCTTTCGAGTGGCTGAACGCCCAAATTGGCTTTGGAGACCATATTTTGGGAGGTTGGGATGTCACCGAGCGGGAAAAATTTGTTGATGAGTTCTGGTGTGAGAACATCGGGATAATCGCCAATGCATTTCCAGGAATCTTCATCTTTAGCGATTTCGACGGTATCAAGTGTACCTCGACCGGAGAGCCAGTTGCGAAGACTTTCCATATCGTGGAAAGTATAGGGAACACCGCCGTGTCGAACGCGCCATGTGGCTTCTTGTGATGGAGATGGAGTGGATGCTGGAGCAGGAGTTGGATTACTCAGTGGATCTGGTTGTGTGGAACCCATACCTGAAGAAGCTGGTGAATTGACTGCGCCTCCGGGACGAACTGTAATGATATTACCGCATAAGGGGCATTTAATTCTCGCACCTTGCGGCGTTATGCGTGAATCATCAACCTTGATGTCCTGAAAGCATTTCTCACATCTGACCTGCATAGTGAAATCCTTAGCTTATTTAATTAGTGATTATGCCAATGACTCACCGGATTTTTACCGGATTACGCTACATTATTTACCAGATATGCGACAATTTTGGCAAATTTTTCATTGTACATAGGAAAATGATCGACAGTTTGCTTCATTCCGCCTAATAACCCCTTTCATGGTTCCTTTTCTCTCCGATTTTCGGATGACTTTTTTTAGGAGTTAACTCATGAAATTTTGGCCATTTATCATTGCTATGGCAGCGTCTGTTGTTGGTTTTTCCGGTTGTTCCAAAACGGCTCCGGTTGAAGTTCCTCCCCCCGTTGCTCATGTTTACAGCATTGAAGCGCTCGAACAACCGGTGATTTTTGCGACTGCTGATGATGCAAAAGCTGTCTGTGACTCAAATCTCAATCACGTGGACAGACTTCGCAATGAAATTAAGGCGGTTTCCGGCAAACATGATCGCGAGAACACGCTCGAACGTTTGAATGAAATGGATATCGCTTTTGAACGCATTCTCGGTATTTCCGAGCTTATGGCAAACACCCATCCCAATGAAGCCGTCAGAACGGCTGCCGAAGACTGCACGTCAAGAGCGGCTAAAGTTATGACGGATATCCAGATGGATCCTTCGCTTTATGCTGCCGTCAATGACGTCGATACCGAAAAGCTCGATGCCCGTGCAAAACGTTTTGTCGATAAAACCTTACTTGCATACAAACTTTCCGGCGTCGATAAAGACGAGGCAACCCGTAAGCAGCTCGCTGATCTTGATGCCGCTATCGTTAAATCCGGTCAGGATTTCGATAAAAATATTCGTGATGATCGCAAAACCATTCAGTTTTCCGTCGCCGATCTCGAGGGCCTTCCCGAAGACTTCATGGCTTCTCATGCTCCGGATGAAAACGGGATGATCACCATTTCGACCGATTATACGGACTATTTCCCCGTCATGAATTATGCCAAAAAAGAACAGACACGAGCTGCTCTTGGCAAACTCTTTACGACAAAAGCCTATCCGGCCAATGACCAGGTTTTCAAAGATCTCCTCAAAGAACGTCACGATTACGCCAAACTTCTCGGTTTTGATAACTGGGCTGCTTACAATGCCTATGACAAAATGGCCAAGGACACGACGACGATTTCCAGTTTCCTTACAGAAATCGGTGACATCACGACGCCGCGATACAAAGCCGAACTCGAAGAACTCATGGCTCTTAAAAAGGCGGATAATCCCGATGCTGACGGCTTCTATGCCTGGGATCGTTTCTATTACATTGAAGCTCTGAAAAAACAGAAATACGATTTTGATGCACAGTCCGTTCGTCAGTATTTCCCGTATGAGAAAGTCAAACGTGGTATTCTCAATGTTGCAAGTACGATTTATGGCGTGACATTCCAGCAGTCGGATCGTCCGGTTTGGCATGATTCGGTTGAGGCTTATGACGTCTATGAAGGCGATCAGCTCATTGCCAGATTTTATCTCGATATGCATCCGAGAGAGGGCAAATATGGTCATGCCGCCAGCTTTGGTATGTACAGCGGCATCGAAGGATTGCAGCTTCCTGCCGCAACACTCGTCTGCAATTTCCCGGAACCCACACCTTCCAATCCGGCTCTCATGGAACATAACGATGTCCAGACATTCTTCCATGAATTCGGCCATCTGCTTCATCAGCTCCTGGCTGGACGTCATCACTGGGCAAAACAGTCCGGTATCAACTGTGAGTGGGATTTCGTCGAAGCTCCGTCGCAGCTCTTTGAAGACTGGGCATGGGATTATGACGTTCTTAAACGTTTCGCAGTCAACGACAAGGGTGAAGTCATTCCGCAGGAACTTGTGGAACGCATGAAGAAATCCGACAGCGTCGGCAAAGGCGTTCTCAATATGCGTCAAATTTCTTATGCCATGCTTTCATACAGCTATCACAGCAGTGATCCGGCCGGCATCGATCTCGTCGCCAGACAGAATGAAATTTTCGACAAATATTCACCGTTCAAAGCCTATGAAAATGATTACACATTCGCCAGCTTCGGGCATTTGAACGGCTATTCATCGATGTATTACACCTATATGTGGTCGCTTGCGATTGCAAAGGATCTCGCACTTCCGTTCCATCAGGCAGGCTTGCTCGATACGACAACGGCTCATAAATATCGCGACACCATTCTCTCTGTCGGCGGTGCTGAAGATGCCAATGAGATGGTCAAAAATTTCCTTGGCCGCAGCTACAATCTTGATGCATTCAAATCCTGGCTGGCTGAATAAGCTTACATAATTACAGGCGCCGCACCTGACGTGCGGCGCTTTTTTTTGCCGATCCCCGGCTTTCTTCAATTTCTGCCTTATAATTATTTTTTTATTCAGAGGTTCCTTAGAACCAATACTGAAGGCTGAGTCTTAATCCTACCGGGTGTTTAAATACTTTTCCTTCCGATGGGTAGGCACTGATGCCGAAAGTGCTTTCGATGACGGCATAAAAGGGATCGAGGCCGAAGGCTACTCCGAGCACAAAATCGGCAAGAAATGCAAATGGATCCTTGTTTTTCGTGACATCTTTGGGCAGACATTCGAGATCGTGTGTGCCAAATGTTTTGCAGATGGTCGATCGCGATATGGTATAGGATGAAGAAAAACTGAAGTCCGGGCCGAGTGCCATAAAGATTCTGAACCATCGCCATTCCTGTGCAATGCCGACGAGAACGGGGATTTGATAGACCTCGAAATTGTCGTAAAGTTCGTGGGCGGGATCCTGAAGAACTGCGAGTATTTCAAAGCCGGCTCGAATAAAGAAATGCTCGTCGAACATGTAGGAAAAGAAGATGTGGCCGCCCACATTGTTCAGTGCTTCATCCGTCGGGTAATTGATGAAGGATGAATAGGAGGGGCCGATATGCAGGGCGGCTCTGTGCGCCTTTGTTTTTTCAACAAACTGCGGCTTTGGCTGTTCGACTTCGAGACAGTCATAGAGTGAATTGAGAATAAGACTTGCGGCATCGGCTACGGTTTGGGAGGTTGTCTCCGGATCATCGATGGATATGTGTGCTTTTAACGTATCCATGGTTTGAGAGACTGCATTATAGGCGTCGATTTCGAGGACAAAATCACCATTTAAGTCTTCAACAAGGCGAGGAAACAGGAGGAGTTTGACAGATAGCTTTTGAGCCAGGGCAGATGCATCTTTGGTTGGCGTCGTACGATAGGCTTCGTTACTCATGAAAAGGTCAAGTGCTTCATCATAAAGCATGACGCGTTCCTGACTCTGTCGGCCTTCGAGCATGGTCAGGTAGGGGGCCAGACGAATGAGTTCGATAAAAGCCAGTCTCGCAGGATGAAGTCGATCGTAATTGGTATCGGGATCATCCTGATATTGTGCAATCAGTGCATAAGCCAGTTGCTGGTAGGCCTGGGCTACTGTCTGAGGGGCGAAATACGCAATGAGGGATTTTTGATAGTTGTCGATCACGCGTTTCGTCAAATCGATAGCCGAATGATAGTTTTGATTCGACATGAAATTTTTGACGTATTCCATGTCGATTTCGGACTGCATAAAGGCATCGGTTTGTCCGAGATCCGAACTCATAAAGGCGTGTTCGATGTCCGAGGATGAAACCGGATGCAGATAGGGATGTTCATTGGCTTGTGCAATCAATGCCTCTCTAAGTGCAACGACATCGATATTGGCTTTGGGGACAACGGTTTTGTAGAGATAAATCGGGAACGATTGCGGAACGATGGCGATTGGATAGATCTGCTCTTGAGCGGCTGAAATGACGGGGAGCTCTTCAGCTTTTAGCTCCGGGGAAAAAAACATGAGACTCAGAACGCATAATCCCGCCCACAACTTATATTGGAAGAGCTTCATTCGAG
Organism: Myxococcota bacterium; assembly: GCA_045599245.1. Classification (GTDB taxonomy): domain Bacteria; phylum Myxococcota_A; class Bradymonadia; order UBA4248; family UBA4248; genus UBA4248. Next base: position 50,845 of record JAZRVP010000187.1, read on the forward strand.
ACCTCATTGCAGGAGAACGGGAAAGATGCCGGTACAGGGCGTGTATGACTCTTCTTGCGGTTGAATATAGCAGCCGTCATTGTCGAGAATTAATCCATCCCCGGACAAGGGAACGAGTGAAAGCGTATTAACAGGACTTTTGGATATGGACGAGATGACAGCATAAGCTGAATCATTATTCGAGGATGTTTCGTAATGATAGACGTGCCAACCTGGTGCCGGATCGATGACTGAAGACGGAATGACAGGCTGTTCCATTGTTTTTCCATCCTGTCGATTGCCATATATGGATGAATCCGGGGCTTCTTCATAAAAGAGAAGGACCTGATCTTTGAGTGTTGCAACAATTGGGTCGAAATGGGCATCCCAATGGCCGTTTTCATTGGTGTCTAAATAGACAAATGCTGTGGCGAAGAACAGGCGGCTGTCGACATCTCCCGACATGGCAAAGGGATTTTCTCGAAGCTGAATAGTGCGTTTGCTGTTGGACTGGACGCTGCAGTAATCAAGTGTTGCGGATAGTATTTCCTGAATGGCATTGCCGCCGGTTTGGTCGATGCGATGAAGAACCGGAACGCCGGCGACGGCCAGACGATAAGGCTTTTCGAGGGATAGATTTACGGGAAGAATGAAATCAAGTGTCGTTTTTTTGAAATAGTACAGACAGTCTAAAGATTTATCTGTGCTTTTATCCATGGGTTGAAAAACTATCTGGTGTTCAGACGGTTTTTCATAAAAATAGGCGACGTCTTCAGGCAAATAATTCTCTTCATCACCGCAATATTGGTTTGGATCACCGGTTGTTGGCCGTTCAAGTTTGCCGGCAAGATTGCCGTCGTTTTCGAGTTCAAGGGACAAGGTCCATTGCCGCTGCTCGTGATCTGTAAATGTGATGTAGGCCATATCTCCACGGATATAGCCGTAGTCAATACGAGAGCAGTAATACAGGCTCAGGGGGGTGTCCATGAGAAGGGGAACCTGTGTGAAAGACGAGTAACTGCTCATGTCAAACGTTTCAAATGTTCCACCAATGCTGTCTTCAAACTGCCGAAGGTGAAGTCTGAAATAACGGTGTGTGTCCTGACCGGTTTGCCAGGTCATGGTTCGACCGGACTGACTGGATTCTTCATAGCTTCCATTGACCTGAACACTCGCATCACACCCTGTCGCCCCTAAAAAACACACTGAAATGGCCATAATTAGCCATTTCTTTCTGTCGTGATGGTTGCTGATTGTGAATATGTTCATTGGGGCTGACATGAAAAAACTAGAGAGAAAGAACCTTGTCCTCGCCGTATTTGCTAATCAGGGTATCGATACGTTTGAGGACAGCGTTTCGCTGTTTCCAGAAGAGTTCGTAGGCTTCTTTTTCGTATTTTGAGGCGTTGGGGAAGAGGCACTCGAGCGTGAGGTCTTTGTCGAGATTTCTGAGTGCCTGGATGAAATGGGCACTGAAGCGTTCGGTCATCATGTATCGTTGATAGACCTTGTCATTAACGGTTTTGGGGAAGGCCGCACCGTTGTCTATCGAGACGATGTGATTGTCTTTATATTGACAATTGACGCCCCACCAGCTGCCGACTCCACTGAAGCGATCCCAGTTTCCAACGAGATAATCGAAGACGAGAACATCGGAGATTTGGGCTGCAAGCTGATTTGTCGTCAGTTCCGGTGAATTGCTCAGAATTTCCGGAAGGAGTTTTTTGGTATTCTGATTGCGGCTCAAAGGAGACAGGGCTTCTTTGAGTGGTTTGTAAGTTTCAATGTAGTTTTTCTGTGCCAGCCATGGTTTCCAGAACGAAGTCAGTTCGATGGGAAAACGGGTAAAGTCCGGCACCCAGTCTTTCAATGTACCGATAACATACGTCGTTTTCTTGTCGTTGACTTTTGTTGTCTGCCAGCGAATGGCTTTCATTTCTGTTCGATATGAGGATTTTTTCGCTGATTTTGTTCTGGCATAGAGCTTTTCAAAGAGGGCATGTTCGACGAGGATGGGCCGATTCCAGGGAATTTCAAAATCGCATTCGAGGAGCTGACAAAGGCGCCATGCGGCGATTTCGGCGCGGTAGTTGGATTGTCCCAACGTCTGATTGGGCTTAAATGCGCCGATGTTTTTTCCGTCTTTTTTGAACTTGAGAGTCACGGTTGAACCGCCGCCAAGTGGCGCGATTTCATCGCACATTTCTTCCGTCAGATACGTTTCCGGCGGCATGAATTTCGGGTCGTTCTGAAGAATTTTATATTTATATTTGAACGCCTCTGCGCTGTTTCTGAAGGATTCCGGTGCCGTTTGTAAAACGGCTTTGGCTTCTTCATATTTTTGAGCTTCGATGGCTGTCTCGACGTATTTTTGAAGGTATTCGTTCTGGTTTGGATAAAACTCCATTCCCATTTCGAGGGCTGAAAGACGGGCTTCTGCTGTGGTTTGTTCGTTGATTTGTTTTTCAATCCACGAATCCATCCACGAATCAAATGCAATAGCCTTATGAACCTGTTCTGACGCCGTATGGATTGCTTCCGGAAGGTTGACAAGGGCGTCCATGTCCATCACGTCATCTGTCGAAAACTCCTCTTCGACAACCTCATTGGATGTGAGTTTAAAGTGAACGTTTTTGTGCTGCGGATCGAGGGATGGGGAAATCCATGACAATAATCCGACAAGATAGAGAATGAATACGATGCAGATAAAAAGAAGTGAGCACAGGATTATCCAGGCTGCTAACCGGGGATTGAATGATTCAAGTTTGGATCGCTTCTTGTGGGATGGTTCGAATTCGACTGCCTTCGATGGTTTGGCTTTTAACGCCGGTGAAGTCGCCAGGAGTTCCGGTGGAATGCAGTCGATAGGCATCGTTTCCCGGCTGTCGAGATCGGGATCATCGACCTGCGGGGTTGGAACGAATTGCTGCTTCGGCTCTTCTCCTGCAAGAACGACCGTTTTTTTGTTTACAGCGTTTTGGTTGATTTCTTCACGAATTCCCGGATCGTGAGAGACCGTTTCTTCACCGATGAGTTCTTCGGTTGAAAGACCGCCGTGATTGTTTGTCGGAAAATTGCCCTGATAGGACGATACAGTGGAGGGCGGGATGAGATTGTCGAGAGAATGAATGTGCTCGATAACTTGGTCGACTTCGGCATGAGAAGTCATGGGCTCGAACAGACCCTGCTGTTTGAGCTTTTCGATGGCTGTGTTCGGTTCTTCAAGTCTTTCGGCGGGTTGGGTCTCAGCCTGTTTAAACATCATCGAATTGGGGCTGACAGACGTCGGCTGGCCGATCGAAATGTCCGGAATGATACCGTTGGCCAGGGCTTCTCGAACGCGCTCCGCTTCCTTTCCGATATCGACGGTGGGGCCATATTCAAGCCTCATATCCTCTGCAATATCGCCGACATCATGGGTCTCTTCATTGTCCAGCGAGTCTTCGTCTTCTTCGGACGAGTTTTCGGCGATATCCGTCACGGATTGATAATTTCGAATGGCGGCAAAATCGAGAGTGACTTTCGGATGGCCGCCGGCTTGTATGGTCGAGGCATTTTGCGCGCTTCGCTCTGCAACGCGCTGCGCAACAAGTGCCGCCAACGCAGGCGTCGAAAATCCGCTCGATGTCGTGATCGTGCTGTTTGTGCTTGAGGTCTTAAATTCCGCTCCGTTCTCGCCATCCAGTTCTATTGTTTCCGTTGACGGAAATTTCAACGCTTCGGAATCGACGTTCTGAACATCCAATGATGCCGTATCCGTTCGCGCTGCAAATACATCCGTCAATAGATCCTGTTCACTCAGAAATGCGTCATCGCTCGAAACTCCGCTTTCCTTTTCTTCGGGTTCCGCTTCCGGCGCAAATGCGGCTAAATTGTCGGAATCAAATTTCGATATCACCTGACTCTCGCCCAAAAAAGACAGCTTTTCGGTTTCAAGCCTTTGCAGTCCTCGACCTGCATTCGTCAGATAGCCGGTTTTTTTAGGTATTTTCTCTTCTTCATTCATCGGATAACCGTCGAAATATTAATCATCATACACTTCATACTGCTCGTGATGAAGCTGCGGATTCGCGCGGATTTCTATACTGCGATGGAGCTGCGCTTCAAGTTTTTCTATTGCACAACGCTCTTCATCGAACAGAAGCTGGGCAACATCCGGATGCGCCATCACCGTGAGCTTGCGGCTTTTCCCCAGTGCCGCTTCGCGCTGGAGTTCTCTCAGAATCTCGTATGCAATGCTTTGACGGCTGCGAATATAGCCCTTGCCTTCACAATAAAAACAGGGTTCGCAGACACACTGCTGCAGGCTTTCGCGGACGCGTTTTCGCGTCATTTCAACCAGGCCAAACTCACTGATCTTCAAAATATTCGTCTTCGCTTTGTCGTGAGAGAGCTGTTCCTCAAGAGCCGCATAGACTTTTTCTCGATTTGAAACGCGCTCCATGTCGATGAAGTCGATGATGACGATCCCCCCGATATTTCGGATTTTGAGCTGATAGGCAATTTCCCTCACGGCTTCGAGATTGATCTGCAGAATGGTGTCTTCTAGTGAATGCTGACCGACGTATTTGCCGGTATTGACATCGATTGCCGTGAGGGCTTCGGCTGTGTCGATGACGAGATAGCCGCCGCTTCGAAGCCAGACGCGGCGCGCCAGTGCCCTTGAGACCTCGATTTCAATTCCGTAGGCATCAAATATCGGATCGATGCCTTGGTAGTGATGGATGCAGTCGACGTGATCCGGCATAAATTTGCTCACAAATTCGCGGATTCTTTCGTATTGCTCTTCGTTGTCGATGATGGCTTCGTCGATGCCCTCTGTCATGAGATCGCGCACGGCGCGAAGCGGCAGATCGAGCTCCTCATACAAAAGTGCCGGCGCTTTCGTCTTTTCAAAATCGTTCAGAATATCGCGCCACAAATGCGTCAGATATTTAAAATCTTCGTCGATTTGCTGTTCGGTTGCGCCCTCGGAGGCTGTCCGGACAATGATGCCTGTCCCTGCCTGACGTCGTTCATTCACGAGATCGCGAAGCCTCGTTCTTTCGGCTTCACTGCTGATTCTTCGACTCACTCCGATGTGATCAAACGTCGGCATGTGAACCAGAAATCGCCCAGGAAGTGAGATATGGCTCGTGATGCGCGCGCCTTTCGTTCCAATCGCTTCTTTCGCAACCTGTACCAGAATTTCCTGCCCCTGATGAAGACGTTCCTCAATGGGACCAATGGGACGATTCTGTCCTCGTGATTGCGGAATTTCAGGATCATCCACCGCATCGGCATCGACTTCCTGCATATACGCTTCATGCTTGTTATACACATCATAGACGTACAAAAATGCCGCTTTTTCCTGTCCAATATCGACAAATGCAGCCTGCATTCCCGGCAGAACGCGAAGAACTCGCCCCTTATAAATGTTGCCTGCTGTCCCGCGTTCGCAGTTCCGCTCGATGAAAAATTCTGAAATCGTTCCGTTTTCGACAAGGGCCACGCGCGTTTCGTGGCTTGTCGTATTCATGACCATTATATTCGACATATTATCTCCCAATCCCGAGAACCATTTTTGGCGCACGGGACTTTACGCGATTTTGTTCGCAATGGCGGCTTTTTTTTCATTCTCCACGCGTCTTTTTACAGCTCTTGGCTCAAAATGCCATAATTATTGAGGTGAATTATCCCAAATCGCAGTTACAACTCAGGCAGGATTAATTCATAAATCTTCTGAAATATGAGCAGTGATTGGTGAAAAACAGATTATTTCACAATTATAAGGCAGAAAATGCAGAGAGCCGGGCGGTGGGGCCCCGGCGGGGGAACAATTGTAAGGCAGCCCCAAATGCTAATACCAACCTAAAATATTGCGGATTCTTAAGGGCTC
>JAZRVP010000188.1:0-10561 GCA_045599245.1 Myxococcota bacterium
CCACCCCAATGTCGCAAAATATAAAATCAAATTAAATTCAACCAAATTCATTTTATACTGCGCCATGAATTTCTGGGCCCTCCATACCCGCCACCGCCGCCAGCCCGTTTTCCAGCGCGCTTCGCGCACAAAATACACTTCTCCGGTGGCGGCTTTCGTTGATTATACAAAAGTGACCTGACCGAAAACGCATACTCTCAATGCGCTTGGTGCCGTAAACGGGCCATACTCAATGTTCTTCGTCAAGACAATTCAGTTGGTTCCATTACGTTATGTGTACGGTTCCATTGCACTTTTTCATTCAATTATTCATGACAGCATTTGAGATGCAATGCCGTCCGTCAATTTTTAATTAGAAATGCAATGGTCACCAGGCATTATTTGGAGACGATCTGACTGACATTTTTCCTCCGTTCACAATGAACCCCATTGTTCTACATATATTAATGATGCCATCGAAAATCGTTTGTTACAGATTTTTTTAAATCGGGGAGTTTGCCGGCAATCACCTCACATTCATACGACAGCAGCTAAAGCCCTCCTGAATAAAACAGTAATTTATGGCGGAAAATGATGATAGCTGGGCGGAGGGGTACTCAAAAAGAAGGCATTGCGTATTGGCCGCTTGAGGCCGATAGCAATGCCGACGCGCCGTATGCGGCTTTCAGTCGCATAGGTGCGTCTCGAACTTCGGGCAAAGCCCGAAGCCGGTCCAAAAACAGAAAAATTAATCCCCAAATTTTACCATTTACAGTATATATTCAGCTCAGTTTGCTTATATCCACGGGATCTGGAGGCAAAAATGACTGTAAATAGACGAGGGATACTGCTGATTTCCCTGCTTCTCATGCTAACGGGCTGTGAGCAGGAGCGCGAGAAACCGGTACTTCATACGCAGGTTCAACCAGTGCATGAACTGGAGTTCCCGGAAAAGCCGGATTTCATGTCGGTACTTAGCGAGATGGCGCCGTCCCGGGATGGCATTTATACAACGGCCGGTGTCGTATTTAACCAAAGTGAGCTATTGCAAAAAGAAATCCGTGTCAGGGGGCAGATTGTGAGTGTTTCGGATGACTGTCCAGAGCTGACGCTGCCAAAAGCCAAGCGAAAACAGGTACTCAAGGAGCGCGAAAAGAGAGATTTTGGCAAGACGGAAACGCAAACTTACATCCGAAAATGCCGACAGCTTCACATCACGATCAATTCGCCGAAAGACATTGGCAAACCGATTGTCGTGACTGGATATCATCCATTTTATCATCCGCATTTTGAAAAAGGGATGGGGATTGATGTGACAGGCAAATACGTTCTGTACACAAACGGTCTGGTTTCAGCGACTAACGGTATTATTATAGCCGACAAGCTTCATGACATGGGCGTCGATGTGAATGGGAATTTCACGACCAGCCGTGCGGAAATCTCCAAGATGATAAGCCGTGGTGAATTAATTGATACATCAAAGGACAAGTGATGGGTGGAAATTTACTGGATGCGCTCAAGAGTGCAGGTCTTGCGGATGCGAAAAAAGCGAAGAAAATCGAGCATGACAAGAAACAGCAGCAGCACAAGGATCTGAAAAGCGGCGCGGCGCGCCAGGCTGCTCAAAGTGTCCCAGAATCTGCCCCGGTTGTTGAACGTGACGAAGCCATCCAAAACGCACAGGCACAAGTTCAGGACCGACTCAAAGCCGCCTATCGCGGAGCCGCTCTGAGCGACATTTCGGGTCGAAAAAAGTTTTATTTCACGACGCCGGATCAGTACATCGAGTGCATAATGCTCTCAGATGTGGCGTCAGCACTGCTTGATCGAGGCAAATATGCCATTGTGTCGAGTGAAAATCTCGACGATTATATTTTAGTTCGCCGAGCAACAGCATTGGCGATAGAAGCAATAGACCGCAAACGCGTGATCGTCCTGAAGCGTCAGGAAAGCTAAATCACGCCGAAAGATCATGGAGGATCGAGATGGAAAGGTTCATCATAGAAGGCGGACACAAACTGAGCGGCACACTTGTTCCGGGCGGAAACAAGAACGAAGTGTTGCCGGCTTTATCAGCATGTCTCCTGACGAGTGAAGAGGTCATTCTTCACAATGTTCCGCGCATCAAGGATGTCGAGGTGATGATGGAAATCATCCGTGATCTCGGCGGCGAAGCGGATTTTTTTGATGAAAACAGCGTTCGTCTTTGCGGCGCAGGGGTCAACAAGACGCATCTGAGCCCGGAACTGTGCCGAAAAGTCCGAGCCTCGATCCTTTTTGCAGGTCCAATGATAGCGCGCCATCACGAGGTTCATCTTCCGCCTCCCGGCGGTGACGTCATTGGCAGACGCCGTCTCGACACGCACTTCCTCGCTTTTCAGGGCCTCGGCGGCGAAATCGAAATCGGCGACGAGTACCACGTCAAAGCCCACCATCTCAAAGGAAGCGACGTATTTTTTGACGAGCCGTCGGTCACTGCAACCGAAAATGCCATCATGGCCTCGGTCCTTGCGCGTGGTGAGTCGGTTCTGCGCAATGTTGCCTGTGAGCCACATGTTGAAGGTCTGTGCCGAATGCTCAGCAACATGGGCGCACATATCGAAGGCATTGGCTCAAACACACTGACCATTCACGGAACGGGCGGCCTGCACGGCTGTGAACACACGATCGGTTCCGACTACCTCGAAATCGGTTCATACATCGGACTTGCCGCCATGACAGGGTCTGAAATCCGCATCGAAAATGTCCGAATGAACGACATGCGAATGATCCGCATGGTCTTTGAAAAACTCGGCATCCGCATTATTCCGGACGGTACGGGCATTATTGTTCCGGCGGATCAGGAAATGCGAATTCATGCGGATCTGCACAACGCCATCCCCAAAATTGACGATGCCCCGTGGCCCGCATTCCCAACCGACCTCATGAGCATCGCGATCACGATTGCAACGCAGTGCGAAGGCACCGTGATCTTCTTTGAAAAAATGTTTGAAGGCCGCATGTTTTTCGTGGATTCCCTCGTTTCGATGGGGGCGCAAATCATTCTGTGCGATCCGCACCGCGTAGTTGTTGTCGGCCGAAGCAAGCTCCTCGGAACGCGTCTTGAGTCCCCGGATGTCCGTGCCGGCATGGCCCTGCTGATTGCCGCTCTCACGGCAGAAGGCGAATCGGCGATCTACAATGTTCGCCAAATAGACCGTGGTTATGAACGCGTGGATGAAAAATTGCGCGCCCTTGGCGCCCATATCGAGCGTCAGATCATATCGTAATTCATATTTAACGGGCTGCCTAATGCCGCGCCGTGAGCACGGCATTACGGCACCTGCGCCCGGCTATCGGACGATACGCCGGGCTGTGTGGCCTATCAGAGATACGGCCACACAACAATCGCACCGGCGCCGCATTCCCCTCCGCCTTGTCAAAACATCATATTCCCGCAGCCCCTACTCGCCGTGCCCATCAACCAAGCCTCTCACTTTTCAGGATGCGACACCACACAGCTGCAACAGCCCCGGTCGAAACTGCCTTTTTACCATTCATTCACATCACAAACTTAATAATTGGGCAATCGAATTAAAAACGGCCATTTTTTTTAAACTTTCAGCCGAAGGAAGCAGAGCAGAGTCTCGGATGAACAGTAACCTGATTCTTACTACTCAGCCGGGGCTCTGCCCCGAACCCCGCTGGGGCTTTGACCCAGACCCCGTCGGGGCTCTGCCCCGAACCCCGCTTAAGGGCTGAGCCCTTAAGAAACCTCAATAATTTTAGGTGGTATAAGCCTTTGGGGCTGCCTTGCAATTTTTCCTCGCCGGGGCCCCACCGCCCGGCTCTCGTCAATTTCTGCCTTAAAAATGCGTAAAATTCCGTCTTTTATCAATTTTTACTCATATTTCAGCAGATTTGGGAATTAACCCTGGCTGAACAGTAACAAACTGAGGCTGAAATCGGCAGTTTTATTTGATATTGCCCGATCGAGAGGGTTACTAATTGGTGATAAAACTGCTAAACACAAGTTTTCCCGGCGCCGGAGGGGTGGCGGAATTTTTGTCGAGGCATGGGTATGATTGGAAAACGAGTTGTCTGTTTTGTGATGGCAGTGGGGTTTTGTGGTGTTTTGGCGGGGTGTGAATCGGAACTTGCGCCGGAGCACGTCGATCGCATTGCTGATTATGCCCGGCAATCCCTTCCGATTGTCAATGGAACCCGTGTGACGGGGAACGATCATCTTGCGACGGTTGCCATTGAACTCATTGCCGGCGGCATGATGCAGGGCATTCAGTGTACGGGGACTCTCATTACAGATAATTATGTTCTTACGGCCGGACACTGCATCATGAATTGTGATGAAGACTCTCACAATATTGAGTACAGACCGTATATGTATGTGGGGATTGGCCAGGCTCAGGATGAACTGGTGAATGTCTATCAGATCGAGGAGTTTATCCCGCATCCCGAGTTCGAATGTGCAAATGAAATGAAGCACGATATTGCACTTTTGAAACTCAAGAGGAGAGTTCCGGCCTCGGAGGCAGTTCCCGTTCCGCCGCTTCGTCCGGAGGACGCCATTACCGCCGATGAAGTCGATTCAAAGGGCGGAATTAATCTGACAAGTGTCGGGTTCGGCAAAACCGTTGCCTTGGATGACACGTCTCATGGCACAAAATACGAAGTCACCCGTCCTGCTTATGCCGTTTGTCCGTTGACGGAAAAGTCCAGTAAAGCCTGTGGTTCGTCCGAATATCTCAAAAAGAAAGGTATTTTGTATTTTGATGCCTCAAAATCGGCGACGTGTACGGGAGATTCCGGCGGCCCGTCATTTGTCGAACGGAATGGAAAGACGTATGTCGCCGCCGTCACGAGCTACAGTTACACGAACTGCTCCATCGTCAACGGCATGACTCTCGTGACCGATTACTACGATTTCATCGCAAAGAATGTTCCCAATCTCAATGCCGTGGTTCGAGAGAACTGCACGAACAAAATCGATGACAATGGAGACGGCAAAATCGACTGCCTCGATCCCGATTGTTTGGATGAAGTCGTGTGCCGGCCTGAGAATTGTTCAAACAAAGTCGATGACAACGGCAACGGCAAAATCGATTGCGATGATCCGGAATGTGCCGGAGATGTCGCGTGTCTGGCTTCACAGGAAACGGTTCCGGAGGTTTGCGGCGACAAAATCGACAACGACGGCGACAATCTCATCGACTGCGATGATCCGGATTGTATGAATGATGCGTTGTGTGCAGACCCCGTGAAAGCCGTCGAAATCTGCAATGACCATATCGACAATGATGGAGACGGCTTTGTCGATTGTGACGATTATGACTGCCTGAATGATTCGGCATGTGTTGTTCCCGTCAAGGCCGTCGAAATCTGCAATGACCATATCGACAACGACAATGATGGTGCGACCGATTGCAATGATTCCGATTGTGCCAATGATGCGTCGTGTGTTGTCCCCGTGAAGACTCCTGAAATCTGCAATGACCATATCGACAACGACGGCGACGGCCTCATCGATTGTCTCGATCTTGAGTGTGTCGGGAATTTGGCGTGTGTCGAAGAGAATTGCACAAATGGAATTGATGACAACGGGGATGGCAGGATCGACTGTCTCGATCCCAAATGTGTCTCTCATCTGGCGTGTCAGGGCGAGATTTGTGACGACGGCATGGATAACAACGGGGATGGAAAGGCGGATTGTGACGATCCGTTGTGCGACTATGTGTGTGTCGAGAAAGATGATGACGGGTGTTCAGCGGTACCGCGCCGGGTTCCCGGGCCAATGTCCGGCCTGTTGCTGATGATTGGTGCGGGACTTGCCGTCATGCTTCGTCGAAAATTCCGAAACCACGGATGATGCCAGATGGAAAAACGCATTCGACAATACGAGGTACTCATCAATGAAGACGGGATGCGTCTGGACGAATTTCTTGCCTATAAAATCGCGAGATTTTCGAGGTCACAGGCGAATGCCTGCATCAAGGCCGGCGCCGTGAGTCTTGAGCCTTTTCGTCCGGCAAAGCCGGCTCTCAAAGTCCACTGTGGTGACATCATCAGTCTGGCTCAGACCATGTCCGGGGACGTTCCGATGTATGACGATGTCGTTCTTCTCGATGAAAATGAAGACTTCTGGGTCTTCGTCAAACCCGCAGGAATGGCCGTTCATCCGACGGCAAATATCTATCACAACACGCTGACTCGATACATTGAGACCGTTCTTGGCAGGCAGCCGTATGTCGTTCATCGTCTCGACAAGGAGACCTCCGGTGTTCTCGTCGTCGCAAAGTCTCCGGAAAATGGGAAGCTTCTCGATGCTCTGTTTCAGTCCCGTGAAGTCAAAAAGCAGTATCAGGCCGTTATATATAATGCCGGCAATGCGTATTATCCCGGGAAGGAAAACGATATCGATATTCCCCTGGGATTTGCGGGATTTTTGCTGCCACGGATAACGATGGGGATTGGCAGCCTGGAGGCCCATACGCACGTCAAATGCACGCAGATACAGGGTGAATTTGCCTGGCTCGATGTCGATCTGCATTCCGGACGGCAGCATCAGATACGGGTTCATCTGGCCCTGTCAGGGACGCCGATTATCGGCGACAAACTGTATCTGTATGGGGAAGGGTTTTACAAAGACTGGCTGGACGGTGTCGATACGCCGATGTTTACGCCTCACAGGCATCTGCTTCATGCCGCCAGACTCGTCCTGCCCTGGAAAGGCCGGACGTTGATGTGGGAGGCTCCTGTACCCGATATCATGCATGCCATTTTTAAAGGTCCGATGCTTCCCGGCATATTTCCGACGGATTATTCCCGGCTTTTTATCAAGTCGTGAGTAAAAAGGCTCAAAATGGGGCCCGGCGAGGCACAGAGGTTAGGTAGCTCCAAAAGGCTTATACCAACTAAAAAATATTGAGGGTTCCAAAGGACTCAGTCCTTTGGCGGGGGGCCGAGGATTTTCGCCATCCAGTGAATGGCGAAAACCACAGAGCCCAGTGAGCAAATGAAATGAACGAGTTGGAGAGCCGACAGGCTTGGGAAACGAAGTGAATTTCATATTGCGAACTGAGGACCGGGGCAGAGTCCTGGGAAAAACAAGTAAACAGATTGGGGAAATATCATGGCAAATCATCTGAATTTTCGAAACTGTGCCCTCGTCATTGCGCTTGGGGCCGTTTGTTGTCTGACATCATGTGACGGTTCTCAGGAAATGACACGCGTCAATCCGGCTGACTTTTCCGTTCGTGAGCTTCCCATATTGAATGGCACCGAGGTAACGGGAGATGATTATCTTTCGACGGTTGGAATCGTTTACGAATTTAACCCCGGTGAATATTCGATCTTCTGTACGGGGACGCTGATCACGCCGAACTACGTTCTGACGGCAGGTCACTGTTTCAAGGAATGCGAGGACGAGGCATCCCAGGTTGAGGAACGCCGTTCGCTTGTTCGCGTGGGGATTGGGCATTCCGAGAAGACTTTTTTGAAGACGTTTGAAGTCGAAGAAGCATTTGTTAATCCGGGTTACAGCTGCAAATCCGATACGATTATCAACGATATCGCCGTTCTCAAGCTCAAGGAGCCTGTGGCTCTGAGCCTTGCGCAGCCGACGCCTCCGCTTCCGCCCGGTCTCACCATCACGCCGCAGGAAGTCGACAGTTCGGACGGGCTCAAGGCGACGATTGTCGGCTTTGGAAAGACGAATTCGACGAACGAACTCTCGGCCGGTAAAAAATACATGACGGAGAATTCAATCTATGCCGTTTGTCATGTTTCCGATGCCGTCGCAGAAAAGAGCAAGAAGTGTGAAGGCGATTTGACGGATGCACTCGGGTTTATTTTCTTTAATTCTACCAAGACCGGCACGTGTCAGGGCGATTCCGGCGGTCCGACGTTCATTACGAGAGATGAACGTGAGTACGTTGCCGGCGTAACGAGTTATGGCTTTAACAGCTGTCAGTACGTTTCGGCCATGACGCTTGTTCCCGATTATTACGATTTCCTCAAAAAACACGTCGATGAATTACCCGCCGAAACCCCGGAAATCTGCGACAATGAGGCCGATGACAACGGCGACGGCCGAATCGACTGCGATGATCCCTACTGTTTCAGCCTGCTTCGATGCATTCCGGAGGATTGCAGCAATAAAAAAGACGACAATGGCGATGGCAAAGTCGATTGCGAAGATCCCCAGTGTTCGGAACTGCTCTCCTGTATCCCGGAAGACTGTCAGAATGAGGTCGATGATAACGGCAACGGCAAGATCGACTGTGACGATCCGCAGTGTGAGTTTCTTACCATCTGCCAGCCGGAAAACTGTTCCAACGGCATTGATGACAACGGCAACGGCAAAATCGACTGTGACGATCCGTTCTGTGACGAATCGATTCGCTGTCAGCCGGAAGACTGTCAAAATAAAAAGGATGACAACGGTGACGGCAAGATCGACTGCGACGATCCCCGGTGCGAAGAATACGATTTCTGCAAGGGCGAAATCTGCGATGACGAGATCGACAACAACGGTGACGGCAAAATTGACTGCGGCGATCCGCTGTGCAGTGATTATAAACGGTGTCAGCCGGAAATCTGTGATGACGAGATCGACAACAACGATGACGGCAAAATCGACTGCGACGATCCGGCGTGCAGGAAGGCGAAGAATTGTGCGGCCGAAGGCGATGGAGATAAAAAAGACGATGCCGAAGATGAAGTGCCTGCATCAAAGAAAAAATCGTCGGATGACGACTGTTCAGCGGCGCCCTTATCGACGCGGGGCGGTTCTGGTCTTTTGTCGATATTATCGCTCTTTGGCGTTTTGATATTGAGGAGACGTCGTGAGGGCGCGCCTCATGCCTAAAGAGGCATTACGGCGACGCCGGCGCCGCTACGGACGTACGCGGCGCGAGCCCGGGCTAATGGATACGCCCGGGCTTTTTTATGGGGTATTGTTCGCTTTTCGCGCATGAAGTGCCATGTGTCCCGCCTGAATGCCGTCAGTCATGAGTGCCCGCAGGGCCCCGAAATTTTGCGCGAGTCCGATGGCGGCAAGTGTGCAGCAGAGGTCGTGGTAGGATTGGATGCCGGCCAGTTTAAAGGCTTCGTTGACGGCAGGAAGCAGCCGAATGCCGCCGACAAATCCGACAACGAGAGGCAGTTCGATACGGCCGGTAAGATGCCCGTTTTGGGCGCGCCATTGCGCCATCGGCGCGTGGCCATGGCCACCGCAGGCCGCGTCATAAAACGCGGCCTGCATGGCGCGTGTGTCTTGACCCAGCGGGATGGCGGCCGCAATGATCCCGTTCATGATCCCTTTGTTGTGCGTTACGGCACGTTCTGGATTCGCTTCGGCAAAACGAGAGGCAAGTTCTATGCGGTGCATCAGACGCTGTGCGTCGTCATCACGAGTTGTTTCTTTCAGGATTTTTTCAGGAATATCAACGGTTGCCGTGACGAGACGGCCGGGAGCTCGATTCGTGAGAATGGCCATGCCGCGTTCGAATCCCGGCGTTTCGTTCAGCCACCGGCCGATTTCATTCTGAACGGCTTCGGCCATGGTGTTGACGGCATTGGCTCCCATGGCATCGATCGTATGGACGTGAAGTCGGATAACGATGAAGGATGTTTCGGCGTCGCAGGGAGTGATGTCGATGTCGAGCGCGAAGGCGCCGCCCCCTGCTGTTTGCAGACCCGGATTGGATTTGTTCGCTGTTTCGAGGATCGTGCTGCGGCGCGCAGTGAGCCGGCAAACGGTGTCCTCGGCAGCTTCAGCGGCGACGATACACATGACCTGGGCACAGGTTACAGGGGTTCCTGACGTCGCTCTCACGCCTCCGGCAGCATTGAACACGATGGCGGAACGATTGACTGCGGCAATGACACTCGGCTCTTCCGTCGCCATGGCGACGCAGTGTTCACAGCCATTGACTGTGAGACCAGTCAATAATCCGAGCGGCAGACGCCAGCTTCCAATGACATTTTCACTCATGTGATCGAGAACCGGCGTTTCATCATTGAGGCTTCCGGCCAGGGTCTCGATCGCAATTTTTGTTTGTGAAGACAAAAGTTGCCGTCTTTCGGACGGCGTTTTTTTATAAAATTGATGAAGCATCGGTCGAAATAAAGTGCGGAATGACGAGACAGGCTGTCATGCATATTAACACAGCAAAATAGGGGCATCAAGCGACGGCAAAACAGGAAAAAAACTTCTGTTACTACTCACCGGGGCTCTGCCCCGATTCCTCAGTTCGCAATATGAAATGAACTTCGTTTCCCGAGCCTGTCGGCTCTCCAGCTCGTTCATTTCATTTGCTCACTGGGCTCTGTGGTTTTTGCCATTCACTGGATGGCGAAAATCCTCGGCCCCCCGCCTAAGGGCTGAGCCCTTAAGAAACCGCAATATTTTAGGTTGGTATTAGCTTTTGTGGGGGCCTTACAAACAATCGAGTAGGAGGCTAACCATTATTTGGTTAGCCGACCTCTCACACCACCGTGCGTACCGTTCAGTACACGGCGGTTCTTTTGCTATGCTTTAACAGCCTTATAGCGTGATAGTAATGAAACAAAACCATTTCTTTCG
>JAZRVP010000189.1:0-34676 GCA_045599245.1 Myxococcota bacterium
GGCACCGTCGTCTTTTTTGTCGTCAGAAGCGGGTTTTGCGGCACATTTGTTTGTTGCGGCATCGCAGTAACCGCTGGTGCAGTCGTAAGCTTTTGCGCAATCGGCACCGTCGTCTTTTTTGTCGTCAGAAGCGGGTTTTGCGGCACATTTGTTTGTTGCGGCATCGCAGTAACCGCTGGTGCAGTCGTCAGCTTTTGTGCAGGCTGCGCCGTTGTCTTTTTTGTCGTTATTTTTATTGTCGTCATTGTCGTCGCAACCGACAATACTGGCTGAAATCAGAGCTGCCAACGCAAAGAAAGCAAATTTTTTCATGATTTTCTCCATGGAAAAGTGGGTAAAAATATCGAGGTTGGTATTGTGACTAACCGGATTTTGAGAAGGCTCATCATAGTGAAATATTCTGCCATTTCAAGATGTGCCAAATGAATGTTACTATTCAGTGTTACTGCTCAGCAGGGGCTTTGCCCCAGACCCTACTGGGGCTTTGCCCCAGACCCTACCAAAGGGCTGAGCCCTTTGGAATCCTCAATATTTTAGGGGGATAGAAATTTTTGGGGTCGAGGCGTTGTACACAACGCCTCGACTGGCTCTCTGCAATTACTGCCTTATCATTGCGTGTAAATCAGTCTTTTTCCGAGTTCTGCCCATGTTTAGTCGATTTGTGAATTGATAGTGGCTGAGCTGTAACATAGTTTTTTCACGAGGTGTTTCTCAAAGTTGCAAAAGTTAATTAGTCGTGATATAAGATAAAATTATGGTGTAAGTTAATAACAATTTCATTCAACACAAGGAGTACTATGTTAGAGCAAACCCAGGAAAAGAAAAGTGTGCAGTCTGTGAATTCTGCACCGATTCAGAAAACGCAGGCGGTGGCTGGCGGCGTCAGTGGCGTTGGCAACGCGCAGAAGACCCAGAATGCAAGCTACTATACGGAAACAGAAATTGCCAAAATTCAATCCTGGTACACAAAACAGGACTATTCGCTAGATTTTATTCAGGAAATTCAGCGCGTTGTTGGTGTACAGGATCACGGTACGGTTGATGCAGAAACCATCAATGCGGTTCGTGCCTGGCAGGAAGAGAATAATCTGACACCGCTTGATGGCATGTTTGGACGCGGCTGTGCCACTTTTGCGGGATTGAGCATTAAGAAAAAGTCGGATGTAAGTTCTTCGGCGAACGCTTCCGGTGTACAGACTAATGACGCAGATACGACGTCGGATGGTGTCATTTCCAAAGTGGCTAATGGGCTGACTGCGGCTATGGCAAATTCCCTTGGTGTCGCAAAGAGTATGTCTGAAAAGGTTGGCAAAATGCCTTTATTCCAAAAACAGACGGATTATCCTAATTCGCCGTATGTTAGTAGAACTCATTATAATGAGATGAAGACTGCAATGGGAGATACGGATATTTCAGAATGGAATATCAGTGATTCCAGGATCAGCGGCATTTATTCGAGAGCAAAAAGTGCGAACAACGGTGATAAATCCACCATTAGTTCATCTGGATGTGGTGTGACAGCCTATGCCAATCTCAAACGAATGAGGCCAACAGAGGCCGCTGAACTGTCGATGCAGGACGGTTATCGCGTTTATAATGCCGGAACGGATGGAACGTTCTTTACAGCGCATGGTGCAACAGAAGTTGGGAGTGCATCGGCGGCACTTGATGCAGTTGAAGGTGGAAAAAGTGTCATCTGCAGCGTGCAGCATTGTCATTGGACCTCGGGAAGTGGGCATTACATTCTTGTTTATGGATGTGATGGCGACTATGTATATGTCAGTGATTCAAATTCGTCTGATCCGGATCGCGCATTGGCTCCGAAATCGAAGTTTCTTAAGTCCGGGATCTATAAACATGGTTATGCCTTCGATTGATTTTTATTAATGCATAACTTTGGAGGCCGCTCTTTGTGAGCGGCTTTTTTATTGTATGAGGAACGAGAAAAGGCTGAGCCGTATTGAGCGATGGCGAAACAGGCGAAGCAGCCGGGCGTATCGGCCGCAGGCCGATAGCCGGGCAAGACAAAAAAAGGCCGGGCGTATTGTCCGGAGACGTGAAACGGATCTGGACAATAGCCCGGCCAACGCACGGCGTATCGGCCGCAGGCCAATAGCCGTGTTTCATAGTAAATTACAGCGAATCAACCATGATTTCGGTCACGAGTTTTGTGTATTCAACGGGATCGGGAAGTGGCGAACCCTCGGCTAGAAGCGACTGTGCAAAGAGAAGCTGGGCGTATTTGGGGATGATGGCGTCATCGGCATTGGCCGCGAATTTTGCCTGAAGTTTCTGCAAAAGGGCGTGATTGGGGTTGATTTCGAGAACGCGTTTTGACATGGGGGCGTTTGTATTGCTCATTTTGGAAATGATGCGCTGGAGATGCGGGCTCACGTCGCCGTCCAGACCAACGAGACAGGCAGGGGAGGATGTCAGGCGCGTTGAGAGACGGACGCTGTCCACTTCGCTCGAAAGACAGCTCTGAAGCTTGTCGATGAGGCTGCTGTAGTCCTTTTTCTGCTCTTCGAGCTTCTCGCGTTTGGCTTTCTTTTCGTCTTCGCTTCCCAGTTCAACTTCACCGCGACCAATGAACACGATTTTTTTGCCGTCAAATTCGGTAATCTGGCTGAAGAGAATTTCATCGTAAGGATCGACGAGATAGAGCACTTCGTAACCTTTCTGATTGAAGGCTTCGAGATGCGGGCTATTTTTGACGACTTCGAGCGACTCGCCGGTAATCGCATAGATATCATTCTGATCGGACGGCATGCGTTTGATGTATTCGGCAAATGTCGTCATGGATTTTTCGGCTTTTTTGTCATCTTTGGCGTCGGCATCATTTTTGGCCTTTTCGTCTTCGGCGACAGTAAAGGTCGAAACGAATTTCATGAGTTTGAGGAGTTTGTCCTTGTTGTCATAGTCATTGGCGGCACCTTCTTTGATGACGCGGCTGTAATTGTCCCAGAATTTTGTATATTTATCGGGTTCATTTTCCATGGCTGCAGCGAGCATGTCGAGAATTTTTTTGGTGATATGCTTTTTGATGGTGGAAATGCTGCGGTCTTTCTGGAGGATTTCGCGAGAGAGATTGAGGTTGAGGTCGGCCGAATCGATGACGCCTTTGATGAAACGGAGGTAATCGGGGAGGAGTTCGGCGCATTGTTCCATGATGAGAACGTGCTGAGCATGGAGTCGGAGGCCGTATTTGGAGTCACGATAGTTCATGTCATAAGGAGCGCGAGCCGGGACAAAGAGCAGGCCGCGATATTCCATTGTGCCTTCGGCTTTGACATTGAGTCGGAAAAGGGGATCGGTCCAGTCGTATGTGATGTGTTTGTAGAATTCATTGTATTCTTCGTCGGTGACTTCACTGGCATTTTTGAGCCAGATGGCTTTCATCGAGTTGGCCTGTTCCCAGACTTTTTCCGTGACCATGTGTTCCGGATCGTGGCATTTGTCGGCACCATGGCCTTCGGCTTCCTCGACGCCTTCGCGGTGATGCTGATGTTCGCATTCGACCATGACCGGATACTGGACGAAATCACTGTATTTTTTGATCGTGTCTTTAATGACGTATTCATCGGTGAAGTCAGAGAGCTGATCTTCTTCATCGGAGGAACGCAGGTTGAGGATAATTGTGGTGCCGACTGTATCTTTGATGGAGTCTTCGACGGTGAAGGAACCGTCGCCATTGGAACGGAAAGTATAAGCTTTGTCCTGACCGACGCGCCGGCTCGTGACAATGACGTCGTCGGCAACGATGAAGGCTGAGTAGAAGCCGACGCCGAACTGTCCGATGAGATTGCTGGCCTGATCCTGATTCTCGGCTTTTTTGAGCTGTTCCATGAATGCTTTTGTGCCGGAATGCGCGATGGTGCCAAGGTTTTTGACCATATCTTCTTTGGTCATGCCATCGCCGTTATCTTCAATGGTCAGCGTATGGGCTTTTTTATCGGCATGAATGCGGATTTCGAGTTTTTCGTCGCCGGAAAGTTTGGATGAATCCGTGAGTGCCTCAAAACGACGGCGATCAAGGGCATCGGAGGCATTCGAAATGAGCTCGCGAAGAAAAACATCCTTGCTCGAGTACAGCGAATGCGCCATCAGCTGAAGAAGTTCTTTGGTTTCCGACCGAAATTCAAATTTTTCCTGTGCCATTTTTTTTGTCCTTTGTGAGTATTAAAAATCATTTAGAGTGAATATTCACCTCTAAGGAAACTCTGTAATTGTTTTTTCTGGGGCTTTGCCCTTTCTTCAGTTCGCAATATGAAATCCGCTTCACCTCTTACGCCTGGCGGCGCTCCGGTTCGTGCATTTTTATTTGCTCACTGGGCTCTGTGATGCCAGCCGTCCACCGGACGCCTGCCTTCTCGGCCCCCCCCCAGCTTTCCTCATTTGTTACCTTAGTTTTGTTTTATTCAGACCGTCCTTAACTGTTTGTGAATGATGTGATAAATTCACGCGAACGTGAACGGGACAACCAAGGTATGCACCGATCAATTTTCGACAAGGTTTTTTTATGAAAATTGCTTTTCCAAAATATCAAATCATAAAGAATCTCTTTCATCCTTATATATGTACTCCATGTGGCAAAGACCCGGTATTATCGACATTTCAATGGAATGACAAAGCTGCTGCCGCGCCAAGGTTTTCTTACATAAAAGTTTCCCGTCTCAATGACTGGGAATATGGTGTTGTCGAATCATTCGCGAATTCATCACAGTTTGACAGGCTTCGCACCTGGTCCGGAGCATCGATATTTGCACTCGCTGTCGATGGAACCGGATTTCATGGACAAAAGGATCATATTTGGCAAACAGGCAGCGGTAATCTCTATCTCAGCATGGCTATTCCATGCAGTTTGCCCGTTTCAGTCACCGAAAAACTGCAAATTCTGCCCGCACAAATCCTCGTCAGCCTCATCCAGCCAAAACTGAAACCGTGTTTTCGATGCGAAATTAAACAGCCAAACGACGTCGTCATTACGGACGGCACAAATACTTATAAAATCGCCGGGATTCTCACCGAAATGCGTGTTTCATCCACGCTCATCACACAGGTTCGATACGGCCTCGGGCTCAACCTCGTTCATGCCCCGGAGCATCTGGAGGATGCTGAATTCCCCGCAATTTCACTTCGGGATGTCTCTTCTGATTTCTCGAAAACACTTCCAATTCGCTATTTGCAGCTGTCTCATCAATTCCGTTCCATACTTCATGACATACTCGCTCAGATTCCGGAACGGCTTCATGCCCTGTCATCCGAAAATTCACAAAAATAAGGGCAAAAAAAGCACGCCGGATGGGCGTGCTCTTTTTCTTCAAAAAGTTTCTGAAATCAGAACCACTTTTTGTCGCCATTGATGTAGTCGCGTTCAAAATCATCATCGGATTTGACCAGATACATAATTCCTTCGATTAATCCGATAAGGCCGCCGAGACCAAGCAGGAAAGAGAGTAAAATATGAACGATGCCAGCACCTGTTCGACCCAGATAGAATTTGTGAACGCCAAGACCGCCTAAAAGAATCCCCAAAATTGCAGCGACGATTTTTTTGTTTTTAGCTTCTTCGGATGCCATTTCTCAACTCCAATTCATAGAAAATAATTTTCGCCACCATGGCAAAGTATTAACAATTTATCACTGAATTTCATTGGCCGCAATAAATGGCGCTTTGAGGAAAAAGAAATTCAAATAAAATTTCACAACCCATCGCGATCCGACTATAAACCGCCGTTTGCCAAAGCGGCGTGTCACGCCGCGACGTTGAAATCATGAACAAAATCCATCCTCCATAGCCTTTCTTTCAGGAGGAGGGGCTTGGAGGGAATTTAAACAATAAAGGACAAAAAATGAGTGAATTTCTGAATGGTTTTAAGCGCACGCATACATGCGGTGAGCTGCGCGGAACAGATGCCGGCAGGACCGTGCGTCTGGTTGGCTGGTGCCAGGATTACCGCAACCTTGGCGGCTTTTTGTTCATCGTCCTTCGCGATCGCTATGGCGTAACGCAGGTTCGCATCGACAATAACAGTCCGCTTTTTGAGCAGGCTTCCAGGATCCGGGGCGAATGGGTTATCGGCATTGAAGGCGAAGTCATTTCTCGCGGCAAAGATGCCAACAAAAAACTCGCCACGGGTGAAATCGAAGTCGAAGCCAGGGAACTTCGCATCTTTAACCGTGCAGAAACCGCTCCGTTTGCGATCAATGATCGATGCGATGCCGACGAAAAACTTCGTCTCAAATATCGTTACCTCGATCTTCGCCGCCCCTGTCTGAACCGCAATATCATTATGCGAAGTCTGATTACGCGTATCATCCGCCGCGTCCTTGAGGACAAAAATTTCCTCGATCTCGAAACCCCGGTTCTCGGTAAATCTACGCCCGAAGGCGCGCGCGACTACCTCGTTCCAAGCCGCGTTCAGCCGGGCAAATTTTACGCTCTTCCGCAGTCCCCGCAGCTCTTCAAACAGCTCTATATGGTTTCCGGGTTTGACCGTTACTATCAGATCGCCCGCTGTTTCCGCGATGAAGACCTCCGTCTTGACCGTCAGCCGGAATTCACGCAGATCGACATGGAAATGTCCTTCATCGAACCCGATGACATTCAGAATATCTGCGAAGAAATGATGTGCACGATCTTTAAAGAAGTGCTCAATATCGAGATTCCCCGTCCGTTCAAACGCATCAGCTGGGATGAGGCAATGGATCGCTTCGGCGTCGATGCCCCCGATATCCGTTTCGGTATGGAACTCAATAACGTGACGGAAATTTTCCGCAATACCGAATTCAAACTCTTCGCCTCTGCGCTCGAAAACAAACAGGGCACGATTCGCGCAATCGTCGTTCCTGCTTCTGTCAAACTGAGCCGCAAAGACATCGAACAGACCTACGGCGATGTGGCCAAAACCTACGGTGCCAAAGGCCTTGCCTGGACAAAAGTTGCAAACGGTGCCCTCGATGCCGGTATCGCAAAACAGCTCTCCGATGCTGAAAAAACCGCTCTCATGGACATGCTCAAACCGGAAGAAGGCGCGACGCTGCTCTTTGTCGCCGACAAACTCAACACGGCTCGCAACGCCCTCGGACGCGTCCGCAAAGAAATCGCCGTTCGCAATAACTGGATTCCTAAAGTCATGACAAAGTCCGAAGACGTGGGGCTTACATGGGTTACGGATTTCCCAATGTTCGAATGGTCGGATGATGACAACCGCTGGTACGCCATGCACCACCCGTTTACGAGCCCGCGTTCGAGTGACTGGCCCGCATTCGAAGCCGGTGACCTCGGCAAGGTTTACGCCCAGGCATACGATCTCGTCCTCAATGGCATCGAACTCGGCGGCGGTTCCATCCGTATCCACAACATCGATGTCCAGAAAAAGGTCTTCGCAGCCCTCGGGATTGGCGACGAAGAAGCTCGCGCAAAATTCAGTTTCCTGCTCGACGCCCTTTCGTTCGGTGCGCCTCCTCACGGTGGACTCGCTTTCGGTCTCGACCGCATGGTCATGCTCCTGACCGGGGCCGATTCTCTTCGCGACGTCATCGCCTTCCCGAAGACAAACAAGGCCACAGACCTCATGACGGAAGCTCCGGGGGATGTCGATCAGAAACAGCTCGATGAACTCTATATCGCTTCTAACCTTCCAGTCGAAGGTGAATAATATATATATTTATTATGTGCGCGGCTATTGACATACGCCGCGCTTTACCGCCGCTATCCCTTTGGGATACGCGGCGGTTTTTTTTGATTGGTTCGGCTCATGCCGGCATGACGTATCAAATTAGCCATTGAAAAAAGCAAAAATGTGGTGCAGAGTGGGTATAACGCGCATACAGACCTACTATTGAACAGGCATTGTATCTTTGGAGAGGAAATGAATATTTTAGTCATAAATGGCAGTCCCAAAAAGAAAGGGTTAACGTCACGGATGCTTGAAATCATGCAGAACGAAGCCGTCAGTGCCGGTAATGCTGTGGATGTCGTTTATGCCCATGATCTGGTCGTAAAACCGTGTTTGGGATGCATGGTTTGCCGCACAAAAGGCAAATGTGTCCTTCCTGAAGATGACTCCGTTCGCCTGCTTGAAAAAATCAAAGAAGCCGATGCCGTCATCATCGGTGCTCCTTGTTATTGGGGCAATATTCCGGGGCAGCTAAAGCTCGTTTTCGATCGCATGGTTTATGGCATGATGAGAGAAACGGATCGTTTTCCGGAGCCGTTGATGCCTGGAAAAAAGTGCATTCTTGTGAGTACCTGCACAACGCCATGGCCGTTCAATATTGTGATGAACCAGTCTCGCGGTGCAATAAAAGCGCTTCGGGAAATCTGTCGTTATTCGGGGTTCAAAATTGTGGCAGAGGTTGAACGGGGCGGCTCTCAAAAACAACCAAAGCTTACGGATGGCGATCGCAGAAAGTGTTTGAGTGCAGTACGAAAAATAAAGTGATTCAGATGCAGAAATCTATTTCGATGGTGCTTGGATGGTAAAAGATTATTTTTGGCTGTTTCCAATTATTTTTATTTTTCATGATATGGAGGAAATCATTGGCCTTGGTGTTTGGCTGAATAAAAATCGTTCACTTTTGGAAAAGAGATTTCCCAAAGTGAACAGGATTTATCAAGATTTCAGCACCGAGGGGTTTGCTTTGGCTGTATTTGAAGAATTCATTGTTTGTCTTTTGGTGAGTGGACTTGCATATTACGTTGATTGTGAAGTCATTTCCTGGATTTGGCTGGGAGCATTTATTGGGTGTGCAGTCCATTTTGTCGTTCATATCGGGCAGACTTTTGTTTTAAAAAAGTATATTCCGGCTGTCATAACAAGCATAATATGCCTGCCGATTGGTGCGATAATCATATATCACTGCATATTATCCATTCAGAAGCCGTTTGATGTGCCAATGCTTTGGATAGGGTGCGGTTTTGGGGGCGTGTTTATCAATTTGATTTTTGCGACACGGCTGAATGGTTGGTTTACGAGAAAGTTTCGAGCAGTGCCTGATTGAATTTTATTTTCATTTTTTACTCAGCACTCACGCATGGCACAATGTGGGTCCTCACAGGAGCCGGTGCAAAACACCATGAGCAGGTTTTGAAGAAAGGGGGATTTGATAAGTTAATATCATTGTGTTTTAATTAAATTTAACTGTATTTTAATCCAATTCGTATCTCGATTAAGCAGAATGAACGAGGTTCAAATCCTCGAATATCGAGCCAAATGGCGGGAACGTAAAAAAAATAGATAAAGAAATACAATAGCGTATGAGAAAAGTGAGTGATTTCCTTGAATTTAATTTTCATAGGATGTTGAAATTTGAAAAAAAAACAGTCATATATCCTGCTCGTGACGTTCGCCTTTCACGTTTGAGAGGGAAGGTCATTCAAACCGTTGAAAGAGTGAAGGTGAAGGTGATTGTTCTATTTATGACATAAACAAAGTCTAAAAATGTCAAAAATAATCATCATCACGTCTCTTCTTTAAATCATGGTCGGAGCAGCATGTTTTGTGTTGTTTTGGTGCCATGCAGAACGTCTGTTTCAGACTCATGCACTTCAAAAAAGAAGAATGGCGGAACATGATATAATGTGTTAATCGCCAGCATGGCTGGAATAGAAAAGGGAGATATTGATAATGACAGACGAAGTAAAATCAAAAGTCAGACGTGGCCGTCCTTGCCCACCAGGAGGAAAGAAGGCTCGCAGAAGCACGGCCATCTTTTTGAGCGAAGAAGAGCTTGAGCAGGCTCAGTTTTTGGCTGATTTGGACAATCGTCCTTTCGGAAATTATCTTTCTGCTCTGGTTCAAAAAGATATTTATGCGAATGCTGAAAAACTTAAAAATTTCAAGAGAACATCAAAACCAGAATCATCAATGCGAGATGAGACTTGAATAATTTGAGAAGGTCTGAACAAAGCGTTATTAGAAGGCAAATCATGATATGAAACGAGGCTTGACCTCGCCGGGGATGGTCTGAACAAAACACAATATTAAGGCAGAAATATATGAGAGCTGGGGGGGGGGACCCAGCGGGGAATAATGGTTAGGTAGCCGAAAAGGCTTATACTGTCTAAAATATTGAGGATTCCAAAGGGCTCAGATCTTTGGTGGAGCCTGGGGCAAAGGCCCGGAAAAATAATTAATCAGACCTTCCGTTGGCAGGGTCTGGGGCAGAGCCCCAGAAAAAACAAGGAATAACTTTATTCAGAGTTTTCCTGAGAAATCTCTGAATAAAACGTCATTTTAAGACAGTAAATGTTGAGAGCCGGGGAAGGGGCCTCGGCGCGCAATAATAGTTGGCAGCTCCAAATGCCTATACCAACCTAAAAAAATGAGGATTCTTAAGGGTTCAGCCCTTAAGCGGGGGGTTCTGTGGTTTTCGCCATCTTGTGAATGGCGAAAACCACAGAGCCCAGTGAGCAAATGAAATGAACGAGTTGGAGAGCCGACAGGCTCGGGAAACGAAGTTTATTTCATATTGCGAACTGAGGAATCGGGGCAGAGCCCCGACTGAGCTGTAACATAATTAACAATTATTCAGACCTCCCTATATAAAATTTAACAATAATTTGCAAAATAGAACATTTATGTTAATTAAAGCGTTCCTTTTCTGGTTGGAAACCATCAAATGAAAGTGAACAACAAAAAAAGAAATAAACATTGGGAAAGCATCGCGAATTATATGCTTTTTGGCAATGATATCCAGGAACTTGTCGAAGTCATCAATACCGATTTATCGACTGTTCAGCACAGTTCCAATGTTATTCCAGTCACCCATCCTGCCGGTTTTATGAGTCTTGTCACAGGCCGGTGGCTTTCTATTGCCGAAGCCTATATTCATCTTCTGACGTGCAGCAACGCACCGAGTTATGCCGAACGCATTGAAGCCCTTCAAACACTGCTCCACTACATCCGCTTTTCTGAAAAAAAAGCCATGTCTATTGACATTGCCCGCGTTCAGATTGCCCTGATGAAAGAAGCTGTGAAACTAAAAAACAATCGACAGGCTCAACTCGAACTTATGAGCGATTTCTCTCAGGCTGCCACAGGAAAAGGACGCACCGTCAAACGCCTTTTGCAAGAACTCAACCTCGTCAGTGTCTCCGATTTTCCCGGAAAACTTTACGAACACATGGTCGCCTGGGACGATCACGTTCACGATTCCCTGACAAACGATTACCATTCCCAGACACTTCTTCTGCTCAACGCCTTTATTAAAGGCATTTCAAAGATTGCCGTTTCCTACTACGATTTGTCGGATCGCCAGCAAATAGAAGAAACCCTCCTGGCAAGCAATCTTCTGGGCATACACTGTCAGGTTGCCATCCGTTTCAGCATCGGTAAAGCCGGTCATCGACGCAATTATATGTTTATTCCGGCCAAGAGCTGGAACATCGATTCCTTCTGGGCCTTCTGGAAAACGAACGAGGAAAAGCTCAAGCCGTTCCTGGCCGGTCTTGAAGAAAATTATCGGCGCCGTTCTGAAATGCTCCGGCGTCTCATCCAGCATTTTAACGACAAGGTGATACCGGCTTTTAATGAACCCTATCAAAACCTTGAAGCTCTCAAACTAGCTCCGCTCTCATGGCTGGATGTCGAACAAGTTACACGCCACGGACAAGTCAACAGAAAGCACCTCGGACTCGTCATTTTTAAAGCCATGCGCCCTGTCGCACTTAAACGCGCGCTCTACCAAAAAAATGAATACCGAATGCTCGCTCCAGGCTCTGCAAAGGCAGCCGAATGCTTCAAAAAATACCTGGAAGCTCAGCAAATTTACGACGAACTTACGCCTTCCAAATGCGTCGAAAATTACGTCCTCCCGGAATCCGAAATCGATTACGATTCCGTTTTTGAAAATGAAGCCGATATCCTCCCATTACTTGCTCAATGCAAAGCCTATACAGCCTACATCCGACAACTTCGGCGCGGCATTCCCGAAGCCGTCGACAATATTTTAAACAATTATAAATATCTCGACGATATCGAAGTTTATAATATGGTCGATGCCGAACGTTATGGGCAAGACTTGTATGCACAGTTTGCGGAAGTCATTCAAGCACTTATCCAGGGTGATTCTCAAAAACTTCAGTCACGGATGAAAGAATTCAATATCCCTGAACGTTCTAAAGAAGAGCTCGATACCATTTGCGAATATACCAAAGAACATCCCTTCTATGCACGATGTGCTTCCGACTCCATCGGCTGGTCATCCAAAATTCCAGGCATGGGCTTTTTCCATGAGTTTCAGCTCGATACCAAAGCATTCAAGCTCATTCGACAAAATGGACATACAGAACTGCCGCATTCCATTGGTGAACTTCTGACTGCTCACCGTCCCAAAGATTCCGATAAAAAGGGCGTGTTCATTCTTTCATCACGAAGAGTTAAGAATGCATGGAGCGATGGCGACGGTGCACAAAGAAATGATATGCAGCCAACGCGTCTTTGGCGCTATATGAATGCCAGAGTTCGATGCATCATCAAAGTTCTTATCGGCCTCATCCCCATTTGTATCACCATCCATTTTGTCCAGGAATATCAAGCTCTTGGGCTTTGGATTGCCGTCATTTGGTTTGGCGTAACGGCTTTCAGAAACTGCATCGTCGACTTGGTTTCGACCCACGGAATCGGGCCAAAAACGTGGAAATTGAAAAGCGTTGACTGGGAAAACCTCACCACTTCCCTCTTCTTTACAGGGTTTTCGGTCCCCATTCTCTCACTTGCTAAATTCGGTTTTGACAAACTTTGGATCGATACGCTTGCCTGGGATACTGGCTTCATATTTACATTTACCAAATTCTGGGTCATTGCTCTGACAAATGGCCTTTATCTCGCCACACACAATACGATTCGCGGATTTGCCAAACCCGCTATTCGCGGAAATTTCTTCCGAAGTGTTCTGTCATGGCCGCTCGCAACCGCCATGTCATTTATTCTCACGCCGATTGGCGTTCCCGATGTCGTCCAGGCAAAACTTGCTTCTGAAGTCGTCGCCGGAATCATCGAAGGAACCGTAAAATTCCGTCGTCAAAAAGCCAATGCACGACGCGCTATCTATGAAGTCTATCATCAGATAAAAGCTGCAGATGTCACACAGGCACTTCTTGCCAAACTCGACATCCTCTATTTCTGGACGAAGAGCCTGACGCGAAAAGAACTCGAACGCTTTATCAAAGCTCCGGAAAAAATCCGCGAACTCGATTCGTCACAAATAGACGAGGTCAAATCCGGAAATCTTCTGCTCCAAGAATTCTATGCAGAAAATGATTCACTGCGGCAGCTCACATGTGCCATTTTACAATATTATCCGGAAGACAAACTGACGTCGCTGACCGATTTGGCCGGCGAAAACTGCCGTCCTTTTGTTCAATGGCTCGATTCAAAGTAAAAGAGCCTCAGCTCCTTTATTCATTCACAGGAGGGAGATTTATGACCGAAAACACATTTGAATCATTTTGGGAAGCATTTAAATCATCTGATGACAACGCGGTATTTACGGGAGCCGGCGCGTCAACGCTGTCAGGCATCAGGGATTTTCGAGGAAAAGACGGTGTCTATTCTCAACCCTGGAAAGGCTATGACGTCGAAGACATTCTCTCGATTCCATTTTTTATGAGAGATCCATCCATATTTTATTCCTGGGCCAGAGAATTCTGTTACTGCCTCGATCGTTTTCATCCATGCATTGTTCACACGGTACTGGCCAAACTCGAACAAAAGGGCATGATTGGCGGCATTATGACGCAGAATATCGATGTTCTGCATCAAGCCGCAGGTTCTAAAAATGTTCTGGAAGTTCATGGATCCCCCTCGAAACACCACTGTCTCAAATGCCGAAAAACATTTGGTTATGATGAAATAGCCCCCATTGTCATGAAAGGCGAAGTGCCGCACTGCGACTGCGGAGGCGTCATAAAACCAGATATTATCTTCTATGGAGAATCACTGGATGAAGACACTCTGGATGCGTGCTTTGAATGGACCCGGCGATGCAAAATTATGCTCGTTCTCGGAAGTTCGCTAACCGTACAACCTGCTGCCTCCATTCCCCTCTATGCCTGGAGAGCAAAAGCCAAGATATGCATTGTGAACGCTCAACCCACGCCTCTTGATAGCATAGCGGCCTGGCATTTCGATGATCTTCGAATGTTTTTTGAAGAAATT
Organism: Myxococcota bacterium; assembly: GCA_045599245.1. GTDB lineage: Bacteria > Myxococcota_A > Bradymonadia > UBA4248 > UBA4248 > UBA4248. The sequence goes on from JAZRVP010000189.1 coordinate 14,166, forward strand.
GACAAACGACTCGAAGCCTAAAAAAGGTTTGAATAAAACGTTTCCTCACTTGGCTGAACTGTAACTTTGCATGGTTACAGCTCACCCAGGGATCCTCTGAACAAAATGATAATTTAAGGAAGTAATTGTCGAGAGCCGGGGGAGGGACCCCGGCGAGGAACAAGGGATAGGCAGCACAAAAGGCTTATACTATCTAAAAATATTGAGGATTCCAAAGGACTCAGTCCTTTGGTGGGGGGCCGAGGATTTTCGCCATCCAGTGAATGGCGAAAACCACAGTGACAAAGGGGTGAGGCTGGCTCGGGAAACGAAGTTCATTTCATATTGCGAACTGAGGACAGGGGCAAAGCCCCAGCGGGGTTCGGGGCAGAGCCCCGGCTGAACTGTAACTCTGCATGAGCAAAATGTTCATGCCTCTATTTTGAAATATGATTTTATGTGCTATAAGAACCAGAGTATGCATTTATGCAAATAATACTGTGCTCAGTTAAAATCACACAATAAGGAATAAATATGAAAAAAATAAATAAAATATTTATGTACTCTTTTATACTAGCATTGCCGGGGCTGACCGGATGCAGTTTGGACGATGTTCTTGAAAAAGGGGACAAATGTCCGAAAACAAGCGATGGTGCTTCAAATGAATTAAATTATTTTGTTTATTTCGACGAGGCATCAGGTACAGTAGCCAAATGCAGTGCCGGAGAAGATTGTTACACGAAAAATGTAATCGCTGGTCACTGTCCAATTAAACAACAGTATTGTCACGTTGACAGCTCTTCAAATTATTGCTCGGAATGCGGTGAAGACTTACTTTTATGCGGAAAATCATTATGTATTAATCCTCAAACCGATAGTCAATATTGCGGTGCATCAGGGTTATGCAATGACGACTCAGAAACAAGTGTAAATTATCGAGGGACCGTCTGTAAAAGCAATGAAACATGTAAAAACGGAGTCTGCATTGCAGACGCATGTTCAGACACATCCCATGTTTATAATGGTCAATGTGAAGACGATTCCGTCGAACACTGTGGCAGTCACGATACGGATTGCTCCACAAATAACGGCTGGAAAACAGGAAACTGCGTATCAAAAAAGTGCGTAGCTGAAACTTGCACGAATGGTTATCACCTCGACAGCACCGGAACTCACCCGGTTTGTAAAGCGGACAGCGCGACAGCATGCGGCCCAGAAGCAACTGACTGTACTAAAACTGACGGCTGGGAAGATGGCAAATGCGTATCAGGACAGTGTCAGGCTATTGTTTGTACAAGTGAATATCATCTCCATGACGGAATGTGTGTATCAAACAATCTTGAACAGTGCGGCGGACACACAAACTGCTATGAATTACAGGGGTGGAAAGCCGGTGAATGCATCGACGGACAATGTGTCGCCAATCAGTGCCAGGTTGGATATCATATCTCAGAAACCGTTGAAGGCGGATTTCAAACAGTTATTCAGTGTGTGGCTGACGACTATAATTCATGTGGCACGAATCTGGCCGATTGTACAACACTTTCTGGATGGCAGTATGGCAGTTGTGAAGAAGGAAAATGCAAAGCATTAATGTGTCAAAAAGGTTATCATTTACGCGATGATGAATGCGTAAAAGATGATCTTAAACACTGCGGAAGTCACGCTAGCCAGGCAAACTGCACAAATTTATCGGGTTGGAAAGAAGGTAACTGCACTGCAGGACGATGCTATGCCAATCAATGTCAAACAGGATATCACATCGAAGAAACATTAGAAGGCGTTGAAAAAACAAAAGTGAGTCAGTGCGTATCGGATACCACGAAGTCTTGCGGTACGACAATGAAAGACTGTGAAGTTCTACCGGGGTGGAAGCAGGGAAACTGTGTAGACGGAAAATGTTCGGCAATTATGTGCCTTGACAATTATCATTTGAACGAAAATGAGTGTGTTCATGATGATATTGAACATTGCGGCGGACATGACGAAATGTTTAACTGCACATTATTAGAAGGATGGGATGATGGTGAATGTATTTTGGGAAAATGCAACGCCAATAAATGTATTTCAGAGTATCATGTAGCTGAGAAAAAGATTGAAGAAAGCAATCCAGAGGAAAGCAATCCAGTACCTGAGACAAATGAACCTCAATATATATGTGAATTAGACACAGAGCTCGTATGCGGCAGAGAAAAAACAGATTGTACGAGCCTTGATGGTTATTTGAGTGGCGAATGCCAATCGGGAACATGTATTATTAAAGAATGTAAAGAAGGATATCATATTTATAATAATACATGTTATAAAGACGACGAAAGTCATTGCGGTGGGCATGAGGAAGAAAACAACTGCACAAGGCTTGATGGCTGGAAATCCGGGATTTGTGAAAATAGAGAATGCATAGCAACAAGCTGTTTAGATAATTACTTTTTCAATAACGGAGCGTGTTCAAAGAATGACACAGCCAACTGCGGCAGCAAGGGATATAATTGCGCCACCAAAGTGGAAGGCTGGTCAACCGGAACATGTTCATCAGAAGGCAAATGTGTCGTATCGACATGTAAAAGCACCTATCATATTTATAGCGGAAGTTGTGAAAAAAATAACGATGACAATTGCGGTCGCCATGGCATGTCCTGTTACAAAAATATACCATCCGGAGCTGAGTCAGCAACTTGTACATCTGTCAATGGTACCTATCAATGTCTTCCATCCACATGTAAATCCGGGTATCACATGTATTATTTATCGCCAAAAATTTGTGAAGCAAACTCAACAAGCAATTGCGGGGCACACAATTCCATGTGTTCAACCAGTTCAAAAACAGGCAGCACGGCAGTTACATGCGTAACATCAACCGGTATTTGCAATGCGACGAGTTGCGGTAGCAATTATCATTTATATACCTATACATCATCGGGCAAATCTTATTCATCATGTGAAGTAAACAGCAACTCCAATTGCAGGGCACATGGTGTAACATGTTCGACGAGCAATATTGCAAACAGTTCTGCGGTATCCTGTTCAAGCGGTACTTGTGTCGCAACGAGTTGCAAATCCGGCTATCATCTTTACAACAATGCATGTGAAGAAGACAATGCAGAACATTGTGGTGCATCAAGGAAAAACTGCAATTACCTATGGTTTTTACTGTCAGGTGCTTTCTGTATTGAGGGAGTCTGCTGCAGCGGCGCAGGCGTTTGTTACTAATCCAATCCCTCAAAATCAACTGAATTCACATGAAATAGGCGGCCAGTGAGCCGCCTATTTTGGTATCAGCTATATCAGTATTTCGTAAGCGCTTAAGGAACCTCTGAACAAAACAATTTTTTTAGGCAGTAATTGCAGAGAGCCGGGGGGGCCGGCGGGGAATCATGGTTAGGCAGCCCCAAAAGCATATACTACCTAAAATATTGCGGATTCTTAAGGGCTCAGCCCATAAGCGGGGTCCGGGGCAGAGCCCCGGAAAAACAAACAATTAATAATTTTTCAGAGGTTCCTTAAGGGCTCAGGTTTTCCCTGAGTTTCCGAACGAATTTGTGAGCTTGCTTTTTTGACAGATACGTACCATTTTAATGCATCCCGCACGATTGAATGTTTCTTAAATTGCTTGAAGAAACTGTCCAATTACTGTTAAAAGATACCGGTTAATCCTCTGTTAAATATGACAGAAGATAACATTATCACTTTAATTTCAGTTGTTCTTATTCAATATAAAACGGCTGAGAAGGATGATTTGGCAACGATGCGTTTAAATAATTGTAAAAAGTATATATTCGTATGTTCTTCAATAATAATTTCATTCATCTTCGGCTGTACCGAAGACTCCGTCTCAGATGGAAACGCCGGTGATAGCTCCTGCCCCGTTGGTGCCTGCAAACTTGGCAATATGTGTATCAGTACCGACCTCAACCGTGATTATCAAAATTGCGGAAAATGCGGCATCAAATGTCTGGACGATGAAATCTGCTATCATGGTACCTGCCAAAAAATTGATCCATGTCAAAACATTGATCTCAATACCAACCATCAGAATTGTGGATTCTGTGGCTATGCCTGCAAAGATAACGAAACCTGCATCAACGGAAACTGCCAAATAAACACCATTTGTAAAGGTAGCAATCTCAAAAATGACCCTAAAAACTGTGGAAAATGTGGATTTTCATGTCAAAAAGACGAGTTCTGCGACAAAGGAATTTGCCTGAAAAAAAATCCCTGCGAGGGTATTAACCTCAAAAACGATAGTAAAAATTGCGGAGTCTGCGGGCACGAATGTGGAGACAATAAGGCATGTGTCAATGGTATTTGCAGAAAAAATGTTCATTGCAAGGACATTGATTTGACCAGCGATTCTCAAAACTGCGGTGAATGCGGCCATGTCTGCAATGACGGTGAAACGTGCATTCAGGGAGTCTGTAAAAAAGGTGATGACTGTGAAGGCATCGATCTGAGTTCCGACACTCAAAACTGCGGTGAATGCGGCCATGTCTGCAATGACGGTGAAACGTGCATTCAGGGAGTCTGTAAGGAAACAGAAAATGAACTCAAGCCTTTTTCAATTATTATTGTTCCAGACACGCAGCATTACACGAGAACTGAGAACGGTATCTATGAAAAAGAGATGGCCTGGATTGCACAACACAAAGAGAGTGATAATATTAAGATGGTCTTTCATTTAGGGGATCTGACACAGAGCAATACGGCCGATAACTGGCAAAAAGCATCGCGAGCGCATGCCATTCTTGACGAAGCCAAAGTCCCCTATGTTCTATCGACAGGTAATCACGATTATAATGCATCTTCTGAAACGACTGACTTGAGCAATTTTGGACGAAACAAAACTCAACTTAACCAGTATTTCAACGCCGAACGTTTTAAAAACGAATCCTGGTTTGGTGAATTTTTCGAAGGGCCGAACATGTATGGAACGTTTTCAGTCGGTAATCTCAAATTTCTTGCGATGGCAATTGAATTTGAGCCGAGGAAGGATGTTTTATGCAAAGCAGAAGAAATCATTCGAAATCACCCAGATCATTACGTTATCGTGAGTACGCATGGACTATTATCTCAGGGAGCCTCGTCTTCCCCCAACAAATATTTAACAAATTTTCCATCAAAATGGCTTACATTTGGCGCTACAGGATCTGAGATATACGACGAACTAACGGCAAGGCACTCCAATATCATTATGTCTTTTTCCGGGCATGTCTGTGGATCTGAACACCGCATGAAAACAGGATATTCGGGCAATCCTTTATTTGAAATACTCACTGATTTCCAGTGTGAAAAGCCATGCAAGGATGCATCCTGTCTAACCAATTCATGTACTGAAACATTAGACAGCGGCAATGGATGGATTCAAAAAATGACGATAAATCCAATGCCCGAAAAAGATGAATCAGGACAATATAAAAATAACATATTGGTCGAGACATTTACAGTTTTGGATAACAATTATTTCTACAACAATGAACCTCAAATGATGTGTTCTGATGTCAGTGCTTCGAATTACTATGATCGATATCCGACTGGTTCGACCTTAAAGTATGAGACTTTCATCGATTTTAGCCAAAAACTGACATATCAATATGACACTCGCAAACACACTGCATTTGGAATAAGAAATGTTGGAGAGAACAGCGAAGGACAGCAGTCTCATCCTTCGATCTCAGTAAATAAAAAGTCATCCTGGTCAGTTGCAACATGGCAGCATGATGAAGGAGATGTTCATGAAGTTCGTGCCAGAGTTTTTTGTGCCGGTGGCTGTTCCATGACAGACGAATTTACGGTTGCAGCGGTATCCAATGGCGAACCTCAAGTCGTTACCGATGAAAAAGACAACATATTCATTGCCTGGGTAGAAAAGAACGATAACAATTCCTCAATATGGCTTCGTGCATTCAGCCAAGAGGGCAAAGAAACTCTTCCCAAGACTCGCCTTGTTTCATCCCGCGCCTCCGACCTTCCTTATTCAATAGCCATGAACAACAGCGGAACACTTGCGATTGCCTATTCGGAAGAAGAAATGATTTATACAGCCACGTTTTCAACGGCGGACAACAAAGTGATCCCAATTCTTCCCGTATCATCCATCAGAGTGGACAATTCCAATCAATATTCAGAACCAGCCATTGAAATAATGAACAATGGGACATTTATCGTTTCATATATTAAAACTACTTCACAAAATAACACATCAAATGTGCTTCTCAATGTGTATAATTCAGATGGAACAGAAAAAGTATCAGACAAACAGCTCAACATCAATGAGGCGGCTGAACATCATTCCCCCGCAATCGCTGTCAATGATTCTGGACAGATCTATGTCGCATTTGAAGAAACTGAATCAGCCAATGTGACGTCCATCCATCTGGCTGGAATTCAGGCATCAGGTACTCAAATTTATGAGGACATTGCGATCTCGGCAACTGATACAGCTAATCGCACGCCTTCAATATGCATTGATGCTGCAAGCAAAAAGCTCGTTGCCACTTGGACAGAAGTTTCGGGAACTGAAAGCGACGTGAGACAGCGATATCTTGAAAAAGGTACACTGAGTTCACTCTACTACGTAAGTCACGATCAAACCGGCATTCAAAGAAATTCAGTTGTCAGTTGCAGTGAAGCAGGCAAATTTGTGTACCTGTTTGAAGATGACAACGACAAAGACAACAACTTTGAAATATTTGCGCATGGCTATTAAGGATAACCTCGGTATGAAAACAGCCATGCGTAACAATCATGATTTAAAATTGAATTCTTTGTCCCAGGAAAATGAATCACTGGATTCATAATTTTTGGGCCAATGAGAACACCATTCCGGCACTTTTGCATGTTCGACCTTGTCAATACTCGGCGTATATGGCTTGATGTCAAGAATTGGGGTGCCGGTAAATGCATCAAAATAATTAAAGGATATAACACCTTTATTATAATCAATTTCTTTAATTTCGCACACAGAAACCGCAATGGGATTGGGGCGTTCCGGGGAACGTGTCGCAAAGGTTCCCATTGTATCTGGGCCCTTTGAATATGGCTTTTCTACGGTTAAAATATTGCGTTCGGTTTCATTATCGCAGCCGTTAAACCACCAAATAATCTGCAAATGAGAAAAGCCATTGAGGCCTGTGAGGCCTGATCTATATTTATCCTCCAAAATAATTTTGAATTCGCCATTATGACATTCTGCGTGACCGATTTCATTAAGTTTCATGCCGTCTTCCTCCTCTGGTTCATCCTTACAAACAGGAATATCATCATTCGTTTCGATGGGTTTTGTTAAGTTTTCGAGTTCACATTCAGTCAGTTTGCGATTTTCGAGAGAATAGCGCAAACATTTGGATGTAACGGACTGAGTGCATCGCAATAATTCAGCGGGTGTTCCCTGAAATACGATTTCTCCGCCAAAACGGCCGCCGTCCGGCCCAATATCAATGATATAATCCGCCTGTTTCATAACATCGAGATTATGCTCAATGATAATAACCGTATTGCCGCTATCGACCATTTGATTAAACAGCACCATTAATTTTTCAATATCTGATGCATGAAGGCCGGTTGTCGGCTCATCAAAGACATAAATAGCACCTTTCTTACCGAGAAATTTTGCAAGTTTCAGCCTCTGACATTCACCACCGGACAAAGTCGAACTTGCCTGTCCTAATGTCAAATATGAAAGGCCGACTTTACACAGTGAACTAAGCACCTTTGTCAGTTTTTTATTATCGGAAAAGAAATCCAAAGCATCTTTACCACTCAAGGAAAGAATATCTACGATATTTTTTCCTTTATATAAATAGGAAAGAGCTTCTTTTGAATATCTGTTTCCATCACAAAGTTCACATTTTGTCGTAACGGGATCCATGAAAACAAGCTCAGTTGTGATAAATCCTCGCCCCTCGCACGCCGGACATGCCCCATCCGAATTAAAAGAAAATAAAGATGAACTGATGCAATTTTCTTTAGCAATAAGGTTACGAATTTCATCGAAAATGCCGAGAAATGTGACAGGAGTCGAGCGATTAGTCGCTGTGATGGGCGACTGATCAACCAGAATAACGCGGTCCTCATACTGCTTCGCAAAACCATCGCGAATTAGTGAAGATTTTCCACTTCCGGCGACCCCCGTCACAACCGTTAAAATATTGAGCGGAATATCGACATCAATATTTTTTAAATTGTGAACATGAGCACCGCGAACAGGCAAAAAGTTCTTTGGTACTCTCAATTCGGACTTAATCGGAATATTTTGACTCAATGCATGGCCCGTTAAAGTTTTGCTTCTGAGCAAATTTTCATACGTTCCCTGAAACATAACCTGACCGCCGTTCACGCCTGCAAACGGTCCAATATCAACAATTTCGTCAGCAATCGATATGATATCTTTATCATGTTCAACGACAAGAACCGTATTACCTTTATCGCGCAGACTTTTTATTAATTTAACCATACGATACACGTCTCTTGGATGCATACCTGTTGACGGCTCATCGAATATATATATCATTCCGGTAAGAGATGACCCCATATATCGCACAAGTTTCAATCGTTGCGCCTCGCCGCCGGAGAGCGTTGACGATTCTCGATCCATCGTCAAATAAGGCAGTCCAATATCGATCATTCTCGTCAAAGACAGAACCAAATTATCAATAATTTCCTGAATACTCGGCTCATGAATCGACTGCAGCACTTTGCGAAGGGCCGTAAATTCCATTCCTGACATATCGGAAATCGTATAACCGTTAATTTTAGATATCAAAGCCATGCGGTTGAGTCTACGCCCATGGCACATGGGACATTCCTCTTCGCTCAAAAGGCTGGTCAAACGCAAAACGGATGCCTCCTTGAGATCGGATGTGTCTCGTTTAAGAAGCATTTTAGTCAGATAGCGTTCAATTCCCTCCACATTTTTATTTATTTGCGGGCCGTTTTTATCATCTGCTCCATACAAAAGATGATTTTTTTCTTTTTCAGTAAAATCTTTATATTTTTTATCCAGTGGAAAAATTGCTGCTTCTTTATATTTTTTCCAATACCAATTTCCGACATGAAATGATGGTAAATCTGCCATACCGTCGATCCATGACTTTTCAGGATCAATCCGGGATTCGATATCAACTTTCATTACCTTGCCCAAACCGGAACATTTAGGACACATTCCGTTAGGGTCGTTGAATGAAAAGAAAGAAGCCGTGCCGACATGCGGCTTCCCGATACGAGAAAATATGAGACGCAAAAGCGAATACATATCGGAAATCGTGCCGACTGTCGAACGAGCGTTGCCGCCAAGACGAGATTGATCGACGATAACCGATGGGGAAAGATTTTCAATACATTCAACCTGCGGTTTGTCGTATTTTGGAAGCCGTCCGCGAACCCATGCTGAATAAGTTTCATTCATCTGCCGTTGACTTTCCGCAGCAATCGTATCGAATACAATGCTTGATTTTCCCGAGCCAGATACTCCGGTAAAAACAACAATTTTGTTCTTTGGAATGCTTAAAGAAACATTTTTTAGATTGTTTTGACACAATCCTCTGATGTATATTTTATTGTCCAAGGGTACACCTCCGTACAAATAATATTGTATATTTAAGTAAAGAACAACGGTTCGCACGTCTCTACCATCGTGCGGTTGCGCAACGCTTGCTCTAAACACCCATTAAAAAATACTATCAAGAGAAAAATTATTCAAAATATTCAATTTGAAAGTATTCCAGTGTTCGTGCGGATAATTTAAAATATTTATTTCGTTGAAGCTGACTTTTTTACATACTCACCCCAAAAATTTCGATAACTACGCATCCATAAAGCACCGGATATTTGACACCATCTCCTTTTTTGTTTATCTAACTTATTGAACTCTTGGAATTCGTCATTTCCATGAGTTAAACACATCACAGGCAATATTTATGAAAAAAAACAAATTACTGATTCAAACATTTTCCTTCCTTTCATGTGTACTATTCTTCAGCATTATGTCGTGCAGTGAGGATGATAAAGATAATTGTAATCCCGAAAAGTGTGAGCTAAAAGCTAATCAGACGGCTTCTTGTGTCGACAATTCGTGCCATTATACCTGCAATACCGGCTATGAAAAGACTGGCGATTCATGTGAACCAATTCAAAAAGGTGACCCCATTACGTCTTGTTTACCCTATGGTGAAGAGAAGATCATTCTTAAAAAGGATGAAAAACTATGTATTGGAAGTACTATCGTTGCATGCACAATTGAAGATAGCGCAAATGAAGCTCCTCAAGCCAAAATTATTAAAACATGTTCGGATAAAGGAGAAAATTACATCTGCAATCCTGAAAATTTCACCTGCGTTGAAAAATCAAATTCAGCATGCGCCATGGGGGACGGTGAAGAAACGAGTCACCTTGAGCATGGTAAAAAAGCATGTCTGAATGGCAACGTCGTAACATGTAATAATGGTTCCTTAGTCACTGTGACCTGTACAAATGACGAAATTTGTCAAGAATTTGAAAATGACTTTATATGTAAAAAGTTTGAGCCAAAAGATTGTACTTTAGGGGAAGGCTCAGAGGCAATAAACATTGCGGATGGAATGAATGTTTGTGATGGCAATACCATTAAAACATGTCGTGGCGGTTCTTTTGTCACGACAACACAATGTTCATCCGATACCCCATACTGCAATCCCGGGGACGGTACAGAAAAACATCCCGTCAAATGCGAAACCTATAAATGCGAGTCTAATGAATCCTATTGTGAAACAGACAAACAAAATCACGCCATTCGCGTTACATGTATGATGGGCAATTTACTGACCGGAAAATCAGAAGATGCTACCGCTGATTGTACAGAAAAAGGCCTGTTTTGCACATCCGATGAATGGGGAGGTTATTGTGCTCCGTGCCTTGAAGATGATATTTCTTTGTGTACCAACGAGGTTCCTGAAAATGCATCAAGAGCCTGTGTTTCTGACGGATATTCATTGTATTGTGGTTTTACCTGCAATGATGGGTACATGCAGGATGACAACACTTGTGTAAAAAAATAGTATTTTTTGTGCGGCCGTTATTCGCAAAATGCGAATACACGGCACGCGCGCAGGCTATTGGCTTCGCCAATACGCCTGCGCATTCTTTTTATAGCCTTTTGCTCGAACAGATTTTAGGGTCGTTCAAAAGCATTTACAGCTCACTTTATTTAATATTAGCCAACCAATCGACAGAATTTAATAGCAGAATACGATTATCCAATTTTGTATCAATATAGCCATTTTCAGTTGTCAAAGTCAGGGCTAAATAATTCGTGCCATCTCCGGTAATTGCACTGTCTCCAATGGCAACCACACGTCCATTTCCCACTGAAGCTGTTATCGCAAACACTTCCGATGAAGCCTGATTAGTCAGCAGGGGTTTGACATTGTGTTCATCCACCACTTGAAATCCAGCTGCTCCATACACACCTGTTGATTTCAATTCCCCTGCGCGCCCTTTGACTGCCCTCATATCTGCATTTTCAGATACAAAAGATGTACTGTTGCCTAATGACCCCGGCAATACATAAAAACCAAAAGGATTATTCTCTTTTGATGTTGCTCCGGGCATTGCAGCCAGCATTTCATTAAATGCTCGTACAGAATCATAACCATTGCCATCGCGATCTGCGCCTTCATGGTCAGATATCATCATCAAACCACCCCCATGATTGACAAATTCATAGATCGCCCTGGCTTCCTCATCCGATATTTTTGAACTCGGTTCTGGAAGTACCAGAATATCATATTGATTTAAATCCTGAACATTTTGAGCATCATTCCACGTCAATTTTCGATCTTGGGGCAATGTTTCTGGAATGTAGTCTCCGGTATTTAACAAATCCAAAGCGAACATGGACAGTGAGCCATGCCATTCATTTTCATTGGCAGGTTTACTTGGATAAGGATGCCGTCCTGTAATGTCAATGATCCAGTCTACCCCTCCAGCCATTTCATGATGCGCATTGTCAAAGAGGATACGTTTTTTTTGATTGAGTTCACAGTTTGATGCACCGGCATGCAGACAGTCAGGATCTTCACAATCCTTTAATCCATCGCCATCATTATCTATTCCATCGCTGCAATCGGCTCCAAGTTCCCATTTGGGTGCCTTATCCGCACAAACGGTGACTCTCCAATTTTTGTAACAAGACGGATCTTCACAATCGATCAATCCATTCGTTCGATCTCTAAATAGGGAATGAAGACCATGTCCCGTTGAATTATCTATATTATCAGAACATGTTTCATCTGAATTCTCTGTTCCATGGCATGTCTGAACGAGTATCGACTGGTTACAGTTATTATTGTTACAGTCATAATAGTTCGATTCTGTGCCATCTTTATTCTGCGTATGGAAATCATTTAATTGATTTGAACACTGTGCATCTGTATTTTCAAAATCGGGCATAGGCGCCAGCAATCCGAGATCAGAGTTTCCACAGAATGTTGTCGAAATTCTGCATTCTTTTGTACACCCCAGTCTTCCATACGGTTTTGTCGGATCGAGCTCAGCACACGTTTTGTTACCAAAATCTTCACCGTCACATTCTTCACCATTTTCCATGACAAGATTGCCGCATTCAGACGTAACAGGAGCCTGACAGTGTGATGTGTCAAAATCGCATAATGCGGTACACGAGAGAGTTCCGGAAGCATAGCCCAGGGTTTGACACGTATTTCCATTGAGATTTGTGGTATCACACTTTTCATTGCTATCTAAGATGCCATCGCCGCACACAGGATTTCTGCAGCCTGAAAAGTCTATCTGACAGGCTTGAGTGCACGAAACCGTCCCCGCAACAAACCCCATGGTACTGCACGAAATGCTGCCGAATTCTGTTCCGTCACACGCTTCATTTGCTTCAATAATGCCGTTACCACAGACGCTTTTATCATCGCTGTCATTACATGCATTAAGGGACAATACAAAGCACAGTAACATTAAAGATTTAAAATTCGTTCTCATGTACACCTTCCTTTTTGTGTGTCATTGCTTGTGCAATAACAAAATTTATGTACAGGCTTGAATGATACCTGCATTTGGAGGGTGGATTGTCAGAATACAATAGCATCGTAAAAAATACAAGGCTAATATCCGGCCATTTGTGTTACTACTCATCGGGGCTCTGCCCCGACCCCCGCTGGGGCTTTGCCCTTTCCTCAGTTCGCAATATGAAATGCACTTCGTTTCCCGAGCCTGTCGGCTCTCCAACTCGTTCATTTCATTTGCTCACTGGGCTCTGTGGTTTTCGCCATTCACTGGATGGCGAAAATCCTCGGCCCCCCACCAAAGGACTGAGTCCTTTGGAATCCTCAATATTTTTAGACAGTGTAAGCCTTTTGGGCTGCCTATCCTTTGTTCCTCGCCGGGGCCCCACCCCCGGCTCTCATCAATTTCTGCCTAAAAATTGCGAAATACGCCATATTCAATAGATATATGAATTAACCCTGGCTGAGCTGTAACCCATTTGTTTTAGGAAAGCTCTGAACAAAACACAATTGTAAGTCAGAAATCGAAGATAGCCGGTGGGTTGAGATCGCAGGCGTCCGGTGGACGGCTGCCATCGCTGAGCCCAGTGAGCAAATGAATTTTACCTTACATAGTGACAAAGGGGGGAGGCTGGCACGAAAAGCGAAGCGGATTTTATATTGTGAGCTGAGGACAGGGGCAAAGCTCCAGCGGGGGGGACGGGGCAGTGCCATCGGAGTTGTTACGCAAAACCAAATTTTTTCTGGCTATCGGTGTGATAAAGTGCTACTTTGTAGCCTGCTTTTGCAAGTTGGCAAAAGTGATATTTTAAGAACGTCTCTCTGCAATATATGAGGACTTTGGGAGTTATGTTAACGTCAATCCAGTTTGCAATTTATGACCAACGCTGTGCAGCTTATTTTGGTGCTGCATCGATCGTCAAAGATGCGACTGCACATCGTTGGCGTCGCTAATCTTTTTCTCCCTCAATTTCTGAGTTTTTTGTGCGGAATCTTGTATTGCGCTGTATGAATATCATCATTTATTAATGATGATATTCATGGGCATTATATTTACTGATTCTAGCCGCAAGCCTTGTCGTCGTTGAGTCTTTTGGTGTGTCATTACTCGTCTCGTGTAATTTCTGATACATCAAACTGACTTTACTGATATTGTCTGACGCATACATCAGCAAACATTTAATCCCACCGTTGATGATGCATTCAGAATGCGGGCTGTTTCAGCATATATCAATACATCCTTTCCACACTTTTCATAACGGCCTGATCACCCGTTTTGTACTCAGATTGATAGATAAACAGATGATAATTCAGCGCTTAATCTGTTTCAAATTCTTTCGCAGTTTGCCGTTCTTGAGTTAAGACTTGTTGACTTTATACTGAAAGGAAACTTACCATGAAACAAACCACTTCTATTCCCTACAAAATGTATCTTGAAGAATCCGAAATGCCAAACAACTGGTATAATCTTCGAGCTGACATGAAATTCAAACCAGCTCCCCTGCTCAATCCAGGCACAGGCTGCCCAATGACCCGTGATGAGCTTGAAACGGTTTTCTGCCGTGAACTCGTTGATCAGGAACTCGACAACGACAATCAACAAATTCCAATTCCTGATGAAATTCAGGAATTCTATAAAATGTATCGTCCAAGCCCACTGGTTCGTGCATACTGTTTAGAAAAAGAACTCAAAACACCGGCGCATATCTATTATAAATTTGAAGGCAACAATACATCAGGCAGCCATAAACTCAATTCAGCAATTGCCCAGGCGTATTATGCCAAAAAGCAAGGTCTATGCGGCGTTACGACCGAAACCGGTGCAGGGCAATGGGGAACAGCACTATCCATGGCCTGTGCTTATTTCCATCTCGACTGCAAAGTCTTTATGGTAAAATGCTCCTATGAGCAAAAGCCATTCAGACGTGAAGTCATGCGCACCTACGGAGCCGCTGTTACGCCATCCCCATCCATGACAACTGAGGTGGGAAGAACCATCAACCGGCGTTTTTCCAATAATTCAGGCAGTCTTGGAACTGCAATTTCTGAAGCCGTAGAAGTAGCGCTTCATTCCCCTGGTTATCGTTATGTTCTGGGTTCAGTTCTCAATCAAGTCATGCTGCACCAATCGATAATTGGCTTAGAGACATATCTTGTCTGCCAGAAGTACAACATTACCCCGAACATTATTATCGGATGTGCCGGCGGCGGTTCCAACCTGGGCGGTCTCATTGCGCCTTTTATGGGTGAAAAACTGCGAGGAGAAAGAGACTACCGCATTATTGCAGTTGAGCCTGCCTCCTGTCCCAGCTTTACGCGTGGAAAATTTGCCTATGATTACTGCGATACAGGCATGATCTGCCCTCTGGCCAAGATGTACACACTTGGTTCCTCATTCATTCCATCCAGCGATCATGCAGGCGGACTGCGCTTTCACGGAATGAGCCCGATTCTATCTCAGCTCTATCATGACGGCTTTATGGAAGCGAGAGCTGTACCGCAGACTGCCATTTTTGAAGCGGCTGAATTCTTTGCCAAAACCGAGGGAATTCTGCCGGCACCGGAGAGCAGTCACGCCATACGTGCCGCCATTGATGAAGCCATTCTGTGTCGGGAATTGGGAATGCAAAAGACGATATTGTTTGGCCTGACCGGCACCGGATATTTTGATCTGTATGCATATCAGCGCTTCAACGACGGCATTTTAAAAGACTATATTCCATCTGATGATGAGATTAATCGCAGTCTGAATATGCTCCCAGGCTGTCCTGAGATCTTTCAATAATAATAGCTGTTTGTGTGCGCACTTCTTTAGGGAACCTCTGAATAAAACACAATTTATACAATTTTAAGGTAACAAATGTGGAAAGCAGGGGGTGGTGTCCCAGCGGGGAAGCATGGTTAGGCAGTCCCAAAGGCTTATACCGCCTAAAATATTGCGGATTCTTAAGGGCTCAGCCCTTAAGCGGGGTCTGGGGCAGAGCCCCGGAAAAATCAAACGATATTTTAAGGCAGTAATTGCTGAGAGCCGTCACTTTCTTTTATTGTGTATTATTAAAATGACAGGAGGGGGCAAAGCCCCCTGCGACGCTATTTGCAAGCAAATACGCGTCTACCCCCAGTGCGGGGACACCCCGCAACGCCCCGACACTCCACTTAGTGTTTTGCAATCCCGGAATTAACTCACAACCTCAGGACAGAATTCAACCACATTGGAGAGCCCTTCATTATCTTCTTCGTGGCATTCGTTGAATGGTATGTAGTTTTCGTCGGTGTGATTGTCATCATCGACAATATATGTGATCTTTAGGTCCTTGCCCGTTACGACAATTTCTTTAGGAGCGTCATTGACGGTGATTTTGCCTTTGGCATTCCAGTCGAACTGGACTTTGGTTGTGCCATCGGCAGCAATCGGTCCAGAAGTCTTTGCTGTTCCAAGATAAACATTATATTTTTTGCCCTCATATTCATAATCTTTAATATAAAAAGAAACGGCAACAGGGGCTGAAACCCCAATGGAACCCGCGTTTTTAACTTCTGCTGTTATGACAATATTGCTCGTGGTTTTGCACTTGTCCAAAGACATTTTGAGTCCGTTCGGCTGGAAGTTTGGCGCATTAAAACCGGATGAGGGCTGTGAATTTGCTCGATAATTGTTGAGGCGTTTGTTGAGCCAGTTGGCTTTTTCCGGCATTGGAACCGTGCCGTCTTCATTGATATTCGTCACATGATAGGCGTGTTCATTCCAGATGCGTCTCGTGCGAACCCAGTTGTCGTAGGTGTCACTGTAAACGGTGACCCCGGTCGGAACACCTGATATTTCATAGGGAACACTGACCATGACAATTTCTGTTCTTCCGTCGTTATCGACATCGACGATGACGGGATATTCGGTTCCTGTTCCGGATGTGCTGGTGACTGACCAGAGAACTTTGCCATCCATGTATCCGTCGCCGTCTTTGTCGATGATTTTGCCGTCTTTGTCTTTTCCTGCACCTGGGCCTGCATATATGCGAAGTGTCGTTTCATCGCGATAGACGACTTCTGAAACGCCGTCGCCCTCAAAATCAAACACCGAAGACCCCGTTCGACCGCTCGTGAAGTCCTGCGTCTTACTCGCCCAGACGATATCTCCTGTCTGGCCATTAAATACGGTGTAATGTGTGCGGCCTGCTATTCCGATATCCGGTCTGCCGTCGCCGTCAAAGTCTGCAATGACGGGATTTCCGCCAAGTTGTGGTGAGGTCTGTGGTTTGTCCCAAACCTTTCTTTGCGTCCAAACGTCGCCGTTTTGATAGACTTTCCATGCACTGACTCGGCCGCTTCCGACGCGCAGAATTTCCGGCTTTAATTCTCCCGGATATTCAGGTGAGTTTTCATCTTCGAGTAAATCGGCAACCGCTGCATAGTACCAGTTGGTTTCTGCTGCCGGCATGATGACGTTGCATTTATTGTCATAAACTTCTTTGGATATGATTTCCATCTGTCCATCCTGATCGAGATCGGCAACGGCAAACATGTCGTAATATCCCCAATTCGATCCGGTATCTTTGATGTTGAGGGAACATTCAAATTTACTCCAGTCGCCATCGCCTTTAATGACGCCGTTTGTCGTCACGATTTCGACGTGTCCGTCGGAATTGATGTCTGCAATCGTGGGATGAAGGTCAATGCCAAATGCAGAACTTTGAACCGTTGAATAATAGGTATTGGTGGCATGAATAAAGTGTTTTTCTTTCCATTGATAGGGATATTCCCCCTCCGTTGCCGGTTCAAGTGTCATGACTTTGAGGCCTTGGTCGGCCGGACTTTTAAGCTGTGTCGGGACAAGGATTTCTATTTTTTTGTCGCCATCGATATCAGCACCGGCAAAATCACCCCAATTATTATATATCGCTTCTGTCGTTTTCGCGAGTACATGACCGTCGTCTCCGGATAACGCAATGAGATGGAGGGTGTAGTTCACAACGACGACATCGGGAATATCATTTTCATCGATATTTCCATCGCCATTGTCATCCGTCAGATTGATAACAACCGGTGCAAATGGAACATCATCTTCGTAATGCCATTTGACTTTGGGTTTAAATTCGCCAACAGGCGGTCGATAGATACAGGCATTTTTGTCGACATCCTGTGAGAGACAACGGCTCGATCCCGAATCACAGAAGCTCCATAAATCGCAGTCATCATTGGTTTTGCAGGTTCCTTCATCGGTCGGTATGACGCATTGATTGAAGGCACAGACTTCTTTGGAATTGTCGCAGCACAGTTCCTGGTTTTCACCGCATCGCGTGCCGTCACAGGCAATCAGGCATTTGTTTTCTTCGCAGACATAGCCCCGGTCGCAACAAACTTTTTCTTTTTCTTTTCCGCACATTGTTTGCGATTCTTGGCATACAATGCGGCAATATCGGTCTTCAAAGCACTGTTTTCCGTCTGTACAGCAGACAGCATCAATTCCGCAGGCCAATGTGTCGTCATCGCATTGGAGCGCGCACAGGCCCTTTTCTGTACAGACTTCATTTTCTTCACAGAATATCTCGTTGCACGCGGCTTTTCCGTTTAGTGTTTCATAACATTCGCCGGTAAACAGGTCACAGGCTTCGCCTTCAAGGTGGCAGCTATCAGGCCGGTAATAAAATATATGTGATTTTTCATGGAGACCTCTTTGGTAGTGCTTGTCAGCAGGAGGAGTAAAAATAATTAATTATTAATTATCAATTATTAATTATCAATTGTTTTGGCTTTGGGGCGTTACTCCAGTTCTCGGTCGTTTGTATACAGCCCTGGATGTCAATGGCTTTTTCATCGGGTTCATCGGGGTGTGGTGTAAGTGAATCGATGCATTTGTACGACCAGTTGAAGTCGTTCATGTCAAAGTTACAGTTGTATTGATATGATTCGTGGCAGCCTTCATGGTTTTCTTTTTGAGTATATGAAAGCCAGATGTGGTGGTCTTCTTTTGAAACCAGCCATGTGATTGACGTATCCCTCGTTTCATCATGTGGACATTCTGGTTCGAAATCGCCGTCTTCATCGGGTTGAGAAATGAACTCTTCAACATGATTTGACGTAAATGTAATTTTAATAAATTCTTTTTCAAATAGCTGTATGGATGATATCTCATCTATTTTAGAATGTGATTCTGTTCTAAAGGACGTACCGCATTGGTCATATATTAGGCTGTGGCTTGCGATTGGATAGAAAAAGACATATTTTTCGCCTTTGTGGAAGCCGCGAATACCGAGATAGGTACCGCCTTCTTTGGAACAGCTGAAGTCGCTGGTGAGAACCGTCACGAAATAGGCTTTTTCAGAATCGTTATTCTTTAGCGTTTGTTCGAGACTGAGACTTTCGAAAGCATTACCGGCGTTTGTGATGGCTTTTTTGAGCTGATTTTCTGTCCAGGGCTCTTTTAGAATATATTCAGGAGGCGTGAGCGTTGTATCAAAGACGAACAAAGAGTTTTTGATTTGTTTATCCTGTTCATCGGTAGTTATGGCTGCCAGGGAGGTTAATTCGTCGATTGTGATGGGAGAACATTGATCGTTTTCCTCATCGGATTCTTCTTCTTCAGCATCTTCTTCAGCATCTTCTTCGTCGTCGATGTTTGCATCGTCGACAGTGGATTCGTGGACGGTTGATTCCTGTGTGGCTGAACCGGCTGTGGCAGATGGGGGTTCTGGTGAAACCGGGGTGTTTTGAACTGAAACATCGTGTTTGGTGGCACAACCGGCGAGTATCAGCATCGGAATAATTAAGATTGGAAAATGATGCATTGTTAGTTCCTTTTTTGATCGTGAGTTAGAGATTGGCCGAGGGCATCATGGCATAATTAAACGTCATGGGAATATTCGAAACGATCGATGCAGGCTGGCAGGATGGTTCAATGAGCACTGCATCGCAAATGATTGTACCAAATGGCAGAAATCAGGAAAAGTGGACTGTTGTAGAAGGTCTGAATTAAGATTATTTACTTTTTTTTCTGGGGCTTTGCCCCAGTCCTCAGTTCGCAGTATGAAATGAACTTCGCCGAGCCAGCCTCATCCCTTTGTCACTACGTGACGTTCCCCCTCTTCATTATGGCGATGGGGAATATTAGGAACATTTCATTTGCTCACTGGGCTCTGTGATGCCACTCGTCCACTGGACGCCAGCCTTCTCGGCCCCCCAGCTTTCCTCATTTGTTGACTAATTTTTGTTTTATTCAGAGGTTACTCAGGGGGCAGGGGGGATATGACAAAAAAAGAAAATCGGCGGGCGTATCGACGCAGTCGATAGAACGCCGGCGAAGCCGTATTGCGAAGCAATAGGCGAAGCATTATATATACACACTGATACAAAATGGGATATGTGTGAATTCGTTGCAATACAGTTACTATTCAGACGGGGCTCTGCCAGAGAAGCTTGTTTGAGTGTCGAGTAGCAGATCAACGTTACTATTCAGACGGGGCTCTGCCCCGAACCCCGCTTAAGAGCTGAGCCCTTAAGAATCAACAATATTTTAGGTTGGTATTAGCTTTTGAGG
>JAZRVP010000190.1:0-12850 GCA_045599245.1 Myxococcota bacterium
CTATCCCTTGTTCCTCGCCGGGGCCCCACCCCCGGCTCTCGTCAATTTCTGCCTAAAAATTGCGAAATACTCTGCCATATTCAGTAGATATGTGAATTACCCTGGGTGAGTAGTAACGAATAAACAGAGAAGGAAAGCAATGTACTTGACGTTAGTGAATGTATTGGGATAAAGTAAGGGATGGTATCGGCATTGACAGAAAGCATGTCAGATGCGAGAGAAGTGTCAACAACAACAGTTTTTCATGAGAAAGTCATGAGAAGCAATAGAAGAAGCTTAGGAGGGGATGTTGAATTCTTTGAGCAATAATCCCGGCGACGGAAAACTGAATGTAGGAATGCAGTCCCAGGAAGAGCCAGTGATTCAAGAGGTCTATGAGCCGGAGCCGGACGACTATAATTTTGAGCCGCAGATTCGGGAAGTAGATGAAGAAGAGCTTCGAAATCTGTCAGCGATCCGCGAAGAGACGCAAGTTGACACGCGAGTCTACAAGGTGAGTGCAGCGTTTTTGATTTTAGCGTTAATAGGCGGGGTCGTAGGTTTAATGGCTGCGACGAATTCTGCAGAGAAATCGGATATAGCGCGCAAATCGAAGATAGCGAAGACGATCCAGAACACAATGAAGGACAAGCTGGACGGGTTTAACAAGTTCAGTGCGAAATTTGATGAGATGGCGAATGGGTCGTTTAATGAGTCGAGTTTTGATGCGGTAGTACCGAAGTACAGCTCATACAATTTCATGTTAGATATATCGAGTGAAGTGACGTCAGAGGCGATTTTGCTGGCGGGAGATAAAAATGCGAATCCGTTATCTGGTGTGAGGGAATATTCCGCGCATACGATGTTATTGACGCAGCTATTGGGGACGCATTCGAATGAGACGCATGCGGATGCGGAGGAGATCTTGGAGCTAACGTCGAAGAAAGGCGACGGGAAAGTGATGTATGCGCTGGAGGTATTACCGACGGCGATAAAGTATTTGACGACGGATGCGCCGCGAGGCAGTTATGCGAACGGTGTGGTATCGATATTTACGTATAAGGATGTGATCAAGGAAGACGGGCCGCTTGCTGATGCGTATGCCGAGCTGAAGATAGAAGAGAAATGGCCGGAGTATATGCGACTTGCGCGAGACTATGTACCGGAAGGCGGGAAGAAGCGATTAGGGGCGGATGCATTAAATGATGAGGATATGATACTTCCGAATCACATTTTGTATGAGGTTCTGGATCGTCGAGGCAATAAGAGTCTAAAATTTGCGGATCAGTTATTGATGGTAGACAGGACGTTGCTATTTGGCAAATCGGCGAATGCGAAGGAGCGTTACGAGCTTCGAAACAAGCAGATCAAAGAGGAGCTGAATCGAGCGCGAGAAGCGAGTTCGAACGTGATAGCTGAACTGGACAAATTTATTATAGATGCGGATCGGGACAATACCGAGAAGAAGTAAACGCGCGAGTTGCAAAAAGTAAGAGCTAACGCAGACAATAACAGAGAGTGCATTACTCAAGTTCACCTGCTCAGGAGGGAATGTTGAATTCTTCCAATAATTCGAAGTTCAAGAATATGGACGAACTGAAAGCGCGAATGGCGGCGAAAGGCGGCAGTGGAGGCGGCTTTGGCGGCGGCTTTGGCGGCGGTGGTTTTGGCGGTGGAGGCGGCTTTGGCGGCGGAAGCAGCGGAGGCGGTTTTGGCGGCGGTTTTGGTGCGAAAGTACCGAAGAAGCAGCAAGAGCAGCAGATCATAATCGAAGAGGAAGAAGCCGTTCAGGGCAAGATGTTCGACTTCGATATGAATCAGGTAGACAAGTCACTTCTTCCACCGAAAGATAACACGAAGCCAGCGATGGTCTTTGTTATTGGTATCATTTGTGTCATATTTGGTGCATTTATTGGCTGGTGCTGGCAGGGAGTTCTAGCAGATCGCAAGCTGGTCAATGAACGAATTGAAGTTGCACAAAAGATATATCCGTCGGTAAGCCAGAAGATTGATGCGTTCCAGCAGTATGCGCAGATATACAAGCAGCGCAGTGAATCGATGGGAGCAGGCGTACTTGAATATAATCATGATTTTTATGAGAATTATATCAAGTCGTTTGAAACGAAATTTGATTTTGTGCTTGATATCAGCCAGATGCCATCGGATGCGATATCAATGGCGAGCAACTCTGCGAATAATCCGTTAAGCGATATTCGTGGTTACGGTGCAGGTTCGACGTTATTGTCGGTATTATTGAAATCCCATATTGCTCAGACTGAACAGGATATGGCCGAGATAGAGGCCTTGTTAGGCAAGAGCAGTGCGACGGATAAAAATATAGTCTATGCGTTGAAAGTTAATCCTGCGACGATGCTTTCGATGGTTTCAGAAGGCGCAGATCGACTTGCTGAAGCAATCGTATCGACAGAAAAATATCAGGTAAAGAGTGCCTATACGGATGACGTTGAAGCCAGCCGCGTATTCCAGGAAATGCTTAATAGCGGTAAGATACCTGCGGACCAGGCGGGAGCGCGTACGTATTCTGCTGATGCAGAAAAGGCCAAAAAAACAGCCAAGAAAAAGACCGGCAAAAAAGGTGATAAAGCAGCAGATGAGCCTGTTGAGGTAACGACAGATCCCGATCTTGTTCTTCCGTCTCGTTTGATGTACGTGATCGAAGACAGCAAGGGTAACAAGCAGACGGTGTTCGCAGATGAAGTGATTTTGATCGAACGATCAAAGCTCTTTGCAGGTAGTGCCAATGCACTTGAACGTTATCGCAAGAGAATGATTCAGATTCTTGCCATTTTGGGTGAGATTGAAAAAACAACGGATGGTCTTCAGAGTCGACTTCATATTATTTCGACAGAAGATCGTATTTAAGTTCTAAAGCCTCTGGAAACAGAGGCTTTTTTTTGAGCATTGAAACGTCAGAATAATTGGATGGATGGAATTGGTGATGATGTCCTGCAAAAGTAAAGCTTTAGAACTGGTATTAATTATCGTAGTTTTGATTTTGAGTACTTCCGTTGTCTATGCTTATCCAGATTCTCATGAAATCATGCAGAAGCTGTCTCAAGAAGAGATGTCGCCGATGGTGGGAACAATTCAAATGAAATTTCCTAAAGGCTGGACGAGTCATGCAGATGCGTCCGGATTGCGTTTTGTTGTGCCCTATCATCCTGGGGTAATGGGGGGAATAAGAAAGACTGAGCGTGTGTATGAAACATCGGAGCTATTGGATGAATTGAAAGGCATATATGGGACTGATATGGTGATGGCTGAGGAGAAAACGTATGAGAATGGCAAAGTGACGGGAAAATTAAGTCGATATTCAGGTCGTATTGGTGGAGAAAAGTGGGATGTTTTTGTGTTTAATGGTCAGATAACTGGGGGACATAGTGTGTTGTTTTATGCGGCAACGCCAATCGCGTGGTACCGGACGTACGAGGCGTTGTTTGAGCAGATACTGAATTCACTGGAATAGACTGGGGTGGGGGGCGTTGCAATGCGTATCGAAGACAGCATTGCACCAAAAAAGGTATGTCGGCGTATTCTCAAAGAGAATAGCCGGCATGGCCGGGACGTATGCAATAGTCCCGGCTACCATCCGAAAGGCTCATGTGCGCAGAATGCGGATGGAAAATATTGAATTTTGGGAGATTTTCCACGTTGCAGGACGAGAGCTGCGATGTCACAGCGGTAGACGTTTTTTTCGCGAGGGTGAGCGCCGATCCATTGCCGGATGGTTGCAGTTATTTTTTTTTGTTTCGCGATAGTGACGTTGAGTTGAGGTGGGAGTCCGTGTGCGTTTGAGCGAGCTTTGACTTCGATAAAAGCGACGGTTGGGAAGCCAGAGAGATCGGCATTCATTTTTTGTGCGATGATATCGATTTCGCCTTTATGCGTTTCATAATTTCGTTCACGGAGTGTCCATCCGTGTGACTTTAGATACCAGATGACGAGATTTTCGGCTGAGCGGCCGATTTTGGCTGATTGAGTAAATGAGGTGTGTTTGGGAGACCATGAGGTTGTTTTTTTGGGGTGGAAGGAGGGTAAAAGGGATGAATGTTTCGAGTGAGAGTTCATGAGTTCTCCTTAAAAGTGGAAGTTGTGGATAAGTGTTATTTTGAAAAAAGGGCTGTCCAGCAAAAAATGCGAAGGGCTAAAAATAAATAAAGTTAATGAAATCATTGGGTTAGACTGCATTTACGATTTTCAGTATTGACATGAAAAAAAGGAAAAACTGGTGAAAAAAGGTTGATTAAGCTGTGGATAAGTTGTGGATAAGTTGTGGAAATTGGGTTGATAGCTGTGGATATAATGAGATGATTTGACATGGAGTTGCATCTGAAAAGGAGAGAGAGTGAGGTAGATTGGGCAGGTTCATGCAAGTTTGGGATGAAGAAGAGGTGATTTTATTATCATTGAAAATAGAATTGGAGCATTGTGGAAAAATGGCGGATGCCGTGCAGTATTTAAGGAAAGTACGTGCGCATTGTGAAGCAGAAGTGTGGTGAGAATGTTTGAGAGTGAACCATATTTTAGAAAGGTATTTTTTGTGTTTTGAAATATTCATAGAGAAAGCGTTAATGAGGGTAGTGTTTGTGATTGAAGCATTTATGGGGATATTTTGATATATGGAAGGGGAAACCGGTATCCAGGTATTAAAACATTTAGCCCAGAGAGGAGGGATATTTGGTGCATTAATAAAAAGTAGCTGTTTTGGGTGAAGGCGTGGTGGTTGTGCATATTTCCAGGAATTTTGAATATTTTGACGCAGAGACATTTGGTTAAGGAGGTGTGACTGCCAGTTGTGAAGAGGCTGAACGTCGTCATCAGAAGTCAAATGAACGATTGAAACGGACTGTGCATGCTGGCCTTTTCTAAGGATTCGACCTTCTCGCTGAATGAGAGTCGTTGGGTTCCAAGGTGTGTCGAAGTGAATGAGAGTATTTGCATTTTGAAAATTCTGACCGCAGGCAAAGGCATCACTGCATATAAGGATAGATGCGGGAGGGATGTTTGTTTTTTTCCACCAATTGGGGAGATTTAAATTTGGATCGAACATATCGTAGAGTAAATCCGGGCTGATTTGATAATGATTGAGGGATGATTTGTTGGCAGTGAGAAGTGCGATGGAGCCGGAGTGGGGCAAATTATTATATACATATTCAGCAGTGTCAGCATATTGAGTGAAAATGATGATTTTAGAGTTAGCAGGAAGAGAATGAATGTAATTTTGAATGACAAGTAGTTTGAGATCGGGTTCTTTGCATAGAGAATTGATGAGTCTGAGAGCGGAATTGAGATTTGAGAGTGTATTTTCAAGGGAGAGTTTGTCATTATGATTTTCGATGGTATTGAAGTTCCAGTCAGGGAAAGGGAGAAGACGTTGAGAAAATTCACCGATGAGTGAGTAGAAGTCTTTTCGAGAGAGAATACATCCGGCTGAATTGAGGGAACAGTTGTTATAATAATTAAATAGTTTTTTTAGAGTTATCTGGCAGGCATATTTATGACTGATGAGACGGTGCATGAGAACGTGGTGAAGGAGCGGAACATTTTTAATGATGCCATTGTTGAATAGGGAGGGCCACAGGATATTGGACAATATATAGCAGAGTGAATTGAGTTTTTTTTGATTAAGGGCAATGTGATATGATAAATCAATATGATGTTGAATAAAGTGAGCGTTGATGGATAGTTTTGGAACCATAGATTGCGGAGAGATACAAAAAGCAAAATTGTGGATCCAATCTTTTTGAGCGCAAACGGGGTCTGTGGGGAAACCTGATAGAATAGAAAGAGCGTATAAATCTTTCCAACCGAGTGAAATGGGGGTTGCAGAAATGAGACAAATTTTATGACATGAAGTAAGTTTCTTTATTTCAATATATCGTTTAGTTGACATATTTTTAAGAAGATGAGCCTCATCAATGATCCAGAGCGTGTCATTATGGATTGGAGCCGGGATTTTATGAAGGCTGGCGTCCTGGTATGAGAAAAGCTTTGCATCAACGTGAAAAAGATGAAGGACGGTATTCCAGGTATGAAGGAGATGAGCGGGAGCGACAATATAGCATGGGTGATTGTTGGTTGAGGCATGGAGTGCAGCAAGCGCAGCTGCGACATAGGTTTTTCCCGACCCGGTTTCTTCATGTAAGAGAACGGCTCTATGGTTATTCAGTAGGAAGAATGATGCAGATAGTGTGAGTTGTTGAGATGGTGTGAGAAGATTAATGATATGAGGTGCGTCAATGGGGATGGGTTGAGTTCGTTTTTGTATGATGTTTTCAATAGGATGCATCAGGATGCCTCGTTCTGGTTGATGAAGGAAAGAAGGGATGGTTCGTTGTAATTACTATCAATTGGGTGTGGAATGAGAGAATCGATGATTTGGTTAATTTGAAACAGGATGTCTTGTTTGGAATCAGATGCGACGGTGTGAGCTAATTTTGAGAGTCGAATAAGTTCGGAAATGTGTTTTGAGTCATAGGAATCTGAAGTGAAAATCCAGGGAATTTTTTCAATGACCCATGCAAAGTACCGGCGGTAATCATTTTGTGCATGTTCCGCAGTATTTCTGCAGAAATCACGAACCTTGTTAGAATTGAGATAAGCAGAGAGTAGATATCCGATATTTTCGGAAGGAACCGGAATATAATAAACGGTATTGAGAGGAATAACATTAATGTCATTTATGAAGCAGGCCTCCAAATTTTTTGAGATATCTCTCCATACGACTTTCATGGATTTGAGGTGTGGTGAAGCGCCGAAGATAGAGTAGACAGGTTTTCTGCCGATGGATTTTCGAGATGAAAGTATGTCGATATGTTTTGAGAACCATTGATTAGCCAAGGGGGGGAGGGATGTCAGTGGTTTTAATGGGGCGTTCCAGTCGTGAGTAAAGACGATATTTTGTGGTGTATGAAATTCGAAAGAAGCGAGATCGGAACCGCGAATAACCGGGTGAATGAGGTCTGTTTCGATGGGAGTGCTGGAGATTTCAGTGCTGAAACGAAGAAGCTGATGTGCGTCATGATTGGATGATTGGTCAATGTAATCCGGTTTTGCAATGAAAAGAGCATTTGCGCCGGTGCAGATGCCGCGTTTAACTGAAAAGACGGAACCGATATTGTGATATTTTGCATTTTTTATGGGGGTGAAACGAGATGATTTGTCAGGACGTGCAGGCTGACGAAGATATTCAAATGATGAGTATTGGGGATGCTGGTTTGGGGCAGATTTTTTCAACATTAAAGCTGCAGGGTAAGTCGCTGCTGCGAATGCATTGTGTTTTTCATTAGACCAGTCTTTTGCGTTAATGATTTGAGCGTTGTTTTGAATATAATTTCTAAAGCTGGCGTAAGAGGGAGCAAAAAAAAGTTTGTTTGGAACGAGCATGTTGACCAGTCCGTTGCTTTTTGTACATTGGAGTGCTCTTTCGATGAACAGAGAGCTGATATCAGGGGCTTGAGAGCTGTTTCCAGAAGGGTGAGATGCTGATTTGTATAGAATTTTGAGGGCTTCTTGAATGTCGTATGGCATGGTATGAATTGGGAACCATGGAGGATTGCCAAGAACGATGTCAAAGCCTCCATGTTCGATGATGTCAGAAAAGTGAACATTAAAACTGAAACCAGGTATTTGATTTGAATTTATACATTTTTTGAGTTTTGAGAGTTGGTCTTTTAGGAAGGAAAGCCGTTTTTTTTGTTCAAGAGAGGTGATGATAGAATCATCGAATAGGGAGCGCGCGTTGTTTTGAATGTTCGTATATTCAGTTTTATATGCATTTAAACATTCAGTGAAGAGATGTTTTTCGGTCGATATGATTTGTTCATTAATTTGCATGGCAAGTTTTTTCTTTGTATAGCCGTTTGAAAGTTTATATCGATGTTTAAGATGGGTCAGGCTTTGTGATTTGGTTGATTTGGAGAATTGAAAACCATGAATATGTGCATATTGTGTCATATCAATTAAAGAGTTACCGCATTGAATGTTAAGATCGAGATTTGGAAGAGAAGGCAGAGTTTCGTCGGGGGAGAAATAGTGTATCAATTCGAGCCAAAGGCGCAGCTCACAGATATTTTGTGCAGTAGGAATGATGTCAACGCCGTAGAGATTGTTTGCGAGAATTTGTCTGGCTAATTGGCCGGAATGAACGGCTTGATTGAGTCGAGATTTGAGATTGAAGCGAATTTGATGAAGCAGGTGAAGGGCGCATTGAAGAAAGGCGCCGCTTCCTGCAGCCGGGTCAAGAATTGAGATGTCCGCAAGTTTTGCATCGATTGTTTGAGCGAGTTCCGGAGAAAAATCGGAGGCTGACTGATGGAGAAGGTTATGGAATTGAGAAGGTGAAATGTTGAAGTTGTCAAAGAGATAAGTTTGGAGAGCATCCTGAGTGAGTTGCAGGGCGAGTGGCATTGGAGTGTAGAAAGATCCGGATGCAGAGCGAGAGGAATGTGACATTAGGGATTCGAAGACATGACCGAGCATCATAGGGTCGAGGGATAGTTTTGTCGAAGCTTGTGTATGATCGGTCGTAAGTGAATACTGTTCGAACAGGTTTGAAATCATGTCGAGCCAGAGTTCATTTGGGGCATTGAGCAATGGTGAATTCAATTCATCTGGGGTTGGAGTAAATAGACCTCCGTTTAGGAAAGGAATTTTTCCGAAACGACGAGCTCGTTTTGTTCGATTTTTTGGGGAACGGTTAAGGGTTTCGAAGAAAAGGGGCTGAATAAAGTCGCGATAAACGGACTGATTATTTTGATCGGTTTGAGCTGCCTGTTCGATGACGAAGTGTGATCGGCAATCGAGCGTTCCTCTGGCTTCAAGAAAGGCGACGAAAAACAGGCGAAGGAGGGTGGTGAGGGCAAGTTTGCTGCGCAATTCGGGCGAATCGTCATTGAGATTTATCCAGGCTGCTGCGAGTTTTTGGCAGTACTTTTTGAAGCAGGAAACGAATTTTTTCTGCAGACGAATTTTTCCGAATTTTTGATCGAGAACGAAAGTAAACTCAAAGTATGAGGAGAGATTAATCAGGTTAATGAAATCGTCATTGTTATTCCACAGCAAGTCATGAACGATGATTGGAGATTGGTCGAGAGCGGATTGTGCGTAGAGATCGATGCAGGGAGAATCGTCAGCGATGAAGACGAGCAGAGCGTTTTGATGTGACAAAAGGAAGTGCTGAATTTGCATACGATTTGAGGACTTGGGGACATTGGATTGGCAGCAGAATATGTTCATCCAAGGGGTTGAAGCAGCAAAGGCTATGGGGAAATCCGAGTCAGATACAGGGACTTGAATCTGAGAAGCATTCCAGGATGAGAGAAGAAATTGAAAAAAGGGATGCATGTGTTTTTTCATAAGAACCTCCGTTGCATTGGGTTGGCAGACGTAATAATCAGTCAAAAAAATTAAAAACGGCCAAAATGTAAAAAAAATATTGACAAATTTAAAATACTGGGATTCGTGAAAACGAATGTTGAAACCCGAGACAGAGTGGTGAGTGTGCAGCCATAAAGCTTTGAGGCTGGGAGATAAGAGGAGAAAGTGTGGTGAATTGGTAAAAAAAAGGCGTTCCAAAGGGAACGCCTGGTAAAAAAAAAGCGCCCTTTGGGGCGCCGAAGAATTGAATGAGTGTTAGAGTTATTATTTGACGGCTTTTTCAGCGACGAAGATGTTTCTCGGGCTGGTGGCGCCGAAATAAGCGCCAGGCAGGGAGTAATCGCCGCTGAGTTCAACGACTTTGAAGCCGGCTCTCATAAGGAGTGCGCGCATTTCAGAAGCGGAATAGAGACGGATTTGGATTTTTTGTTCCCAGGGAGCTCTGGTGTTGTCATCGAAGACGAAAGAACGCTGAACTTTAAGGATGCCGGAGAGGGGCTCGAGATCAATTTCTTCGAGGAGCATACATTCTTTTCCCTTCCACCAGAGGCGGAGAGGAAGGTCATTAACGAGGAAGTCGCGGTTAATGGTTTCGATGAGGAAGACGCCGCCGGGTTTAAGGGCATTGAAGATCCCCTGAAGGACTTTGAAGTTGCTGAGGTCGTCGAAGTAACCGAAGCTGGTTTGAACGTTATAGATGGCATCAAATATGGCTTTAAATGTGAGTTTACGCATATCGCCGTGAACGAATTTGATGGCCTGATTTTTAGCCTGAGCGTCTGAGAGTGCCTTTTTAAGCATGACCATGGAGAGGTCGAGTCCGGCCATATCGAAACCTTTGGATGCGAGTTCGATAGTATGCCGACCGAAACCGCAGCAGAGGTCGAGGACGCGGGCGCCAGTTTCAATACCGAGTCTGTCGATAATGAATTTTGCTTCGCGTTTGGTCTGACGAGGGGAAGATGCGGGGACGGTACGAAAGAAATCTTCGTTGAAGATTTGTGCATACCAGTTGTTATCGGCGAATTTGAGGGCTGCGAGGTCTCTGGCCTCATCAAATTTGCCGCCGGGTAGGAGGTCGTTAAGCTGTTCCTGGGTGTAAACGTTTTCACCGTCTCTGAGAGTTCTGGCGGAAGCGGTTGCGGAAGTGGAAGGCATTGGGGGCTTGGGAACAGGGGGACGTCTTGCGCTGCTGGCACTGATGGGAGCGTTAGCGGAGGCGGCAGGGGTTCTGTCGCTGAGTTCTGCATCCACAACAGGTTTTTCGTCTTTAATGGTATCTTTTGGTGCGGCTGATTTATCGTCGTCGTCAGATTTTTTGAATTTGGTTTCGAAGGGTTTGATGGATTTTTTAACCATCTGAGGTGCGGGACGAATGGAATCGGAAGTAGATTTTTCGTCTGGAGCGACACTGGCACTGATGGGATCAGGTTTTGAAGCAGCGGGGGCGGATTTTACCTCGGGAGCAGGTGCTGCGGGTGCCGGTTCATCGCGTTTAAGAGGCTCGTAAGCCGGTGCTGCGGGGGCCGAAGACGTCGACGCAGCTGGTGCTGGCGTATCGGAAGCTGGAGCTGGTGCAACCGGGGAGAGGAGGGGTTCAGTTTTCAAAGCCTCATCGTGATTGCTGAGGTCATCCGAGGGGGATGGTTCCAGATCATCAGGCGACGCGAGTGCTTCGGAAGCCGCAGGTGCTGCGGGGGCGGAAGAGGCCATGATGGATTCGAGATTATTGGTTGAAGTCAGAATATTGACGAGAGACTGAGCCTGAGCGGGTGCCGATTCTGGCTCATAACCGGCATAATCCTCGTCATCCTCGTCGTCTTCGAGATCTTTTAGAAGCTCAGCAGCGTCGGCATCATAAGAAGTGTTGTCAGCTGTCATGATATCGTTATTTTCCTTATCCATTCTCGAACCTTTTTCGATGAAGATGTCTAAAAGACGGTCAGCGGAAGCGAACACTTTCCAGAAAAAACTATCTGGATATTACATCATAACAAAACAAAAAGATTTAGGGCATAAAAAAAAAGGCATTGAAATAATGTTACAGCTCAGCCACCCAATCTACTAAATATGGGCAGAACTCGGAAAATAGCGGTTCATTTCGTAATTTTCAGGCAGAAATTGACGAAAGCCGGGGGGGGGGGGACCCGGCTAGCATAGATAATGGATAGACAACACCAAAAAAATATACCAACCAGAAATATTGCGGTTTCTTAAGGGCACAGCCCTTAAGCGGGGTTCGGGGCAGAGCCCCGATGAGCTGTAACGAGAAAATCACGGGGTAGAGTTCCAGTTGCCAAGAGGCATACCCATGGAAATTTTTGATCCGGGTGTGAGTTTGGGTGACGGAACGAAGTTGTTATTTTCGATGAGAAGGACGACGGTGCTGCCGAGTTCGAAGCAGGCGATTTCATCGCCGGCAGAAACGTTCCATTGAGAGTCGAGGTTTTGGGCGAATGGGTTTCTGAAGAAGGACTGGTTGGTTTTGAAAGCGTCAAAGGAGAGGGAAATTTTGCCGACGCAGGTTGCGCCGACTTTGACCAGGGCGCAGTGATTGTTGTCACGGGCGTTAAAAAAGGTGGTGAGCCGTTCGTTTGCGGGCAGAAGATCGTCGGAGATGAAGTATCCGATGCGGTTGACAGGCAGAAGTCTTCCCGGGGCGTAAGTCATCCGTGTGATGGCTCCGGAGACGGGGGCATGGATGCGATGGTAGTTTGAGGGAGACAAATAAATTGTGATGGCAAATGCGTTGGAAATCCAATCGGGAATGGCGTCGGCGGGTTCCGCGACGAGTTTTGCGACGGAATAGCTGTGGCCTTTTGCCTCGAGAAGGATGCCGTCATGAAGCGGGCCGGAGAAGCTGACGGTTCCGTCAACGGGAGAGATGAGATCGTCGCTGGCGATGGGACGGGCATCGGGTTTGAGATGACGCGTGAAGAGTTTGTTGAGGGAAGAAAATGCGTCGGCAGGGATGAGTGCCTCATCCATATTAAGATGGGCTGCGGCCGCGAAAGCGCGGTTAATTTTCGACTGAATAACAGCCGGAAACTCATGATCGGCGATGGCGCCGAAGGCGCGGCTGGCGAGTGCAGACGGTATAATATCTAATGTTTTTTTCAGGATATTCATGAAATGACCTTTGGAAAAGGGTAGATACGCCGGGTGAAAATGGCAAATTGGCAGGCAGATGTCAAAGAATGAAGGTAAAGACCAAATCGTGGCCGAGTTCCGGCTGAATAGTTCGTGCAAGGAGTTACAACTCAGGCAGGATTAATTCATAAATCTTCTGAAATATGAGCAGAGATTGGTGAAAAACGGATTATTCGCAATTATAAGGCAGAAAATGCAGAGAGCCGGGCGGTGGGGCCCCGGCGGGGGAACAATTGTAAGGCAGCCCCAAATGCTAATACCAACCTAAAATATTGCGGATTCTTAAGGGCTCAGCCCTTAAGCGGGGTTCGGGGCAGAGCCC
>JAZRVP010000191.1:0-23736 GCA_045599245.1 Myxococcota bacterium
AAAAGAGAACTGCGCATTATCATTCTCAGAAGCGAAAAAAGATGAAGCCAGGTTGCTGAACAGATTGACGAAGTACAAGGAAAACCATTTGTTGTTCGCGCATCGGACTGACGTTGATTTCACAAACAACCTGTCAGAAAGTCAATCCTCCCCCCGCTGAGTTGTAACTGTTTTTCTGTGGCTTAGCCCTGAGCTGAGTCCCCGAAAGGAAGTTCTGATTAATACATCATGATATGTTTTTCAGGGGCTTCGCCACAGCCCCCGCCAAAGAGCAGAGCACTTTGGAATACTCAATTGTCTTGGTAATATAAGCAATTTTGGCCCTTCCTAGGCTGACGACTTCGACAAAGCAGAAATTCAAAAAACTTTTTGCCCGATTCATTTGGGTCCCTCTCCCCCGCCTCCACCTTGCACCGTTTTCGCGGCAAGCCTGCTCAAAAAACAGATCACCCCATGCAGCTTAATGTAAAAAATCAAAAAACCGCCAAAGTCATCGCATATAAGAGCAATGGAGCCGCACTATCAAACAATCGAAAGCACTCGTCAGCACAGTTCAACGAATAATTATGCGTTATGTTGGGATTCTGCCGAAGCAGTCATCAAAACAAACAAGGCGAAGCTCGAATCATCATATCTCCAGTGCGGCAGAACACCAGTATCCTGCACAATATATGATGCCAGCGAGATGCGGTTTGTTACGAAAATATTTATCTTAGACGGGTGCACCCAACAAAAAAAACTAAGCCGAAGCCATAAATATAAAAAAGAGCGCGTAGTTTATTGTGCAAGCACAATACAACGAACGCAGCGGGCTTATTTCATACAGCCCGCCCCGGCCGCTATGTGCTCGTACCTGCGCGCATACACGGCCGGAACCTAAAAATAATCAACAGGCAAGCTCGTTGAACAAAAATTTAATGCGATGGAGCTTAGAAGATCTGAAAACAGTATTAGCTTCATCAATCAAAACGTTTAATTTAGCAATAAAATCATCATAGGAAGGATCGTCCGTAGCTACGACATTAAGCCAGGAAACGAAATTACTCCAATATTCCTGCAAACCGGTTCGCGCGTCACGAACAACCGCGTTATCGCGCATGACAATGCGCTGCGAATCATTAGCCTCGGCATCACGAAAAGCGTTATAAGTGCGGCGCAATTCAGGGATAAGATCATCAACGCGAGCTAAAATCTGAGTCTCAATAGGAACATTTTCAAGCAAAGAAAGGGCCTTATCAATTGCATCATACTCATCAGAATAAGGTTTAGCTGTAGGATTACCAAAAGGTTCCAAAATCTCAAAAATTGACAAAGCCGCAGCAACACGAGCATCATCGTGATGATAAGTCATTGCTTCGCACTGAAGGCACAAAGCCATCCAGGCTCTATCACAACGCAAATCGACATTTGCCAAAGAGAGACGAATATCGGAATGAGAATCAAGCGCAGAAATTAAAGAATCGACAGCGTTACAAAAAAGCAAGCAACGTTCTTCATTTTTGAGCCAATCACACTGAACGACAAGGTTCTTAACATTTGTCATGAAAGAACAATAATCCGCATTATTCATACGGAAAACATTAACTCTTCCAAGCCTCATAAGCAAACCTCCCAGGAAGGCCAAAAATTCAAAATAAATGAAAAAGCTCGATCACACTAAATCAAAAGAACAAAACAAAAGGAATATAGCTAAAAATAGAAGAAAACGAAAAAAGAAAAACAAAAAAAGCCGTCAAAAGCGGCTAAGAATTAACGAGCAAAAAAAAGCCGCCCGAAGGCGGCTAAGAATTAACCAGCAGTGGTTTCCTGGAAAGCAGGTTTAACGGCAGCCGGAACAGCTTTTTCTACGAGCTCAATGCGAACCATTGGAGCGTTATCGCCATGGCGAGTACCGAGCTTGATGATTCTGGTGTAACCACCAGGACGATTAGCATTGCGTTTAGCAATATCGTCAAAAAGCTTATTTAAAACTTCGTTATGTTTTTTGCAATCAGCGGCATCCGTACGATCGACAACGCGCTGGTTCAATCGAGAAGCGGCGATACGACGAGCAGCAATATCACCACGTTTAGCAAGCGTGATAAGCTTATCGACGACTGAACGCAGTTCTTTTGCTTTAGGTTCAGTTGTCTGAATAGCTTCATGATCGAGAAGCTGCGTAGCGAGGTTCTCGAGCATTGCATTGCGATGAGCAGAAGGACGGCTGAAATGGCGTCCAGTTTTACAATGTCTCATAATAAAATCCTAAAATAAGTATCTGAAAAGTGAATTTCAGATAGAAATCACATGGGAGCTTCCCAGTTATCGACGGACATACCGAGTGTCAAGCCCATCTTCTGGAGAATATCTTTGATTTCGCGCAAACTTTTTCGTCCAAAATTCTTGGTCTTAAGCATATCAGCTTCAGTTTTTTGAACGAGCTCACCGATGTAACGAATGTTAGCATTCTGCAAACAATTTGCAGATCGCACGGAAAGTTCCAATTCGCCCACTGAACGATCGAGATATTCATTGGGACGAACTTCAGAAGTCTCAACTTCTTCAACAACAGGCACAATATCTTCATCAAAATTAATAAAGATAGAAACCTGTTCTTTCAGAATTTTTGCAGCAAAAGCCACAGCATCTTCAGGAGCAACAGAGCCATCGGTCCAAACTTCAAGTGTCAGTTTATCATAATCGGTATGCTGACCAACACGAGCGTTTGTCACGGTATAATTGACTCGCTGAACCGGAGAGAAGAGAGCGTCAACGACGATTGTACCAATCGGGAAATCTTCGTTACGAGATTCATCGGCACGACGATAACCTTTACCGGTTTCTACGCACAAATCAGCTACAAAATGAGCATCTTCACCGAGCGTACAAATAACGTGATCGGGATTTAAGATGGTGACATTTGCAGGTGCTTCGATATCACTAGCCAAAACAACGCCTGGACCATCTTTTTCAACATGCATCCAGATCGGCTCTGTAACATCGGATTTTATCAAAAGCTCCTTGATATTAAGTACGATGATATTCACATCTTCCTTAACATCGGGAAGCGGCATGAATTCATGAAGGGCACCATCAATTCTGACAGCCGTTACAGCTGCACCCTGCAATGAACTCAAAAGAATACGGCGAAGTGAATTGCCAATCGTATGACCGTAACCTCGTTCAAGCGGTTCTGCTATAAAACGGCAATACGTATCTGACCGACTTTCACTATCGATCTCTACGCCTTTCGGCTTAATAAGATCTGTCCAATTTCGATGCATGCGTTCCTCCGCATTCGAAAGATGACACACAAGAAAGCGCCGGAAAAGATATCTAATCCGGCGTAAAAACATACACGGTATTAATTAGACGCGACGACGTTTCGGAGGTCTGCAACCGTTATGAGGAATTGGGGTCACATCACGAATCAGAGTAACTTTCAAACCAGCTGCCTGAAGTGCACGAAGGGCTGCCTCACGACCTGAACCAGGCCCTTTAGCATAAACTGCAACTGAACGCATTCCATGATCCATCGCTTTGTGCGCGGCATCATCGGCTGCTACCTGAGCTGCAAACGGAGTGGACTTACGGGAACCTTTGAATCCTTTTGTACCACATGTACACCAGGAAACTGCTTCACCATTATTATCCGTGATTGTTATGATTGTATTATTAAATGTTGAACGAATGTGTGCAACACCGCTCTGGACATTTTTCTTGACATGTTTTTTCACAACACGTCGGGCTGTTTTCGCATCTTTAGCCACAGTTCTTCCTCACAAAAGATTATCCGGTGCAGTTTCTATACTGCAAGCCTTCTGTTAATTACTTCTTTTTCTTAACGGCAAGACGGCTTGGTCCCTTACGTGTACGGGCATTCGTCTTTGTGCGCTGTCCACGGACCGGCAAACCTCTACGATGGCGAAGACCACGGTAGCATCCCAAATCCATCAAACGCTTAATGTTCATACGAACAAGGCGACGAAGATCACCTTCAACCTGATAATGCGCATCAATCACATCACGAATCGCGCGAATTTCAGCTTCAGTAAGGTCATCACTGTTGCGTTCATAGGGAATATGAGCTTCGTCCAAAATCAACTTTGCGCGCGTGCGACCAATACCATAAATGCTCGTCAGAGCAATTTCCATACGTTTGCGGCGCGGCAAATCTATACCAGCAATACGTGCCATGCGGCTCTCCTCCTAAATTAGCCCTGACGCTGTTTGTGACGCGGATTTTCACAAATCACACGGACAACACCGTGACGTCTAATTAATTTACATTTATCACAAATTTTCTTTACTGACGGCCGAACTTTCATGTTCGTCTCTCCTTAAATTTAAATGTACACAGCAAATTTTGCTGCAATCACAAGGGTTGCTCTCTTAACACAACCAAACTTTCGATTCAACAAAAATTTACCGCAAATTTCGAAGCCAAAGCTTTTATCCCAAAGCTAAAATTCTAAAACCTTGCGAACCGCTTCGAATACTTCGTCCACTGATGCATCACCCTCAATGGAATAGAGCAAACCCCGCTTCGAATAATACTCAACCAATGGCTGCGTCTGAGTATGATAAGCTGCTAAACGCTCCCTTACCACATCCTCTCGATCATCTGCCCTCTGAGTAAGTTCCGAACCACAGGCATCACACTTGCCACTCTCTTTGGGAGGCATCGTCTTCACATGAAACACTCTACCGCAATTGCCACAACTCAAACGTCCGACAATGCGATCCACGAGCTTCTCGTCTGGAACATCAATCAATACAACAGCATCGATTTTTTCGCCTGCCGATTCCAATGCATCAGCCTGCGCCAATGTTCGCGGATAACCATCCAACAGATAACCATTCGCTTCTTTTGAAAGACGCTCGGCAACAATTCCATTGACAAGCTCATCAGGAACTAGCTGACCGGCAGATATATAGCTGTCCGCCTTCTTCCCCAACTCAGTTCCCTCACGCCGCGCAGCGCGAAGCATATCACCAGTCGAAATATGAGGAATGGACATCGCAGCCGTTAACTGCTTAGCCTGCGTTCCTTTGCCGCCGCCTGGCGGTCCCATTAAAATGACTCGACGCTTCATGAAAAACTCACCTCAAATTTGTTCTTCACAATCTTATGCACTTTTGCGAAGACGCGGACGATTGGAAGGCGTGTTAAACCCTTCATAATGACGATTCGTCAAATGATCCTCGATCTGACGTACAGTATCAAGCGCAACACCTACAACAATTAGTAAGGCCGTTCCACCAAAATAAAACTGCACCTGGAAACTCGAAACAAGGATCTCCGGCAATATACAAACAACTGAAATATAAATGGCACCCACCACAGTCACCCGCGTAAGCGCTCGATCAATATACTCAGCCGTCATTTTACCAGGACGAATCCCAGGAATACTCGCCTGATTCTTCTTCAAATTATCAGCAACATCCACAGGATTGAAGACAACTGCCGTATAGAAGAAACAGAAAAAGACGATAAGACCAACATAAAAGAGAATATGACGCCAGTCACCAGGCATCAAAGCAACACGCATCCCCTGAAGCCATTCAACACTTGGAAACATCCCTGCCACTGTAGCAGGAAACATTAGAATTGAACTGGCAAAAATAGGCGGTATAACCCCCGCAGTATTAAGCTTAAGCGGTAAATATGAAGCCTGATCTGAAAATGCATCCCTACCCACCATGCGCTTGGCATGTTGAATCGGAATACGACGCTGCGCCTTCTCGAAAAAGCAGATAAAAGCTATTGTAAACGCCACAATCACAGCAAGTATGATCACCTGGTACATCGATAAACCAACTGAACCGGTCGTATCACCCAAAGCCTGCTCATACAGCGTAAACAACGCGTTGGGCAAACGAGCAACGATCCCCGCAAAAATGACTAACGAAATACCGTTGCCAATACCACGATCGTTGATTTGCTCACCCAACCACATAATGAATACTGCACCAGTGGTAAGCGAAAGGATCGTCAACAGTTTAAACCCAAGGTCACTTCCCATTGTAACAAGGCCAGCAACTTCACCAGAACCCGACATATTTTGCAAATACGTCGCCATGAAGGCTCCCTGAACAATAGATATGCCCAGCGTTAAATATCGCGTCCACTGATTAATAGCGCGCCGACCAGCCTCTCCTTCTTTCTGCTTTCGTTCAACGGCAGGAACAACCACACCCAAAAGCTGAAAAATAATTGAAGCACTAATATACGGCATGATGCCTAATGCAAAAATAGACATCTGCTCCAACGCACCGCCAGAGAAAAAGTTAAATAAACTCATCATTCCCTGGCTATCACCACCAAAAAGCGAATTCATCTTTATACGATCAACGCCAGGCGTGGTGATAAAACAGCCAATGCGATATACCGCAAGCAACGCAAGCGTAAATAATATACGCTTGCGAAGCTCCGGGATTTTAAACATGTTTGAAAATCCACTAGCCACCGCAAACCTCAATACTGCCGCCAGCTTTTTCAATCTTCTCGCGCGCTGAAGCACTTACTGCATCAACAATCACGTTAAGCTTGACGTTCAGATCGCCGCAACCAAGAATTTTAACGGCATCAAACTGACCACGGACCAAACCAGCAGCACGAAGCGCAACAACATCAACCGGATTTGAACCATCAAAACAGTTCAAATCTTCCACGTTGACGATGGCAACCGTCTTTGCAAAAATATTCTTGAAACCGCGTTTTGGAAGTCTACGGCTCAAAGGCATCTGACCACCTTCAAAACCTACACGAGGAAGACCACCGGAACGTGATTTCTGACCTTTCTGACCACGGCCTGCCGTCTTACCAGTTCCACTGCTTGTACCACGACCCACGCGTTTACGCGAATGCGTGCTACCAGGAGCGGGGGAAAGATTACTTAAATCAATCATCGTAATTCCTCTACGTCTGTTATGCACTAGTCATTAACTGGTGCAACCTTGACCATGTGTTCTACACGTTTAATCATACCGCGAACGATTGGCGTATCTTCAACAATAACAGAATGACAGACCTTGCGAAGGCCAAGATGCTTCAAGGTTTCAATCTGCGCATCAACACGACAAATGCCGCTGCGGGTACGCGTAATTTTAATTTTGCTCATGATGTGCTCCTCAGTATTAATCAGCTGATTTGCCAAGTTTTGCAAGATAACGCTCACGACTGGCAAGTTTGCTAAGTCCATCAAGCGTGGCACGAACCAAGTTGTGAGGATTCGTTGAACCAATCGCTTTAGAAAGGACGTTCTCAACACCGCAAGCCTCTAATACCGCACGAACGGCCCCACCAGCGATAACACCGGTGCCTTTGCCGGCAGGACGCAGATACACTTTCGATGCACCATAACGACCCACAACTTCGTGAGGCAGCGTTCCATCAACGATCGAATATTTAAGCATCATACGCTTCGCACGTTCAGTGCCTTTGCTGATTGCTTCAGGAACCTCATTGGCTTTACCATGAGCACAGCCAACATTGCCTTTTCCATCGCCGACGACAACGATAGCACCAAAGCTAAAACGACGGCCGCCCTTAACGACTTTGGCAACACGATTAATATATACGACCTTTTCGATCAAATCACTTTCAGGTATAACTCGAGCAGTTGTCACTCTCTTTCTCCTTAGTACATCCAGGCTCCTTTAAGGAGCCAGCTGGTTAGAAATTCAAACCACCTTCTCGAGCACCCGCAGCAACTGCTTCAATGCGACCATGGAAAATAAAGCCATTGCGATCAAAGGCAACTTTCTCAATGGATTTTTCTGCACAAAGCTTAGCTAACTCTTTGCCAAGAATATTGGCCTGCTCTACAGGTTTTTTGCCTTCGATAAGCGCTTTCACGCTGCTGTGAAGCGTGGAAAGAGCAAGAAGCGTGCAACCAGTCGTGTCATCAATCAACTGACAATACATATGGTTGTTGCTACGGAAGACACAAAGACGCGGACGATCCGCAGTGCCACGAACGCGAAGACGAACCGACTTCTGACGACGAAGACGATGTTCCTTCTTTTCTTTACAAATACAACTCATTTCAATTCCTCCGCATCAACATTTACTTACTCGAGGTCTTACCAGCTTTACGCTGAATAACTTCGTCGACATACTTGACCCCCTTGCCTTTGTAAGGCTCAGGTTTACGGAAAGAACGGATTTCAGCAGCGGTCTGGCCAATGAGTTCTTTATCAGCGGAACGAAGCGTAATCTTATTGTCTTTGGAAACTTCAGCGTTCACACCATCCGGCAACTCATAAACGATTGGATGGCTGTAACCAAGGTTGAAAAGAATTTCACGGGAACCACGCATATCAGCACGATAACCGGTTCCAATGATCTCAAGTTTCTTTTCATAACCAACGGAAACACCATGAACCATGTTGTTAAGCAGTGAACGATACAAACCACTCTTCGCGCGACCATCGGTATCAAGCTGTTTCAGTTCAACATGAGCAGCGCCGTCCTTGACCGTAACAACGACACAATCGCCAAACGTACGGCTGATTGAGCCTTTGGGGCCTTTGACAGAAATTTCATTGCCGCTAACTTTAACTTCTACACCGGCAGGAAGAGTAACTGGAGCTTTACCAATACGTGACTGTTTGAACTGTGTATCCATATTATAAGCTCCTAGTAAACCGTGCAAATCAATTCACCACCGAGACGTTTTTCACGAGCTTCTTTACCGCTCATGACGCCATGGGAAGTGCTGACAATACAAAGGCCAAGGCCACCCAAAACTTCGGGAATAGCCTGATGTTTCACATAAACACGACGACCAGGTTTCGATTCACGCGTAATTTTTTTGATAACAGGAGCATTATCAAAGTATTTGAGTGAAATCTCAGCAACCGCGATCGGATCATTTGTTACTGTATAATCAGCAATAAAGCCTTCTTCTTTCAGAATGCGAAGGATTTCGCAACGAAAACGTGATGTTTTCACAGTAACTGTATCGTGTTTTGCCAATTGAGCATTACGAATTCGCGTAAGCAAATCCGCGATAGGATCTGTCATCATAGTTATGTAATCTCCTACAGCTTACCAGCTAGCTTTCGTAACGCCGGGAAGCTCACCTTTGAGGGCGAGCATACGGAAACAAATACGACAAAGTCCAAATTTTCTTAAATATGCGTGTGAACGACCACACTGAGAGCAGCGAGTATAATTGCGAACAGAGAATTTCTGCTTGCTCTGCTGCTTTTCAATCATAGCTTTACGAGCCACCTCGTACCTCCTACTTTTTGAAAGGCATTCCCAAATACTTCAATAATGCGCGAGCTTCATCGTCAGTCTTTGCGCTCGTCACAACACAAATATTCATCCCGTACACTTTTTCGATTTTATCAATCGCAATTTCCGGGAAAATGATGTGTTCCTTAATCCCAAGTGCATAGTTTCCTTTGCCATCGAAGGCTTTTGGACTTACGCCTCTAAAGTCGCGCACGCGGGGCAGAGCAACATTCATCAAGCGATCTAAAAATTCAAACATGCGATCATGACGCAAAGTTACCATGACACCAATTGGCATTCCCTGACGAAGTTTGAATGATGCAATTGATTTCTTAGCTTTTGTCACGACGGGTTTTTGCCCGGAAATCGCACCGATTTCATTACAAACGACCTCAATAAGTTTGGCATTGCTTACTGCATCACCAAGGCCAACATTGAGGACGACCTTTTCCAAACGGGGAATCTCCATAGGATTCGTATAACCGAAATCCTTTTTAAGGGCGGGGACGACCTCGTTTACATAACGATCATTAAGCCGAGTCAC
Organism: Myxococcota bacterium; assembly: GCA_045599245.1. GTDB lineage: Bacteria > Myxococcota_A > Bradymonadia > UBA4248 > UBA4248 > UBA4248. The sequence continues at coordinate 9,771 of JAZRVP010000191.1, forward strand.
TGACTCCTCCTGCTGTTCAATACAGACTATTTAAAGATTTCACCAGATTTGACACAGAAACGCACTTTAGCAACGTGTTCAACTGGCTCACTAAAACTGTTCAATGCTTCACGTTTGGACGCAAAAAGCTTATCGTCCTGACCAACATAGCGGGAGCAGACTCTTACACCGCGCTTAAGTTTTTCACTGTAGAGCGCTACATTGCTTACATGAACACTGGCTTCTTTGCTCACGATACCAGCTTCCTGGCCAAGTGCATTTGCTTTGCGATGCACTTTTACCATATTGCGACCTTCAACAAAAACGCGGTCACTTTTGGTATCAACGCGCAGAACGCGTCCCTGCATGCCCCGCTCTTTACCCGAAAGAATGATGACAACATCACCTCTTTTGATCTTCATATCATACCTCGTATTAAAGAACTTCTGGTGCAAGGGAAATGATCTTCACATAGCTCTTCGCACGTAATTCACGGGCAACCGGCCCAAAAATACGTGTTCCGATCGGATTCTTCTGCGCATCAATCAGAACTGCAGCATTTCCATCAAATTTAATGAAGCTGCCATCTTTACGCGCAATCTCCTTAGCCGTACGAACGACGACTGCCTGGTGAACATCACCTTTCTTGACTTTAGAATTAGGAAGGGCTTCTTTGACGGACACAACAATAACGTCACCAATTCCGGCATATTTACGTTTTGAACCGCCAATCACCTTAATACACTGAACTTTTTTCGCTCCCGAGTTATCTGCAACTGAGAGCACTGTCTGCATCTGAATCACGGCTATTTCCCCTTAATCAGAATACTCTGACTTAAATGACAGGAGCACGGCGAATAATTTCTTTCAATCGCCAGCACTTATTTTTTGAGATCGGTCGCGTTTCTTCGATCATAACATGATCACCAATGCGAGCAGTATTCTCACTGTCTTGGGCCATATACCGCGAACGACTTTTCACGTATTTTTTATAAACCTTGTGAAGAACACGACGTTCAACTTCTACAACAATCGTTTTCTCCATTTTATCACTGACAACTGTACCAACTCTGGTCTTACGATTGCCGCGTTTTGTACTTTCCATCTCTTATCCTCTCAGTTCGCGTTCGCGAATCACGGTATTCAGTCTCGCAATATCCTTGCGAAGTTTAACCATATCAGAGACTTTCTCAAGCTGACCGGTTGCCTGACGCATTTTAAGACGGAAATATTCCTTCCGACTTCCATCAAGCATATCCTGAAGCTCAGCGCGGCTCTTTTCGCTCAATTCTTTTGCTTTCATTAGATTTGCTCCCGACAAACAAATTTCGTCTTCAACGGCAATTTATTCGATGCAAGGCGGAATGCTTCACGAGCAACATCTTCAGGAACGCCATCCATCTCATAAAGAACACGACCAGGCTGAACCACAGCAACCCAAAATTCCGGATTACCTTTACCTTTACCCATACGAGCCTCAGCTGGATGCTGCGTAATCGGCTTGTCAGGAAAAACTCTAATCCAGATATTACCACCACGTTTTGCATAACGTGTCATAGCAACACGAGCAGCTTCGATCTGGCGGGCAGTAATTCTGGCCGGCTCTGTTGCCATCAGACCAAATTCACCAAAACTAACGTCAGAACCACGATACGCTTTACCACGCATCGAGCCTTTCTGAACTTTTCTCCATTTAACTTTCTTCGGACTTAACATCGCTTGCTCCTGCGAATGATGAATCATCCGCGACTATAGCTTTTGCAATCAAAACTTGCACCTTGCAGAGATGTCCCCCACAAGGCGCGCATACATACGCCTACTTTGAGCATATGTCAAAGTAAAATTCAGGCAAGCAATAATTTCTTGCCTGAATACTGGCATTAAGCGTTGACTCTGAGGGGATCGCCCAAAATCTCGCCTTTGAAAATCCAAACTTTGATACCAATGATACCGTATGCCGTTTTTGCTTCTGCAAAACCATAATCGATATCAGCGCGAAGTGTATGAAGAGGAACGCGTCCTTCACGATACCACTCGGTACGGCTCATTTCTGCGCCACCAAGTCGACCTGCACAATTAACACGAATACCCTTCGCACCCAATTTGAGAGCGCTCTGAACGCTCTTCTTCATTGCACGACGGAAGCTCACACGATGTTCGAGATTGTGGGCAACGCCTTCTGCAACGAGCTGAGCATCCATTTCCGCTTTGCGCAGTTCCTGGATGTTTAAATAGACATCGCTGTTCGTTAACTTGCGAAGTTTGTCTTTAAGGACATCAACATCCTTACCTTTTTTACCAATGATAATACCGGGTTTAGCGGTAAAAACACTGACTTTAACCTTGTTTGCAGCTCGTTCAATCTCGATGCGATTGATCCCCGTGTGACCGTATTCGTCTTTAATGAACTTTTTGATGCGAAGATCCTCTTTGAGCCACTTCGCATAACTGCCTTCCTCATACCATTTCGACGACCAGGTTCTGATCACGCCAATGCGGAGACCTGTCGGATTACTTTTCTGACCCAAGGAAACCTCCCATTAATCCTGCACCGCAGCACTTTTCGCGCCGCGAACGTTACTATTAAGCTCGATGTGAATATGGCACGTTCTCTTACGAATACGAGTTGCACGTCCCTGAGCTCTCGGCATAAAACGACGAAGCGTCGGGCCTTCATTTACCCAAGCCGCTCCCACTTTGAGCTCATCAACATCCTGACCGCCTTTCGCTTCAATATTGCTAAGTGCGGATTCAATTAATTTTTCAATAATCACTGCGCCGCGTTTGTTCGTATAACGAAGCACGCACAATGCATCTCTGACGTCAAGTCCACGAACCATATCAACAATGATTCTGGCCTTGCGAGGCGCCAGACGCACGCTCATCGCACTCACGCGATTTACGCTGTGATGTTCATTCTTCATTGAAGGCTTGCCCATCTACTTTTCTCCATTTGCGTCAAGCGCTTAAAATTACTTCTTAACCACTTTGCGATCTGCAGCATGACCACGGAATGTACGGGTCATCGAAAATTCGCCAAGTTTGTGTCCAACCATGTTTTCCGTTACGAAAACAGGAATGAATGCTTTACCATTGTGAACCGCAAACGTCATTCCGACCATTTCCGGAAGAATCATGCTGCGGCGTGACCATGTCTTAATGACTTTTTTAGCTGTCCCCTGATTGTCCTCGACTTTTTTGGCAAGGTGTTCATCAATAAAAGGACCTTTTTTGATGGATCGTGGCATTGAATAGTCTCCTCAACTATTTGCTGCGTCGTTTGACGATGAATTTGCTACTGACTTTATTATGACGCGTCTTCTTGCCCTTGGTAGGAATACCCCATGGGGTAACAGGATGACGACCACCACTTGTACGACCTTCACCACCACCATGGGGGTGATCAACCGGGTTCATAACAACACCGCGAACGGACGGACGAACACCAAGCCAACGGCTACGACCGGCTTTGCCGAGGGATACGTTTGCATGATCACTCAGACCCATGCGGCCAATGGAAGCACGGCATTCAACATGGATTTTACGAAGTTCGCCAGAGGGCATACGAACGAGGGCATAATTGCCTTCACGAGCCATAAGCTGAGCTGCAACGCCAGCACTTCGGACGAGCTGACCGCCTTTACCTGGACGCATCTCAATGTTATGAATTTCGGTGCCGAGCGGAATGTATTTCAGCTTGAGGCAGTTACCAACTTTGATATCTGCATGTGCGCTGGAAATCACTTCCAAACCAACTTCCAACCCTTCCGGTGCAAGAATATAACGTTTTTCACCATCGGCATAGCAAACGAGGGCGATACGGCATGTACGGTTCGGATCGTATTCAATCGAAACGACGCGGCCGGGAATACCAACCTTATTTCTTGCAAAATCAATCAGACGATAACGTCTTTTATGGCCGCCACCGTGATGACGGCAGGTAATGCGACCGAGATTATTGCGGCCACCATTTTTTGAGAGCTTCACAACGAGCTTACGCTCGGGGGAGCTGCTTGTGACATCTTTGCGGCTGAGAACCGTCATAAAGCGACGACTAGCCGATGTCGGTTTAAAACTCTTAAGCGCCATTTTACACCTTCCAAATGCTTAATCGTGAAACCTTAGGCTTCAGCCGTTTCAGAGGCTTCTTCAACACCGTCGAAGAAGTTAATTTCCTGACCATCAGCCAGCGTTACAATGGCTTTCTTCCATTTGTAAACATGGCCATAATGACGTCCAAAGCGTTTGTCTTTACCAGGCATTACCATCGTATTAACCGATTCAACTTTAACATTGAAAAGTTTGGAAACGGCTTCCGTGATTTCCTGTTTATTGGCTTTGAGGTCAACGGCGAAAACATACTGATTGCCGAATCTGCGGCAGAGCGTCGACTTTTCATTAATGATTGGACGACGGATAACATCTTCTATACGCTTCATCCCTTCAACCTCGCTTCAAGTCTTTCAAGGCCTTCACGCGTCACAACGACGCCGCCATAATGGAGAACATCATAAACATTGACACCTTCGGGACGAAGATATTTGTAGTTCTGAAGATTACGAACGCTCAAACGAAGATTTTCGTTATTCAGCGTCGTGTATTCTCTTTCACCTGCTTTGCAGTCAACGACAAGAGCACGTGCAACATTAAGTGTATTCAATGTTGATGCGACTGCTTTCGTTTTAATTTCGGCAACATCAAAGTTGTCAACAACTTTAATTTTGCCTTCGCTGACGACCATGCTCAGTGCACTGCGAAGTGCAACACGGCATTTTTTCTTGTTAAGCGAATAGCTGTAATCGCGATTGCGCTTTGCAAAAGCCCAGCCGCCGCCGACCATATGTGGGGAACGGCTTGTACCCTGACGGGCGTTACCTGTACCTTTCTGTTTGAAAGGTTTTTTACCGCCGCCGCTGACTTCTGCTCTCGTTTTGCCTTTGTGAGTGCCGCGACGACGATTAGCCAGCTGCATCTTTACCACTTCATGGAAAAGATGCGGGCGAACTTCTGTCCCGAACACCTCATCAGACACTTCCACCTCACCGATTTTTTCGTTGGTCAGGTTGTATAAGTCCAATTTCATCTCGATTCTCCGTTTTTTCGCAGCTTTCTAAATGTTCTGCGTTCCAATACTAGTCGCGAAGGCGAATCTTGATATCCACGCCTGCCGACAAATCCAATTTCATCAATGCATCAACTGTCTGTTCGTTTGTCTCGATGTCGATCAGACGTTTGTGCGTACGGATTTCAAACTGCTCCCGGCTCTTCTTATCAACGTGCGGGCTTCTAAGAACAGTAAATCTGCTCACCTGCGTCGGAAGAGGAATCGGACCAGCAATCTTTGCACCCGTTCGCTGTGCTGCATTGATAATTTCCTGAACTGAGGCATCTAACAACCTGTGATCATATGCCTTCAGTTTAATACGAATTCTATCGCCCATGTTTAGGCTCTCCTCTCATTGTTTTTTGAATTCCTTACGAATTCACCTTGGCACCAAAACGCTCAATCAACCCCTCCGACAAGGCTGCCGGCAAAGGTTCGTAACACTTAAACTGCATCGTATAGCTCGCACGGCCCTGTGTTGCCGAACGAAGCACCGTCGCATAACCAAACATTTCAGAAAGCGGAACTGCGGCTCGAATTGCCTGTACACCTTTGCGCGGTTCCAAATCCTGGATGCGACCACGACGACTATTCAAATCGCCGATGACGTCGCCTGTATACTCCTCTGGCGTAATAACCTCAACATCAAAAACGGGTTCAAGTAACTGAGCACCGCATTTTTTGCATCCGTCTTTAAAAGCCATCGACCCTGCGACTTGAAATGCCATTTCACTTGAGTCAACTTCATGATACGAACCATCGATCAGTTCTACATGAACATCAACCACCGGATATCCTGCAAGCACACCCGTTTCCGATGCACTGCGAATGCCTTTCTCAACCGCCGGCCAATATTCTCTCGGCACCACACCACCTACAATCTTCGATTCAAAGGTAATGCCCTTGCCGGGTTCATTGGGAGTAAGCGTAATTTTGACATGACCATATTGTCCACGACCGCCGGACTGACGCACAAATCTGCATTCAGCCTCGCCAGCCTTGGATATTGTCTCACGATAAGCGACCTGGGGACGTCCAATCTTCGCATTCACATTGAATTCACGTTTAAGTCGTGATGCAATGATGTCCAGATGAAGTTCACCCATACCGCCAATCACGGTCTGTCCCGTCTCTCTGTCTGTACTAACTTTAAAAGATGGATCTTCCGCAGCAAGCTTCTGAAGCGCCAACCCCAATCGATTCACGTCATCCTGGGTATCCGGTTCAATTGACATATTGATAACCGGTGCCGGGAATGTCATCGATTCAAGAACGACATCCAGACCTTCTTCGCAGAGTGTGTCACCCGTTACAGTGCTCTTGAGTCCAAGCACCGCAACAATTTCGCCAGCATAAGCCTCTGTAATATCCTCACGCTTGTTTGCATGCATTCTCAGCAATCGACCGATTCTCTCGCGTCGGTGTTTATTGGTATTAAACACCGTCTCACCGGAAACAAGTTTTCCTGAATATACGCGAACAAACGTCAGCTGCCCGACATACGGATCTGACATGAGTTTGAAGGCGAGGCCAGCAAACTGTCCATTATCGGAGACCTTCAGCTCAAATTTTTCATCATCCGTCACGTCGCCTTCTTCGCGTTCCTGACGTGCGAAAGCTTCGTATGGGGCAACCATCGGACCAGGGATATCAACCGGGCTCGGAAGGTAATCAATGACACCATCCAAGACACGTTGCACGCCCTTATTTTTAAATGCAGAACCGCAGAACACAGGGACAACACCCATTGCTATGCAGCCTTTACGAAGTGCAGCACGAATACTGTCCGCACTGACTTCATCACCGTTCAGATATGCCTCCATGAGACTTTCATCGAAGTCAGATGCTTTCACGATGAGTGTTTCACGATATTCCGCGACCTCATCGGCCATATCTGCAGGCATTTCGCCTTCTTCGGTATCGAGTGTTTCGGGATTAAAATACAGCGCCTTGTTCTCAACGAGATCAATCACGCCTTTGAAATTATCTTCCGCACCAATTGGCAACTGAACTGCGACGGGATTTGCGCTCAGTCTTGTTTCCATCTGAGCCAGAACATTTTTAAAGTCCGCGCCGACGCGATCCATTTTATTTACGAAAGCGATACGAGGCACGCTGTATTTATCAGCCTGGCGCCAAACAGTTTCGCTCTGCGGCTGAACACCGCCCACTGCACAAAAAACTGCGACAGCACCATCGAGAACTCTCAGGCACCGTTCCACTTCAATCGTAAAATCGACGTGTCCCGGAGTGTCAATAATATTGATACGGTTATGCCCATTGCGGTTCCAGTAACACACGGTAGCTGCACTCGTAATCGTGATGCCGCGTTCCTGTTCTTCCGCCATCCAGTCCATCGTTGCCGCACCGTCATGAACTTCACCGATACGATGAGTTTTTCCCGTAAAATACAGGATACGTTCTGACGTCGTTGTCTTACCAGCATCGATATGCGCCATAATACCGATATTGCGCACTCGCTCCAACTCTACATCTCTACCCACGTTATGCTCTCATTAATATTGCACGTTTTCGCGTGCTTACTGCCAAATGAACTACGGAAACCCTGCTGAAAACTACCAGCGATAATGAGCAAAAGCCTTATTGGCTTCAGCCATACGATGGGTATCTTCTTTCTTCTTAATTGTTGTACCACGATTATTGTATGCATCGAGCAATTCAGCGGCGAAGCGTTCAATCATGGATTTTTCGGAACGTTTACGTGCATTACCGATCAGCCAGCGGAAAGCGAGAGCGGTACGACGGTCAGCTCTGATTTCGACAGGAACCTGATAGGTTGAACCACCAACGCGGCGGCTTTTAACTTCGACTGCGGGACGGGCATTGTCGACGGCTTTTTTGAAAACGTCGAGGCTGCTGTCTTCGCCACCTTTTGTACGCTGGCCAAGGAGATCGAGCGTTCCATACATAATGGCTTCGGCTGTAGATTTCTTGCCATCAAACATCAGGCTGTTAATGCATTTTGCGACGAGCCGATCATGATACTGTGGATCGGGAAGAACATCGCGTTTTTCGACTTCACGTCGTCTTGGCATTTCTTAACTCCTCTCTTATTTAGGACGCTTTGCACCGTATTTGGAACGGCCAGCGCGGCGGGCATTAACGCCCATTGAATCCAGTGTACCACGGATGATGTGGTAACGAACACCAGGAAGGTCCTTGACACGACCGCCACGAATAAGAACAACGCTGTGTTCCTGAAGATTGTGGCCTTCGCCCGGAATGTAACTCGAAACTTCCATTCCGCTTGTCAAACGAACACGGGCAACCTTACGAAGAGCCGAGTTAGGCTTTTTAGGGGTCGTCGTGCTTACACGAACGCAGACGCCACGACGCTGCGGACAGCTCTTAAGTGCCGGCGAGTTCGTCTTGCTAACTTTTCTCTCGCGGCCTTTTCTAACCAGCTGATTAATTGTCGGCATTTTATCTCCTCTTTCTTTTTAATGCCTCTCAAGCCACTGAAACTATTTCATGGCCTGATTCAAAACCGGAATATTGTATTGATGCACACAATGTTTGTCAACATTTTCACAAACATTCAGCACCATTCCTGTTGCTATTTTACTGACTGCGCCAAATCCAGGCTCTTTTATTCGCCTTCCTTTCGGCTTCATGCAGTCTTTTTATCCAACCGCTTCGTAAATCAAATTTAGCTTGCGCTATACTCTCAGCAGTTGGCGCGCGGCTTTAACATTCTTTTTCTCTTTTTGACAAGTTTTTTTTCGTGTTTGCGCGCATTTTACCAAATTCTGCAGCCGGCATGCGCCGACTGTTCTTTTCTATTTCGGCTTCATTACGTGACTTTATCACTCAATTATCTATCGAGTGCAATCAGTCCGCAGTTGCCATCTTCAAGTTTGTAAAGGACATTCACAGCCTTGCTGTCGGCATTGATGAATACCAAAACCGGAAGACCTTCCAGGTCAAGTTTCAGTGCTGCATCATCAACGCTCATTTCTTCAAGAGCAATCTGTTCATGCTTAATGACTTTTGCACTCGGAGCTTCCGCAACTTCAGCCGCTTCTTCTGCGCTGTCTTCCACTGCTTCTACGCTGACATCTTCTTTCGGCATTTCCACAACGGCGATATCCAGCTTGCGGCTTGCATCCACCGCACCCGGTTTATGTGCACGAAGTTTGCCTTTGTATCGCTTGATCTGGCTTTCCAGTTTGTCAAGTGCCAGGTCTATCGACTGATACATATCTTCGCTACTTTCTTCGCATTTGATTGATATGCCCTTGTAGGTCAGATGAAGTTTCGCAATGTGACGGAATTTTTCCACGGCAAGCGTAATCTGTGCATCAAAGTCATCCCGAATATGCTTGCGAATTACACGACGGATCTTTTCGTCAGCGTACTCCCTTAACGTATCCGAGGGTTCCATGTGACGGAAGCTGATATCGATCTGCATCGTTGACTCCTTTATTCTTTTCCCGTTCAGGGAAGTTAATTAACCGGCATCTCTTCGATGCCGAAACACTCTGCCTTTCATCTTTCGATGAATTCTTTTTTTATTATAACAGACACCGTCGAATAGGGGGATCTATTTTTCACTCTTTGCTCCCCTGATGCATTTGAATCGGAATTCGCGACTGCGGCCCTGCCCATTCAAGCGTCCTCGTCGGGAACGCAAATCCAGTCCCATTTCTTTCCACTATCCGCATGATCTCCAATAAAAAGTTTTGGCGATCTTCCATGTGTCCCGCCTTATTCGTTCGATACGTAAACGCGACCACCTCGATATCAAGACTCGAGTCCCCAAATCCCTTGAACCCCACATAATAGCTTGGTCCGTAGATTTCGTTTTTCTCCGGTACATACTTCACTTCGAGGATTTTTCTCGCCTTCTCTTCCGACGTCAGCCTTTCATCACTCTTGATATCTTTTACTTTCCGGTAGCTCTCTTCTATGGCCACGACATTGACCACATGTGTTGCCAGATGTTCCTTGATTTCACTCACTATTTTTTCAATCTGTTCGGCCGTTGTGGAATACAGAACGCCAAAATTGCACTCCATTTTGCGGTATTTTCTGCGTTCAAAGTTGTCGATACTCTCCGTTGAAAGCAGTGAATTCGGGAGTGTCACCACTGAATTATCCCATGTCCGTATCAGCGTCGTTCGAAGCCTGATTTCCTCAACCTCCCCCTCGACGCTTCCGATGCAGATCCAGTCTCCAATTTGGAACGGCTTGTCCACGAAGACGACAAAAGCACCAAACAGGTTTGCAAGCGTGTCTTTTGAAGCGAGTGCCAGTGCAGCGCCGCCAATTCCAAGCCCTGTGACAAGAGATGTCACTGAATATCCCAGGTTCTGCACGACGACCAGAACGCCGCAGGCGATCAAAATCACCTTAATCGTGCTGGAAATCAGCGGAACGAGCATATCGTCAAGCTTGTCATCTTTTGTGCCGGCGGCAAGCCTTGCGAAATACTCCTTAAACTTGTCCGTAACCCGAAGCATGTACAGGATTCCGCACCAGATCCCGATTGCCTTGAGTAGCATGAAGATAACAGGCTTGATTTCAACGGCCCATTTCGGCGTCGACATCAGAAAAAGTGCAATCCCGATCGCTATGATGTAAACCAAAATATGAACCGGCTTGCCGAGAGATGAAAATACGATGTCCATAATCGGAATATGGGTACGATATTTCCTTTTTCCGAGCTCACGCTCCCCTATCTCATCTTCGATATTATGTGCTTCATCCGGCTGTCCCCCCTCGTTTTCCGCGTTTACGGCATTTTCCGATGCATTCTCAGTCGCCGCCTCATCCCCTTCCCCGTTTTCGTCCCGCTTCTTAGCCGCCTCTAAAGCCTTTTCGGCTTCACGCGCCATGCGCGCATTCCTCTCCTTGCGCTCCTTTTCCTTTTGTTTTGCCTTTTCGCAGATGTACGGAATCATCCTGTCAACGATGAGCTTATTGACGGCGATCGCCATCAATAAAGCCACAAGCAGGATGAGAAAATCCAGAACGCTGAGTCCTACGACTTCAGACTGGAGCAAATCCGAAATAAATTTTGTCATAAATCACATCCATCACATCACGAAGATGTGCATTGTTCATGTTGTAAAGTAGAATTAGTCGACGTCACCCAGCCATGCGTCGAGAAGCGGTTCCTGCATCCCAAACCAAGTCCTCATTGTTCGTTCCACCATAAACGGCGGCTGATAGCCCAGTTCATTTTTGAACCGGTACAGGCAAATATAAAGGATTTCCTGGGCGCGTCGCAGATTGGGAATAGCGGCCAGAGCCACTCTGATTTTTTGCGCTGTTTCGGCCTTTTCAGTCTCGGACATCGACTTGGATTGTTCAGCCAGGATCTGAACGGCACTTTCGAGAGCGGGGCTATTTTTGGCAATATATCGCTTGAGAGATTCATCGAGTTCGGAGCAGAGCGTGGGAACCCTAAAGTACAAAACGCCGGGAACTTCCGTCGATCCATCCTCAAGAACAACGGGTTTTACAGTCATTTTCAGTTCATGGTTATGAATGACGATTTCCTCGTGTTTTCGGATTTCGGATTCGACGATTTCGGCCTGTGAACCGAACGTGAGGACGACTTTGTACAAATCGGTCTGAAGCCTGACAATTTCATCGAGTGCGCCCTCCTTCGTCGAAGCCTGTTCAGGTTGATTTGACGCCTGTTCCCCCTGATTTATTCCATTTTCAAAAGGCATCAATATCGATTCAGAGGCTTTCTGTTCCTGTGCATCCTGCGCCGAAGCCCATGAAGGAATCACAGCCAGCGACAAGGAAATCAGTGCAATATGCGAATAAATACGCAACCTTTTTTTTAAATACTTCGAGCTCATCCGACCCAAAAAACCGATCGAAAAAAAGAAACACCCACCCAAACCACAGGCTTTGGCGCAAAAGAGGATTCGGGTATATCATAGAAAAGGTTTTCGTTGCGAATATCAACGTACGAAAGCGCCAGAAGATTTGTAGAAGCCGGGCGGCGTATCGCAGATAGCCGCCGGGGGGAGCGGCGTATTGGAGCTGCGAAGCAGTGCCGATAGCCGCGCGGGGGGCATCCCCCCCGCCCCATTTAATCATTATTTATCGCACAAGGATAAAAAATGGCTCGTTCGACCAAGTACATTTTTGTGACGGGTGGCGTTATCAGCTCACTCGGTAAAGGCATTTCGGCTGCTGCCATCGGAGCACTGCTCGAACTTCGCGGCTTGTCCGTCAATTTTGTCAAGCTCGATCCGTACATCAATGTCGATCCGGGCACGATGAATCCGCTGCAGCACGGCGAGGTTTATGTGACGGAAGACGGTGCGGAAACGGATATGGATCTCGGGCATTACGAAAGATTCACGCATGCGCAGACGCGTCAGGCGAACAACTGTACGGCAGGCCGGATCTATCACCGCGTCATCACGAAAGAGCGTCACGGGGACTATCTCGGGGGGACCGTTCAGGTCATTCCGCATATCACGGACGAAATTCAGTCTGTATTTATCGAAGGAACGAAGAATTGTGACGTTGCGATTGTCGAAGTCGGCGGCACAGTTGGCGACATCGAATCGCTGCCGTTTCTCGAGGCAATCCGCCAGTTCAAGGCGCAGCATGCCCGAGAAGATGTCCTCAACATCCACGTTACGCTCGTTCCGTACATCAAGACGGCAGACGAAATGAAAACCAAGCCGTCGCAGCATTCGGTTGCGGCACTTCGCCAGATCGGTATCCAGCCCGACATCCTCCTGTGCCGTGGCGAACGCGACCTTCCCGCCGACATCCGCAAAAAGCTCGCACTTTTCTGCAATGTTCGCGAAGACTGCATTTTTGGCGCCCGCGACATGCCCAGCATTTACATGATGCCGACTTATTTCCACGAACAGGAACTCGACGACCGCATCACCGAGCTTTTGCAGATTTGGTCGCGCGATCCCGACACGACGCCGTGGGAACGCATCTGTGAAATCATTCGGAATCCGAAACGCGAAATCGACATTGCGCTCGTCGGCAAATACGTCAAACTCAAAGAGTCGTACAAGAGCCTAATCGAAGCCCTCAATCACGGCGGATATGCCAACGAAGCCCGCGTGAAACTGCATTATATCGACAGTGAGGAGCTTGAATCGCTCTCCGAGGATGAACTCGCAGAGGCATTGGGACATGTTCACGGCATTCTCGTTCCGGGCGGTTTCGGCGTTCGCGGCAGCGAGGGTAAAATCCGCGCCGTTCAGTTTGCGCGAGAACATAATGTGCCGCTTTTCGGAATTTGTCTCGGGATGCAGATGGCACTTGTCGAATACGCGCGGCACATCTGCGGCTGGGAAGATGCCAATTCATCCGAGTTTGTGCCCGATTCAAAACACCCCGTCATCCACCTCATGGCGTCGCAGGAAAAGATCGAGGACAAGGGTGGTACGATGCGTCTCGGCGCCTATCCATGCCGACTTGCGGACAACTCGCACGTTCGAGAGATCTATGGAAAACGCGAAATCAGTGAACGCCATCGCCATCGCTATGAAGTCAACAATGACCTTCGCCAGGCGCTCGAGGAAGCCGGCATTTGTTTCAGCGGCACATCGCCTGACGGGACGCTTGTCGAAATATTCGAGCTTCCGAATCACCCCTGGTTCATCGCCACGCAGTTCCATCCCGAATATCAGTCCAAACCGACGGCTGCCCATCCGCTTTTTGCGAGCTTTATCAAGGCCGCCATCGATCACAGTCAGGGCTGAATCAACGCCGGTGATGTTTAGCCGGGGCTCTGCCCCGAACCCCGCTGGGGCTTTGCCCCTGTCCTCAGTTCGCAATATGAAATGCACTTCGTTTCCCGAGCCTGTCGGCTCTCCAACTCGTTCATTTCATTTGCTCACTGGGCTCTGCGATGCCAGCCGTCCA